>RBWT01000068.1 GCA_004010275.1 Streptomyces huasconensis
GTGGCCCGTCCTCGTGGCGGTGCTCGCCGTCGCGGCGGGCGGGGGCGGCCGGGTGGGGGCTGTGGCGCGCGCACCGTCTCGCGGTCGCGCGGGACCGGCGGTGGCGGGCGGAGGAGGCGGCCAGGGCGAGGGAGTTGTCGATGGCGGAGGTCGACGCGCTCTCCTGGCAGGACTTCGAGAGCTACGTCGCCGAGCTGTGCCGCCGGGACGGCTGCACGCAGGTCGTCGTCAGCGGCAGGAGCGGCGACCTGGGCGCCGATGTCGTCGGCTGCCTCCCCGACGGCCGCAGACTCGTCGTCCAGTGCAAGAAGTACGCCCCGCACCGCAGCGTGCCCTCGCAGGACATGCAGAAGTTCGTCGGCACCGCACGCCCCGAGCACCACGCGGACGTCGCCCTGTTCGTCACCACCTGCCGTACGTTCACGAAGGCCGCGCTGGGCCTGGCGGTACGGCAGGACATCGTCGCCCTGCACCGGGACCTGCTGGGCTCATGGGTCAGCGGCGCGCACCTGGAGACGCTGATCCCCTTGAGCGGACGCGGTGACGGCGTACCGAGAAGGCGTTCGCCCGCCTGACGCCGACAGCGCCGGGGGGGGGCTCCTCGCTGCGCGGCCCGCCGGTCCGCCCCGGCCATCGGGCATGATCCGGGGGACGGAACGGCGCCGGGGGCACGTCCTTCCGGCCCACGGACGGGGGCAGCACGGCATGGAGTGGGGAACGCTGGTCGCCACACTGGGCGGCGGTCTGATCGCGATAGCGGGCACGGTCCTGGCCGACCGCCTGCGCACCCGCCAGGAACACCGCCGCTCCCTCCAGGCGCGCCGCCGGGACGTCTACACGGAGTTCATCACGGCGGCGGGCGAGGCCCACACCGAGCTGCGCCGCCTCGCGCAGCACGGTGCCGGGGCGACCGACCTGGAGGAAGCGAGCCGCTCGGCGCTGACGAACGCCCGCGTCTACGAGGTGCGCGAGCGCCTCTTCCTCGGCGCCAGCAGCCGCGTCGCGGGCACGGGCCAGACCATGTTCGAACGCCTCCGCGCCCTGCGCAAGGTGGTCGCCTCGGGCGCCGGCATCTCGACCCCCGCGTTCCACGACATCTACCACCCGTACCTGGACGCCGTCTGGGCCTACCGCAAGGCCGTGCGCGACGAGCTGGACGGCCACGCCCTCACCCCGGCCGACTTCGGCTGGTCCGCGTGGGACGGCCGCGAACGCTGCCCGCACTGCACGGAACGCGCGGCGGACGCGGCACCCGGACGGCGCTGACCCCGCCCCGGCCACCGGGCACGGCTCCGCGGCAGCGGCGCGTACCCCGTGGCAGCCGGGGCAGGCGTTCCGAGATCGCCTCAGGACCACTCCGTCAGCGAGGATCGCCACATGTACCCCGCGCCACTGGACTCCCCGACCCGACCGGCCGCCCACCGGGCGCGCTCGCCGCCGTCCTGTTCGGCATCCCCTCGTTGCTGCTCCTCGTCCTGGTGGAGCTGGAGTGGGGGCCGCTGATGTCGCTGGACAAGGGCATCGCGCGGACCACGCACCGCTGGGCGGTGGCCGACCCGGGCGTCACCCGGGCGAGCCGCGTCCTCACCGACTGGGTGTGGGACCCCTGGACGATGCGCGCGCTGTGCGCGGTGGTGGTGGTCTGGCTGGCCGTGCGCGGCGCCGGGCGGCTCGCGCTCTGGCTCGCGGGGACCTGCCTGCTGGCCTCCGTGGTGCAGCAGTCGCTGAAGGCGGCGGTGGACCGGCCCCGCCCGGTGTGGTCGGACCCGGTGGACTCCGCGCACTACGCGGCGTTCCCCTCGGGCCACGCGATGACGGCCGCGGTCGTCTGCGGCCTGCTGCTGTGGCTGCTGCGGCTGTACGGCGTGGGCCGGGCGCCGTGGCGGGCGGCCGTGGCCCTCGCGGCGCTCTCCGTGGCGGGCGTGGGCCTGACCCGGGTCTGGCTGGGCGTGCACTGGACCACGGACGTCCTCGGCGGCTGGCTGGCTCGCCGCGCTGACGGTGCGCTGGCCGTCATGACGTACCAGCGCGGACCCGGCAGCCGGGCGGGGCAGGAACCCACGTGACGCCCGGGCCTCACCCAGCCGGACGTCTCGGCTGATGCCGCCGCACGGCACGGTGACGTCCGCTGTACCCGCCCGCCGACCGCGGATCACCGCGTAGACCCCGCCGATCCGGGGGCCATGGCCGGGCCGCCACCCCGCGCCGACGGCCACCCGCCGCCGCCCTCGCCCCCCGTCAGGCACCTGGCCCGCCCCTGAGGGCACGCCCCCACAGCCCCTGGATCGCCATCAAGCCACTCCCGGCACCGCCGCCCCCAGCGGCACTTGACCGCCCCTCGCCCGCTCCCGGAGGATTCCGGGCCATGACGATCAAGGGCGTCCTCTTCGATTTCTCCGGAACGTTGTTCCGCGTCGAACCCACCGAGGCCTGGCCGCGTGCCGCGCTCGACGACCTCGAAGTGCCGCTCGGCGACCTGGAGTCGGCGCGGGCCGCCGACGCCCTGGAGCGGGCGGGCGCGCTGCCGGGCGGTGTCTCACCCGTTGCCGTGCCCGCGCACCTCGCCGAGCTGTGGGCCGTCCGCGATCACTCCGCCGAGCTGCACCGCGCCGCGTACACCGGGCTGGCCCGCGAGGTGTCCTTGCCCGATCCACGGTTGTACGACGCGTTGTACGCACGGCACATGAGCCCCCAGGCGTGGCGTCCCTACGACGACGCGGCGGAGGTGCTCGCCGGGCTGCGCGAGCGGGGCGTCAAGGTCGGGGTGGTCAGCAACATCGGATGGGACCTGCGGCCCGTCTTCCGTGCCCACGGCCTCGACCCGTACGTCGACACGTATGCCCTGTCCTACGAACACGGCGTCCAGAAGCCCGACCCGCGCCTGTTCGCGGTGGCCCTGGAGTCGCTCGGGACCGACCCCCGCGACGCCCTGATGGTCGGCGACGACCGGCGGGCCGACGGCGGCGCGGCGGACCTCGGGTGCGCGGTGCACTTCGTCGACCATCTGCCGGCCGACCGGCGCCCGGCGGCGCTGCGGCCCGTGCTCGGCCTGCTCGACGAGCCGCATGAGCCACCTGTGAGCAGGCAACACTCCCCCGCGGTGTTGCCTGCCCCAGGCCGGCCCGGCCCGTACGGGACCGCATGAAGGCCCCGTCACCGGTCCCACTGAGTATATTGGCTCAGAGCCAGTCAACGCAGGAGTTACAGAATGTCCCCGCGCAGCCCATCGGTCAATGAAGAGCTGCGCAGGCGTTCCCGCGAGCGGTTGTTGCAGGCCACGGTGGAGCTGGTGGCCGAGCGCGGCTACGAAGCCACGACCCTCGGCGACATCGCCGACCGGGCGGGCGCCGCCCGCGGCCTGGTCTCGTACTACTTCCCCGGTAAGCGCCAGCTCCTCCAGTCGGCCGTGCACCGGCTGATGCACCGCACCCTGGCGGCCGCCCTGGAGCGGGAGCCGAGCCCCACCGGGGAGACAGCTGGCGCGGAGCGGCTGGCGCGGGCCATCGACGCGATCCTCGGCCTGGCCCGCGACGAACCGCTGCTCATGCGTACGCACATGGCGGGCATCCTCCAGGCGGAGGGGTTCGTGCAGTGTCCCGAGCAGCAGCGTCTCGCCGAACTGCTGCGCGACACCGTGGCCCGGTACGGATCGTGCGACGTCGACCAGGACTACCCCCTGCTGCGCGCCCTGCTGATGGGCGCGGTGTTCGCCCTGCTCATCCCGGGCGCGCCGATGCCACAGGCGACGCTGCGGGCCGAGCTCTTCCAGCGGTACGACCTGGCCTGGGAGCTGGGTGTCCCGCCGAGCGGCATGCCGCCCGACGGGACACCGTCGGCGCCGGTGTGCCGGCTGCCCGGGACCTCTCAGTCGCGTCGGTCGAAGTAGTCGGGCTGCGTCTGGACGTTCAGCTCGCCCAGGTGGACCCGCCGCGCGGGCTGGGTCCGCTTGTCGTTGATCTTCAGGACGTCGAGGCCCTTGGCCATGTCGTTGGAGTAGACCAGGCCGTTGTAGTAGTACGCCGACCAGGAGCCGGCCGTCGTGATCTTATCGGTGGTGTGCGGGCCGCGCTCGAAGTACCCGATCTCCTTGGGCCTGGTCGAGTCGGTGAAGTCCCAGACGGAGACACCGCCCTGGTACCAGGCCTGGACCATGAGGTCCTTGCCCCTGACGGGGATCAGCGAGCCGTTGTGGGCCACGCAGTTCTCGGTGGTGGCCTGGTGGCGCGGGATCTTGAAGTAGCTCTTGAAGACCAGCTTGCGCTTGTCCCCCTTGCCCCTGATGTCGTAGATGCCGTTGGCGCCGCGCTCGGGCCCGGTGGCCTCGTCACAGGTGGCGCCGGAGCCGCCGCCCAGCTCGTCGGTGAAGACGACCTTGTCGGCCTTCTGGTTGAAGGTCGCCGAGTGCCAGAACGCGAAGTTCTCGTTGTCCTGCACCTGGTCGATGATCCTCGGCTTCTCCGGGTCCTCGATGGAGAAGAGGATGCCGTCGCCCATGCACGCGCCCGCGGCGAGATCCTCGGAGGGCAGCACGGTGATGTCGTGGCAGCCGGTGGTCTTGGAAACGCCGGGGTTGGTGGGCCCGCCCGGGTTGCGCCGCCGTCGGGGCCCTCACCGGGGAAGAGCACGGGGAAGTCGATGACCGCGGCCTTCTCCGGGGCCTTGCGCGGCACCTTGATGATCGAGATCCCGTCGTGCGGCGGCTGGCAGTCGGGGAAACTCGCGCTCGGGGAGTACGAGGAGACGTACACGTAGACGTTGCGCCGTTCCGGCACCAGCGTGTGCGTGTGGGAGCCGCAGGCCGTCTCGACGGCCGAGACGTACCGGGGGTTCGCCTTGTCGCTGATGTCGAAGACCTTCATGCCCTCCCAGGAGGACTTCTCCGTGGCGGGCTGCGAGGTGCTGCTGCAGGAGTTGTCGCTCCGCGAGGAGTCGGTGGACAGGAAGAGCAGGTCCCCCGAGACGGAGATGTCGTTCTGGCCTCCCGGGCACAGGACCTGCGACACCGTCCGCGGCTTTTGCGGGTCACTGATGTCGAAGATGCGGAAGCCGTCGTAGTTGCCGGCGAACGCGTACTTCCCCTGGAAGGCGATGTCCGTGTTCGTGCCGGGCAGGGCGTCCTTGGGGACGTTGGCCACGTGTTCGATGTTGGCCGAGTGGACCACCTCGCCCGGCGCCGGTATCTCGCCGCGCTCAATGGCTTTCCGGGCCTTCTCGGCGTCGCTCTTGGAGACACTCTTCGGAGCGGCGGGCGTGTCACCGGGGTCGGGTGTGGCTCCCGCGGGCGCCGCGGTCAGCAGCGCGGCGAGGAGTCCGGCCGCCGCGGCGCCAAGGCCCAGGCGTCTGCGTCGAGTTCGGGATGTGTGCAACAGGGTCACTGTGTCCTCCCTTGTCGCCGTTCACAGTTGAACGGTTCACGGACACCCGCAGTATCGTGCTCATCATGCACAGATCAATAGGGGGCAACAGGTCGTTCATTCCGAAAGCCGCCGCGCGCCGGTGCTCCCTCCGTGCTGGTACGGACCCAACTCGCCCGTGTGTCGCAGGAGGTCGCTGTGCTGCCCAACCGTCGTACACCCACCCTCACCGCACTCATGACGGCCGCCGTTCTCGCACTCGGCGCCTGCGACTCCGGCGGCGGTTCGGCGTCCGACGACGCCGGGCGCGAGGTGTCGGAGGGCCCCTCCGTGATCGTCCCCGGCAAACCGGGCGAGGCGGCGGAGACGATGTCGGCGAAGGAGGCGGCCGAGCGCAGAGGCGACGACGACACCCCCAACGCGGCCGACTTCACCTACACGCAGATGATGATCACGCACCACGGCCAGGCACTGACGATGAGCGCGCTCGCCCCGAAACGGGCCGCCTCGCAGAAGGTGAAGCGGCTCGCCTCCCGCATCAGCGCCGCGCAGCGGCCGGAGATCGGCGCCATGAAGCGCTGGCTGAAGAGCCACGGCGGACCGCGCGAGGGCGCCGGGCACGAGCACGCCGGGCACGACCACGCGACGATGCCGGGGATGGCCACGAAAGCGCAGCTCAAGCAGTTGCGGGCCGCGAAGGGCAAGGCGTTCGACCAGCTCTTCCTCAAGCTGATGATCACGCACCACAGCGGGGCCGTCACGATGGCCACGGAGGTCCTGTCCGAGGGCAACAACATCCAGGTCGAGGAGATGGCGAACGACGTCGTGGCGCAGCAGACGAGCGAGATCGGCCGGATGCGGCAGATGGGCTGAGCCTCGCGGAGGGCCACGCCCCTGGTACCCGCGCGCCTCCCCCTCGGCCCACGCTCCTGACAGCGGGCACCGCGAGTGCGATCCTGAAACCGTCGGGGTCACCTCGCGGAGGGAGCACCACCGTGCTGCACGTCGCCGTCGTAGGTTCGGGTCCCAGCGGGGTGTACGCCGCGCAGTCCCTCGTCCAGCAGGACCAGGTGCCGGGGGTGCGGGTCGACGTACTCGACCGGCTCCCCTGCCCGTACGGCCTCGTGCGCTACGGCGTCGCGCCGGACCACGAGAAGATCAAGTCCCTCCAGTCCAGCCTGCGTACGGTCCTCGAACACGAGCGGGTCCGCTTCCTCGGGGCCGTCGAGATCGGCCCCGGCGCGCTGCCCCCCGGCCCGGCTCCTCGGCCTGTACCACGCGGTGGTCTACTGCGTCGGCGCGGCGGCGGACCGCAGGCTCGGGGTGCCGGGCGAGGAGCTGCCGGGCAGTCACTCGGCGACCGAGTTCGTCTCCTGGTACAGCGCGCATCCCGACGTACTGACGGACGGTTTCGAACAGGACGGTTTCGTACGGGGCGTGGAGTCGGCCGTCGTCATCGGCGTGGGCAACGTCGCGGTGGACGTCGCCCGCATCCTGGCGCGCGGCGTCACCGAACTGCTGCCCACCGACATGCCGGACGCCGCGCTCGGCGTGCTCGCGGGGAGCCGGGTGCGCGAGGTGCACATGGTGGGGCGGCGCGGGCCCTCGCAGGCCCGGTTCACCACCAAGGAGCTGCGGGAGCTGGGCTCGCTCCCGGACACCGAAGTCCTCGTGGACCCGGCGGAGTTGGCGCTCGACCCCGCGTACGTCGACCCCTCGGGTCTGCCCGCCGCGAGCCGCCGCAACGTCGAGGTGCTGCGCGGCTGGGCCGAGCGTGCCCGCGCGGGGCCTCCCCCGGCGCATCCGGCTGCGGTTCTTCCTGCGCCCGGTCGCCCTGACGGCGGGAGCCACGGGCCGTGTCGCCGGGGCGCGGTTCGAGCGCACGTTGCCGGACGGCCGGGGCGGGGTGGCGGGTTCGGGGCGGTACGAGGAGATCCCGGCCCAGCTGGTCCTGCGCTCGGTCGGCTACCGCGGGGTGCCGCTCGACGGGCTGCCGTTCGACCCCGAGCGCGGCACGGTGCCGCACGCGGCCGGGCGGGTGCTGCGCGACGGGGTGCCCTCGCCGGGCGAGTACGTCGCCGGGTGGATCAAGCGGGGCCCGACCGGCGTCATCGGCACGAACCGCCCGTGCGCCAAGGAGACGGTGCGGTCACTGCTCGACGACGCCCCCGCTCTCGTACGGAAGGAGCTTCCGGGAGATCCGCTGCCGGGCTGCGCGCGGCGGGGCTGCGGCCGGTGGAGTGGCCGGGGTGGCTGGCGATCGAGCGTGCGGAGGCGGAGCTGGGGCGTTCGCTCGGGCGGGGCGTGGTGAAGATCCCGGACTGGGCGGGGCTGCGGCGGGCGGCGCAGGGCGCGGGGCAGTAGGCGGGGCGGCGGTCCGGGGGGCCTGGGCGTCGCGGTCAGGTGTCCGCGCCGAGCCGTTCCGCCTCGCGGGTGGCGGCGGCGAGGACGCTGTCGAGGAGGCCGGGGAAGAGCGTGTCCAGGTCGCGCGGCGCAGCACGCTCAGCTTGGCCGTGCCGCGGTAGATCTGCCGGATCACGCCGCTCTCGCGCAGCACCCGGAAGTGGTGCGTGCTCGTCGACTTGGTGACGGGCAGGGCGAAGTACGAGCAGGAGAGTTCGGCGCCGTCCTCCCGGGCGAGCTCCCGGACCACCCGCATCCGCATGGGGTCGGCGAGGGCGTGCAGCACCGCCTCCAGTCGGATGTCGGCCGGCTCGGGGTGGGCGAGCGTCCTGCCGCTCGTGGTGGCGGTCGTCATGACGGCTCCCCTTCGTCCGGTGTTCCTTCGCGCCCTGGCGTTCTCTCGCGCCAGGTCTCTGGCACCTGATCTCCGGCGCTTGACCTCTCGCGCCCGACCTCTCGCGTCATTGTACGAGAACCACCGTAGTTTGACAGACACCGTACTACGAGGACTATCGTACGACGAGTACACCAGCCGCGAGGAATGGAGCCGCCGTGAGCGCGCTGTTCGAGCCGTACACCCTGCGATCCCTGACGATCCCGAACCGGGTCTGGATGCCGCCGATGTGCCAGTACTCGGCGCCGCCGGAGGGCCCCCAGACGGGCGCCCCCCAGGACTGGCACTTCACGCACTACGCGGCGCGGGCCACCGGCGGCACGGGCCTGATCATCGTCGAGGCCACCGCCGTCAGCCCCGAGGGCCGCATCAGCCCTTACGACCTGGGCATCTGGAACGACACCCAGGTCGAGGCGTTCCGCCGGATCACGGCGTTCCTCAAGAGCCAGGGCACCGTCCCCGGCATCCAGATCGGGCACGCCGGACGCAAGGCGTCGACCGACCGCCCCTGGAAGGGCGCGCCCCGGTCGGTCCCCAGGAGCACGGCTGGCAGAGCGTCGCGCCGAGCCCCGTCGCCTTCGACGAGCGCCACCCGGTGCCGGCCGAGCTGTCCGTCGAGCAGATCCGCGAGATCGTCGGCCAGTTCGCCGACGCAGCGCGGCGCGCGGTGGCCGCCGGCTTCGATGTCGCCGAGATCCACGGCGCGCACGGCTATCTGATCGGCGAGTTCCTCTCCCCGCACAGCAACAAGCGCACCGACGCGTACGGCGGTTCGTACGAGAACCGCACGCGCTTCGCCCTCGAAGTGGTCGACGCCATGCGTGCCGTGTGGCCCGAGGACAAGCCGCTGTTCTTCCGCATCTCGGCCACCGACTGGCTCGACGACGCGGGCTGGACGGCCGACGACACCGTCCGCTTCGCCTCCGAGCTGAAGGAGCACGGCGTCGACCTGCTCGACGTCTCCACGGGCGGCAACGCGGCGGGCGTGCGCATACCCGTCGGGCCCGGCTACCAGGTGCCGTTCGCCGCGCGGGTGAAGGCCGAGACGGCGCTGCCGGTCGCGGCCGTCGGTCTGATCACCGAGGTGGAGCAGGCCGAGAAGATCGTCGCCAACGGCGAGGCGGACGCCGTCCTGTTGGGGCGGGAACTGCTGCGGGACCCGTCATGGGCACGGCGGGCGGGACGCGAGCTGGGCGCCGAGGTGCACGTGCCCGAGCAATACCACCGGTCCGTCTGAACACCCGCTTGGCACCCGCGCCACCGGGGGACGTCTCGGCGAGTGACCGTTCACCGCTTGGGTCACTCGGGGATGGCCGCCAGCGTGAAGGAGTGACCCGCCGGGTCGGAGTACGTGCGCGTGTCCCGCGGCCCGCTGTTGTTCTTGGCCTCCACCGGGCGCGCCCCGAGGCCCACCGCCTCCCGCTCCGCCTCGTCCATGTCGTGCCGGGCGACCATGATCCTCAGGTGCGCCTGCTGCGAGTCCTCCGGGCGGGGCCAGCTCGGCGGGATGTAGTCGCGCTCCCGGTGCACGGCGAGGCAGACCCCGGCCTCGTTCGTGATCTCCACGTAGTCGGGGTCCTTGCTCAACCGGACCTCCGCGCCGAGGAGTCCGGCATAGAACTCGGCCAGAGCCTCGGGCTCCGAACAGTCCAGTACGAGCACGGCGTTCTTGTGGACGGTCATGGTGTCCGGGTCCCCCGTGCCGCCCCCGCCAAACGGGGCGCGGGCGGCGTGGGCCAACCGGTAGTTTCCGTTCCGGTCCCAGGGGCACCCGGGCGGCCATGGAATGGTTGCAAAGGGCTGCCTGCGTCGACGAGGACCCGGAACTCTTCTTTCCCGTCGGTACGACAGGCCCAGCGTTGAGGGATCTCGCCACCGCCAAAAGCGTCTGCGCCCGCTGCCCGGTACGACGCGAGTGTCTGTCGTGGGCGCTCAGGACCGGCCAGGCGGCCGGTGTGTGGGGCGGCACCTGCGAGGAGGAACGTGCGGTCCTGCGCGGGGAGACGCGCAGGACCGCCCGGCGGCACGCCGCCGCGGGCGTCAAGGTCGACGCGCAACTACGCTGACCTCGCCGCTCGGCCGCCTCACGGCCCGGTCCTCACCGCTTGCCGCGGCTCACCTCATCCACTGGTCCTCGTACTTCGCGTACGTCCCGTCGTGCTTCGCGAGGTGCACGAACTGATCCACGTACTCCTTGAACTCCTCGTCGCCGCGCGGCATCGCGTACGCCTTCTCGGAGAAGGTGAAGGGCTTGTCGGGGTGGAGGGCGCAGAGTTCGGGGTGGATCTTCGACTGGTAGAGCGTCTCGCTCGCGTCCGTCATCATGACGTCCGCCCGCCCGTCGATGATCTCCTGGAAGATCGTGGTGTTCTCCGGGTGAAGCCTGAGCGTCGCGTGCTTGATGTTCGCCCTGGCGAACTCCTCGTTCGTGCCGCCGGGGTTGACGACGACCCGCACGCCCGCCTTGTCGACGTCCTTCAGCGTGCCCGCGCCGAACCTGTCCTTGTCCGCGCAGCGCACGATCGGCGTCTTGCCGTCCTCGCGCGTGGGTTCACTGAAATAGACCTGGCGGGCGCGCGCAGCGTGATCGAGACGCCGCCGACCCCGATGTCGCAGCGGCGCGCGGCGACGTCCTCGGTGAGGTTCGCCCACGTCGTCGCGGTGAACTTCGGCTTGGCGCCGAGGCTCTTGGCGAGGTCGCGCACCATCTCGATGTCCACGCCGCTGTACGTCTTGTCCGCGGGGTCCAGCTTCGTGAAGGGCGCGTAGTCACCGGTCGTGCAGACCTTCAGGACGCCTTTTCTCGGCACGGCGTCCAGGAGGCTCCCCGGGTGGTGGCGTTCCGGGCGCGCGCCCGCGTCGGGGGATGCGGGCGCGGCGGCGGTGACGGCCAGCAGACAGACGAGGGCGGACAGGGTGACGGCACGCTTCACGGAGGGCTCCTTTGCACTGTGGGCGACGGCTCCGGGCTGATGAACGAGCGGTCGACCGGGCAGCCGGGCGGCGCGAAGGGATCACCTTCGCAGACCCCTTCCCGCGGCTGAACCCCCGTCTCACCCGGCGAGCGGCGCCAGCACGACCGGCGTCAGGTCCGGCCCCTCACCACCGGCCGCACCCGTGTCGTACGCGTCCTCGTCGAAGGGGTAGAGCGGCCGCTCCACCCGGTGGTGCCCGAGGCGCGGCAGGTCCTGGTCGACTCCGCCGGGGGTGAGGGCGAGCAGCCAGTCGGCCGCCATGTCGTACAGCTCCGGCTCCAGGTAGCCGATCTTCACGGCCACGATGTCGTACGTACGAGGGTCGATGCCGAGGCCGCCCTCCCGCGGGCCCATGAAGTCGGCCAGGGTGTGGAACGGCTTGCGGCGTTCGACGAGGATGACGGTGAGGCCACCGGTGCGGACGGCCGCCATGTCGACCCCGCGGTCGTACGCGCCGCCCTCCGCGCGGTCCTTCCGGTCGGTGGCGCGCTGCAACGCGACGACGGTGCCGGTGAGTTCGTACGGTCCGCCGTGGCGCGGGTCGACCTTGCCACCGACACTCAGCGTGACTTCCGCGCCGATACCCGCCTCGAAGCAGCGGGCGACGGCCACCGGGTCGGTGATGCCGGGGTGGACCGCGGTGACCTGCCCGGAGCGGATCGCGTCGTGTGCGAGCAGCTTGCCGAGCATGTACGCGAGGTCGCCCGCGCCGCCCGCCGTCGGATTGTCGCCGGAGTCGCTGATCAGGAAGGGCCGCTTGTCCGAGGCCACGGCGCGCGACGCACTCCTCGGCGGTGCCCGTGGGGCCGACGAAGGCGAAGTCGCGGCGCGCGTCCCAGTAGCGGCGGGCGAGCTTCGCTGCCTCGGCGGCGGCGCGTGCGGCGTCGTCTCCGGTGACGACGACGGCGGCCCGGCAGCGGGGCTCGTCGGCCCAGGCATAGCCGACCCACAGCGCGGCGTCCAGGATGCCGGGCAGCCGTTCGATGTCGGCGAGGGAGGCGTACAAGGAGGTGGCGGGTTCCAGGCGGGTGCTGGTCTTCTCGCCGGGCAGGAGGACGGGGATCTGCACCCAGGCACGGTGCGGGCGCGTGCCGTCGAGGAGGCAGCGCACGAGGTTGCGGGCGGCGCGCTCCCGGGTCTCCCAGGCGTCCTCGTGCGGGGCGAGGCGGTGGGCGGTGAGCAGGTCGACGGGTTCGGCGAAGCGGCGGGAGACGTTGCCGTGCAGGTCCATGGCGGCGGAGATCATGGGGCGCCCGGTGCCGTCCGGGGTGCCGACGGAGTCGAGAGCCGCGCGGACCGCTTCGGCGAGGTCGGCCTCGGCGTCGGTGAGGCCGACGACGCTCATCGCGCCGTGGATGTCGTAGACCAGGCCGTCGAGAGGGCCCGCTTCCCTGATGCGCGTGACGAGTTCGTCCTTGAGGGTCAGGTACGACTGCGCCTCCACCGGGCCACCGGGCAGCGCGGTCGCGTGCAGCAGCGGCACCCATGTGACGCCGGCGGCGAGGTCGGAGTCCGCCCGTGTCCAGGTGTAGCGATCGAGGAGTTCCTGGCCGCGGGTCCGGCGGAAGTCGTCCGTGGTGGAGCGGTGCGGGCAGAACGTGGAGGACTCGATGCCGATGCGGGCGATGCCGATGCGCTGGCGGCGGTTGACGGGGGTGCTCGTCATGCGGGTGCGCTCTCTTCCTGGGGAGCCGGGGCAGGGGCGGGGTGGGCCGCGGGGGTGGTCGGCAGTTGCTCGCGCAGCGCGGTGGAGGCCCGCGCCGAGCAGGCCCGCGTCGACGCCCGTGACCGTGGTGGTGATCTCCAGATCGGCGGTGGCGAGGGGCAGGCACCGTTCGTAGAGCACGCCGCGCACGGCGGCGACCAGGGGCTCGGCGGTGGCGAGAGCGCCGCCGAGCGCCACGGCCTGCGGGTTGAAGAAGTTGACGACGACGGACAGGACGGTGCCGATGTGCCGTCCAGCGGTGCGGACGAGGGTGGTGGCCCGCGGGTCGCCGTCCGCGACGAGACGCAGCAGGCCGCTGGTGCCGTCCACCTCGACGCCCTGGAGGGCGAGTTCGCGGATGAGGGCGGCGCCGCTGGCCACGGTCTCCAGGCAGCCGATGTTGCCGCAGCTGCACGGGCGGTCGCCCGCGGCGTCGACGCGGACGTGGCTGATGTCGCCGGCACTGCCGTTGGCACCGTCGTGCGGGCGCCCGGCGGAGATGACGCCGCTGCCGATGCCGCGCCCGGCCTTGACGACGACGAGGTGGTCGAGTTCGGGGCGGGCGACGCGGTGCTCGCCGACTGGCCATCATCGTGGCGTCGTTGTCGACGGTGACGGGGAGGCCGAGGCGTTCGGCGAGCACGTCGCGCAGGGCGTGGCGGTGCCAGCCCGGCATGCGGGAGGGGCTGAGGACGCGGCCGGTGCCGGGCTGCACGGGGCCGGGGAAGGCGACGCCGAGCGCCCGCACCGTACGGCCCTCCTCGCGCTGGCGGGCGACGAGCCGGTCGACCTGGCCGCAGAGCCAGTCGACGGCGGAGTCGGGGCCCGCGGTGATGTCGTGCGGCAGGTCGACGGCATCGCTGACGGTGCCGCCGACGTCGACGACGCCGAGCCGCGCGTGGTGGCTGCCGAGGTCCGCGGCGACGGCCACTCCTCCGTGCGAGGCGACGCGCAGCAGCCTGGGCCTGCGGCCGCCGCGGGAGGCGCCCTCGCCGGACTCGGTGAGGAGCCCGGCGTCGACGAGTTCCTGCACCCGCAGGGAGACCGTCGAGGCGGCGAGGCCGAGTTCGCGTACGAGGTCGGCTCGTGAGGAGGCCGCCCCCGAGGAGACCAGGTGGACGATGTGCTGTGCCGATCCTGGTTCGCCGAGTGGTGTTCCGGCCATGCCGCCCCCAGTTGCTCACCTGTCGTACGGGCCGCCCCGCACTGTTCTCTCGCCCTGTACGTCCGCGGTGTGATGCGGCGACGTTACTTCGGGATGTTCCTTTGAACTCCGCCCGAACACTAGGTCTTACCGAACCAAGTCCGCCACCCCCAGCGGGTTTTGGCGTTCATTCCGAAGGAAGCTATTGACTTGTTTTTCCGGGGCGGCCTAGCGTTCGGGCGCCGCCCCGTCGTTCTGGTGCACGGTGGCCGGCCCGTCCCCTTGGAGGCCCATCGCCATGCGCTCACTCAGGTCCGCGGCGGCAGCCCTGCTCCTCCTCGCGGCCGCCCTCACCGGCTGCGTTCGTGAGGGCGGCCGCATCGACATGGGTCCCACCGGTGGCACTCCGGTCGAAGGCGGCACGGCGACGATGGCGCTCCCACCGGCCGCCACGCCCAACTGGATCTTCCCGATCAGCCCGCCGGGCTACGGCGGTTCGTACAACTACGGCATCCAGTCCCTGCTGTTCACGCCGGTCTACGACGCCGTGCAGGACAAGGAGAAGGGCGAGCTGACGACGCACAGGCCCGGCACACTGGGCCTGGAGCCGAGGTACGGCGACGGCAACACGACCGTGACGGTGCCGCTGCGCAAGGGCGTGACGTGGTCCGACGGCACGCCGGTCACCGCCCGCGACCTGGAGTTCTGGTTCCGCCTCGTCAAGCCCAACAAGGCTACCTGGTCCGCCTATTCGGTCGGCACGATGCCGGACAACGTCAAGCGGTTCGAGACGCTCGACGACCACACCGTGCGGCTCCACCTGACCCGCGCCTACAACCCGGACTGGTTCACCGCCAACCAGCTCACCCTCATGCGGGCTCTCCCCCAGCACGCCTGGGACGCACGGACCGACGGCGGCGAGATCGGCGACTGGGACCGCACGCCCGAGGGCGCCAAGGCGGTCTTCGCGCGGCTCACGAAGCACGCGAAGAGCCTCGGCTCGTACGGCTCCGACCCGCTCTGGCAGACGGTCAACGGCCCCTGGAAGCTGGCGGGCTGGCGCGACAGCGGGCAGGTCACGATCGTGCCGAACGAGAAGTACACCGGCCCGCGGTCCGAGCGCCCGCACCTGGACAAGGTGGTCTTCAAGCCGTTCACCACGGCCGACTCCGAGTACAACGTGCTGCGCTCCGGCGGCGTCGACTACGGCTACATCCCGCCGTCGGTGATGGCGCAGAAGGAGAAGTTCGAGGCCAAGGGGTACCGCGTCGACCCGTGGGAGGGCTGGGCGGCGACGTACATCGTCTACAACTTCAACTCCACGCGCGGCGGCCCGCTGATGGACCAGCTCTACATCCGGCAGGCCATGCAGCACCTCGTCGACCAGAAGGCGATGAGCGAGGTCATCTGGCAGGGCAGCGCGACCCCGACGCTCGGCCCGGTGCCCGTGACGCCGAAGAGCCAGTACCTCTCCCGGGCCATGGAGAAGAACCACTACCCGTACGACGTCGGCAAGGCCCGGCGCCTGCTGGCCGCGCACGGCTGGCGCGTCGAGGACGGCACCGCCCGCTGCGTACGCCCCGGGACCGGCGAGAACCAGTGCGGCAAGGGCATCGGGAGGAACACCCCGCTCGAACTGACCCTGCTCTCCCAGTCCGGCTCGACCGAGACGACGAACATGATGCAGGAGCTGAAGTCGTCGCTGTCGAAGGCGGGAATTGAGCTGACGGTCCGCCAACAGCCGCTCAACTCCGTGCTCGGCAACTCCGTGCCCTGCACGGCGAAGGACCCCGGCTGTGATTGGGACATGTCCTTCTTCGGCACCGCCGGCAGCTGGTACTACCCCCTCAACCCCAGCGGCGAGCAGCTCTTCTCCACCGGAGCCTCCGCCAACTTCGGCAACTACAGCGACAAGAAGGCCGACCGCGTCATCCGGGCGGTGCAGTACTCCCCCGACATGAAGGCCGTGCACGAGTACGGCGAGTACCTGGCCGAGCAGCTTCCGGTGATGTGGATGCCCAACCCGGCCTACCAGGTCTCGGTCATCCGCAACGACCTGCGCGGCGTCTCGCAGAACCCGACCGTCACCTTCGCGCCCCAGCACTGGTACTACGTCAAGAAGGACGTCAAGAAGGACAGCGAGAAGCACGGCGAGAGGCACGTCGATGGGCGCATCGAGAGGCACGTCGAGAAGAAGGGAGCCGAGAAGTGACCGGCTTCACCGGCTTTCTGGTCAAACGCTTCCTCCAGGCGCTCGTCGTCCTCTTCCTGGTCTCCGTCATCGTCTTCGTGCTCCTGCACCTCCTGCCGGGCGGCCCGGCCCGCGCCATCCTCGGCCCCAAGGGCACGCCACAGCAGATCGAGCACTTCAACCACCAGCAGGGGTACGACCGTTCGCTGCCGACGCAGTACGCGATGTACCTGAAGCGGCTGCTCACCGGCGACCTCGGCGAGTCCTTCAAGCTCAACTCGCCCGTCCTGGACCTGCTGAAGCAGCGCCTGCCGAAGACCCTGCTCCTGACCGTCCTGTCCACCGCGCTCGCCGTCGCCATCGCCGTCCCGCTCGGCCTGCTCCAGGCCGTGCGGCGCGGCAAGGCCTCGGACTACGCGCTGACGGGCCTCGCCTTCCTGCTCTACGCGACGCCGGTGTTCTTCCTCGGCCTCGTCATGATCATCCTGTTCGCGCAGGTCATTCCGATCCTCCCGGCGGAGGCACCACAGGGGGAGACGATCGGTGAACTCCTCGGCGACCTCGCCGGGTTGGTGCTCCCGGTGGTCACGCTGGCCTTCGCCATCATCGCGATGTTCAGCCGCTACATGCGCTCGGCGGTCCTCGACAACCTCACCGAGGAATACGTCCGCACCGCGCTGGCCAAGGGCCAGTCGAGCCGCCGCGTCGTGGTGCGGCACGTCCTGCGCAACGCGCTCATCCCGCTCGCGACGCTCCTCGGCCTCTACCTGCCGACGCTGTTCAGCGGCGCCCTCGTCGTCGAGTCGATGTTCAACTACCCCGGCATGGGGCTGCTGTTCTGGAACGCGGCGCAGGGCTCCGACTTCCCCGTCCTCCTCGGCGTGACCCTCGTCATCGGCGTCGCCACCGTCGTCGGCTCCCTGCTCACCGACATCCTGTACGCCGTCCTCGACCCCCGGATACGGAGCGTGGCATGAGCACCCCCGCCGCCCCTGTCGTCGCCCCCGGCCAGGAGGAGGCGGCACGCGCCACGCCCTCCCTCGCCCGCCGCACCCTGCGGGTCTTCACCGGCAACAAGCTCGCCCTGACCGGCGTGGTGATCCTGGCCCTGCTGCTCGCGTTCAGCTACCTCGGCCCGCTCCTGCACCCCACCGAGCAGGTCCACACCAACCTGTCGCGGGCGAACCTCCCGCCCGGCAGCCCCGGCCACCTCCTCGGCACCACCGACCTCGGCTACGACATGGTCGCCGCCTGATGGTGGCCGGCCGGACCTCGCTGGAGATCGCCTGGCGGCCGGCTTGCTGGCCACCCTCTTCGGCACCGTCTACGGCGCGGTCTCCGGGTACTTCGGCGGCTGGGTCGACGCCGTGCTGATGCGGATCACGGACGCGGCGCTCGCCATCCCCGCGATGTTCCTGCTCGTCGTGGTCGCCGCCATCATCACGCCCGGCAAGGGCGTCCTCGTCGTGATCATCGCGGCGGTGCGCCTGGCTCTCCCCCGCCCGCCTGGTGCGCGGCGAGGCCCTCTCGCTGCGCGACCGCGAGTACGTCCAGGCCATGCGGATGATGGGCGGCGGCGGCACCCGGGCCGTCTTCCGGCACATCGTGCCGAACGCCATCGGCACGGTCATCGTCAACTGCACGTTCCAGATCGCCGACGCCATCCTCTACGTCAGCTACCTCGCCTTCCTCGGCCTGAGCATCCCGCCGCCCTCGGCCGACTGGGGCTCCATGCTGTCCGCCGGCATCACCTACACCCAGAACGGCTACTGGTGGCTGATCTTCCCGCCGGGCATCGCGATCGTGCCGGTCGTCGCCGCGTTCAACTTCATCGGTGACGGGCTGCGGGACGCGTTCGAAGTCCGGCTGCGGAGCTGAGAGGAAGACCCCACCGATGACCACCACCGAGCCCCTCCTCACCCTCGACGGCCTGTGCGTCGACATCACCTCGCGCGAGCGCACCGTCCACGCCCTCGACGGCGCTCCCTGACCCTCGCCCCCGGCGAGGCGCTGGCATCGTCGGCGAGTCCGGCTGCGGCAAGACTGACCGCGCTCGGCGTGCTGGGCCTGCTGCCGCCGGGCGGCGCCATCACCGGCGGACGCGTCCTGTTCGACGGCCGCGACCTCGCCACCGCTTCGGCCCGTGCTTCAGGACGTACGCGGCAACACCATCGGCATGGTCTTCCAGGACCCGCTGACCTCGCTCAACCCGACCATGACGATCGGCACGCAGGTCGCCGAGCCGCTGCTCCTGCACCGCCCGGGCGTCGGCCGCAAGGAGGCCAGGACCCGCGCCGAGGAGATGCTCCGCCTGGTCGGCATGCCACAGCCCGCCGAGCGCATGAAGGCCTACCCGCACCAGCTCTCGGGCGGCATGCGCCAGCGCGTGGCGATCGCCATGGCCCTGGTCTGCGAGCCGAAGCTGCTCATCGCGGACGAGCCGACCACCGCCCTGGACGTCACCACCCAGCACCAGATCCTGGAACTCGTCGACGACCTGCGCGCCCGCCTCGGCATGGCGATGATCCTGGTCACCCACGACCTGAGCGTCATCGCCCACCGCGTCGACCGGGTCGCGGTGATGTACGCGGGCAAGGTCGTCGAACAGTCCGGCGTACGGGACCTCTTCGCCCTCGGCCACGGCTACACCGAGGCCCTCTTCGCCGCCCTGCCCGAACGCGCGGCCGCGGCCGGCACGGAGCTGCACACCATCCCCGGCCTGCCGCCGAACCTCACGACGCGGCCCACGGGGTGCCGGTTCGCGCCGCGCTGCGCCTTCGCCACGGACCAGTGCCGGGGCGAGGAGCCGCCGCTCGCCCACGACGAGAAGCGGGGCGCCGAGCACCGGTTCGCGTGCTTCCACCCGGTGCCAGTGGAGGCAGCGGCCGAGGACGAGGTGGTGATCCCGCCGCCCGCGCCCCCGGCCGTCGCCACCGGTGACGTACTCCTCGAACTCGACGCGCTCACCGAGGAGTTCCCGCTCAAGGGCGGCCCGTTCTCGCGCCGTCGCGGCACGGTCAGCGCGGTCGGCGGGGTGTCCCTCACGGTCCGCAGGGGCGAGACGTTCGGCCTGGTCGGCGAGTCCGGCTGCGGCAAGACCACGCTCGGGCGGATCGTCGCGGGACTGGAGGAGCGACCTCCGGGGCGGTGCGCTTCGAGGGCGCCGATCCGTCCCGGATGTCACGGGCCGAGCGGCGCGCGCACCGGCGCCGTGTCCAGCTGATGTTCCAGGACTCCACCGCCGCGATGGACCCGCGCATGCGGGTGGCCGACATCCTGCGGGAGCCGCTGGTCATCCAGGGCGTCGGCAGCCGCGCCGAGCAGGAGCAGCGGGTCGCCGGACTCCTCGACGCCGTCGGCCTGCCGCGCGGCGCGGTCCACCGCTACCCGCACGAGTTCTCCGGAGGGCAGCGCCAACGTCTGGGGCTCGCGCGGGCGTTGACGCTCTCCCCCGATCTGGTCGTCGCCGACGAGCCGGTCTCCGCGCTGGACGTGTCGGTGCAGGCACAGATCCTGAACCTCATGCGGGACCTCCAACGTGAGCACGGCCTGACGTACCTGTTCATCTCGCACGACCTGGCCGTGGTGCGCCACCTGGCCGACACGGTAGGGGTGATGTACCTCGGCAAACTGGTGGAGGCCGGGCCGGCGGAGAAGGTGTACGCGCAGCCGCTGCACCCGTACACGCGAGGGCTGCTGGAGACGGTGAACCTGGCCGACCCGGGGGCCGTCTCCACCGTCGGCCGCGCGCCGCTCAGGGGCGAGGCGCCCTCCGCCGCGAAGCCCCCGTCCGGCTGCCGCTTCCGTACCCGCTGCCCCCTGGCCCAGGACGTCTGCGCCACGACCGAGCCGCCGGTGAGCACCCCGAACGGCGAGGGGCACCAGGTGGCCTGTCACTTCCCACTGGCCGCGCCTCGGCTAGCGTCGGCGAGGTGAGATTCGCCGACGCCCTTGCCCGCCGCCCGCTCGTGCTGGACGCGCTCTCCAACGAACTGGAGGCCGCCGGGCACGACCTGAGCGACGCCCTGTGGTCGGCGCGCCTGCTCGCCGACCGGAGACGCGATCGAGGCCGCCCATCGCGCGTACTACGAGGCGGGCGCCGACGTCGCCATCACCGCGAGCTATCAGGCGACGTACGAGGGGTTCGCCCGGCACGGCATCGACGCGCGCCGCACCTCGGAGCTGCTGCGCCTGAGCGTGGCATCGGCGCGGCGCGCGGGCGACGGACTGGGACGCCAGGTGTGGGTGGCCGCGTCGGCGGGGCCGGTCGGCGCGATGCTCGCCGTCGGCTCCGAGTACCGGGGCCGGTACGGGCTCTCCGTGGCCGAGCTGGAGCGTTTCCACCGGCCTCGGCTGGAGACCCTGGCCGCGGCGCGGCCGGACGTCCTCGCCCTGGAGACGGTCCCCGACACCGACGAGGCGCGGGCGCTGCTGCGCGCGGTGCGCGGCCTCGGCGTGCCCGCCTGGCTGTCGTACAGCGTCGCCGGGGACCGCACGCGCGCGGGTCAGCGTCTCGACGAGGCGTTCGCCCTCGCCGCCGACGCCGACGAGGTGATCGCGATCGGCGTGAACTGCTGCGATCCGCGGGACGCGGGGGCGGCGGTGGCGCTGGCCGCGCGGGTCACCGGCAAGCCGGTGGTCGTCTATCCGAACAGTGGCGAGCGATGGGACGCCGAGGCGCGGATGTGGCGCGGTCCCGCACGGTTCGCGGCCGGTCAGGTGGCCGGCTGGCGGGCGGCGGGGGCCCGGCTGGTCGGCGGCTGCTGCAGGGTGGGGCCGGGGACGATCGGCGAGGTCGCGTCTGAGCTGTCCGAGCCGTCGGAGCCGTCGGAGCCGTCGGCGCCCGACGCCCGCGGGCCGGGACGTCTGAGCCCGGCGAAAGAGCCGGACACGGCGTGCACCTGCGGGAACGTGGCGTCGGAGGGTGACTGTCAGTGGTGGGGTGCAGACTGACGGATACCTGAGACAACGACGTCCGGAGGTGGCCGCCATGGCCGATGTTCTTCTGACCGTAGGCACCCGCAAAGGCCTGTTCATCGGCCGCAGGCGGGACGGCGCCGACGCCTGGGAGTTCGACGACAGCCCGTACTTCAACGCCCAGGCGGTGTACTCCGTCGCGATCGACACGCGGGGGCCGACGCCCCGCCTGCTGGTCGGCGGCGACAGTGCGCACTGGGGCCCGTCCGTCTTCCACTCCGACGACCTGGGCCGGTCGTGGACGGAGCCGTCGAAGCCCGCCGTGAAGTTCCCCAAGGAGACCGGGGCGTCGCTGGAGCGGGTGTGGCAGCTGCACCCCTCGGCGGCGGAGCCGGACGTGGTCTTCGCGGGCACGGAGCCTGCCGCGCTGTACCGCTCGGAGGACCGCGGCGAGAGCTTCGCGCTGGTCCGCCCGCTTTGGGAGCACCCCACGCGGTCCAAGTGGGTGCCGGGCGGTGGCGGCGAGGGACTGCACACCATCCTGACCGACGCCCGCGACGCCCGGGCGGTGACGGTCGCGGTGTCCACGGCGGGGGTGTTCCGCACGCTGGACGGCGGCGCGAGCTGGGCCCCTTCGAACAGCGGGGTCTCGGCGGTGTTCCTGCCGGAGCCCGACCCCGAGTTCGGGCAGTGCGTGCACAAGGTCGCGCGGGACGCGGCCGACCCGGACCGGCTGTATCTCCAGAACCACTGGGGGGTGTACCGCAGCGACGACGCGGGGGCGCACTGGACGGACATCGGCGGCGGCCTGCCCTCCGACTTCGGTTTCGCCGTGGTCGCCCACCCGCACCGCGGCGGCACGGCGTACGTCTTCCCGATCGAGGCGGACAGCGACCGCGTCCCCGCGGGCCGCCGCTGCCGGGTGTACCGCACGGCCGACGCGGGCGCGAGCTGGGCGCGCTGAGCGCGGGCCTGCCCCAGGGGGATCACTACGGCACGGTGCTGCGGGACGCCATGTGCAGCGACGGCAACGACCCGGCTGGCCTCTACTTCGGCAACCGCAACGGCGAGGTGTACGCCTCGGCGGACGACGGCGACAGCTGGCGGCTGCTCGCCTCACACCTGCCGGACGTGCTGTGCGTGCGGGCCGCGGCCATCGGTTGATCGACACCGCCGGTACGGCAGTAGGGTGACGCCGTGGCACCACGACCCTTGCATGAGATCGTCGAAGCCGGCTGGGCCAAGGCCCTGGAACCGGTGGCCGAACGGATCGCCGGGATGGGGGACTTCCTGCGCGCGGAGATCGCCGCGGGACGCACCTACCTCCCGGCGGGAGCGAACGTGCTGCGCGCGTTCCAGCAGCCCTTCGACGACGTCCGCGTCCTGATCGTCGGCCAGGACCCCTATCCCACGCCCGGTCACGCGGTGGGGCTGTCGTTCTCGGTCGCGCCCGAGGTGCGGCCGCTGCCGGGCAGCCTCATCAACATCTACCGCGAGATGAGCGACGACCTCGGGCTGCCCCCGCCGTCGAACGGCGACCTGACGCCGTGGACCCGGCAGGGCGTCCTGCTCCTCAACAGAGCGCTCACCACGGCCCCGCGCAAGCCGGCCGCGCACCGCGGCAAGGGCTGGGAGGAGGTCACCGAGCAGGCGATACGGGCGCTGGCGGCCCGCGGGAAGCCGCTGGTGTCGATCCTGTGGGGTCGTGACGCGCGCAATCTGCGGCCGCTGCTCGGGCAGTTGCCGTCGGTGGAGTCCTCGCACCCCTCCCCCATGTCGGCCGACCGCGGCTTCTTCGGCTCGCGCCCCTTCAGCCGGGCCAATGAGCTGCTGGTCCAGCAGGGGGCGCAACCGGTGGACTGGCGGCTGCCGTGACCGAGCCGCGGCCGGTGTACGTCCTGGGGGTCGACTCGGGCGGCTCCGGGCTGCGGGTGGCGCTCGCCGTGCCGGACGGCGGTGCGCCGCGCCCCATCCCGGCCGGGAAGCCGGTGCGCTCCGCTGAGCCGGTGCGCACGGGGCCACGCGGTATCGACGCCGCGCATCTGCTGGGGCAACTGCTGCCCATGGCGCGGGCGTTGCTGGAGCGGGCGGGCGGCGGGCGGATCACGGCCGTCGCCGTCGGGGCCGCGGGCTGGCGGACGCTCGGCGACGACCTGCGGGCCGAACTGCCGTCCGCGCTCGGCGAAGCCCTCGGCGTGCGGCGCGTGGCACTGGCCGCGGATGCCGTGACGGCTTACGCGGGCGCGCTCGGGGAGAGTCCCGGCGCGGTCGTCGCCGCGGGCACCGGCCTGATCGCGCTCGGCACGGACCTCAACCGCCTGGGCGGCGGGCCGACGGCTGGGGGCATCTGCTCGGGGACTGCGGCGGCGGCGTCTGGATCGGCCGTGCGGGGCTCGAAGCGGCGATGCGGGCGCACGACGGCAGGCGGGGCGGTTCGCGGCCGCTCCTCGTGCGCGCGGAGCGGCTGTTCGGGCCGGTGGCGGGGCTGCCGGGCCGGCTCTATCCCCGCGCCGACCGGCCGGCGGTCCTCGCCTCGTTCGCACCGGAGGTGGCCGGCTGTGCGGCGGAGGACGCGGTGGCGGGCGCCATTCTGCGGGACGCGGCACGGCACATCGCGGAGGCCGCGGCAGCCGCCTGCCCCGAGGACGCGGCGTGCGAAGTGGCGCTCACGGGCGGGCTGTTCAAGCTGGGCGAAGCCGCTGCTCATGCCGCTCCGCGCAGAGCTGGCGGCCCAACTGCCGCGGGCGCGGCAGGTCCCGGCGGCCGGTGACCCGCTGGACGGCGCGCTGCGTGTGGCGGCCGACATCGCCCTGGACGGACTGCGGCTGCCGCAGGACGCGTGCCTGCTCTCCGCGCATTCTCCCCACTCGGAAGGTGCATGAGGAAGGTGACAGTTGACCTCTGCGTAATTCATCAGACAAAAACGGACTTATACCGCTCACCTGCACCCTCCCCGAACAGAGCGGCCGCGCGAGCCAGTAGCATGCGGGCGCATGAGCTCCCCCACTGGGCCCGCATCCGGCCTGCCCGTACGAATGCCGCGCCCCCGTCAGCCGGGCCGGCACCGCCGTCCGGAGCCCGTCGCGGCTCCTGAGGGCGCGCCCGCACTCGTCCTCGCCGTGCCGGGCGCCCCCAGCACCACCACGCGCGGCCTCGCCGAGGAAGTCGTGAGCATCGCCCGCTCCGAGCTGCCCGGCCTGGACGCCCGTATCGGTTACCGTCGACGGTGAGGAGGACGCCACCGTCACGTCCTTCCCCGAGTTCCCCTCGCTCGGCTCCGTGCTCGCGCACGCGGCCGCCCAGCGTGCCGCCCGCGTCGAGCGTGCGCGTGCCGCCGCCGCCGAGGTCGGTGAGGCCGCACCGGCCGCGCCGCAGGAGGGCCCCGTGGCGGTCGTCGAGGCGCTGCTCGCGGGCCCCGACAGCGCGCTGATGGACCGGATACGGCAGGCGGTCGTCGGCAGCGGTGCCGCGGCCGAGCTGACCGATGTGCTCGGCCCGCACCCGCTGCTCGCCGAGGCGCTGCACGTGCGCCTGTCGGAGGCCGGGCTCGCCCGCGCCGACCGGGCGCGTCTGTTCACCGTCGCGACCGCGGCGGACGGCATCGTCCTCGCCACGGTCGGCGGCGAGGAGGCCGTCCAGGCCGCCGGGATCACCGGCGTGCTGCTCGCCGCGCGCCTCGCGGTGCCGGTGATGGCCGCCGCGCTCGACCAGGACGGCGCCATCTCGGCCAACCGCCGAGCAGCTGCGCGGCTCCGGTTCGGCGCAGCTGGCGCTGGCGCCGTACGTGATCGGCCCCGAGCTGGTCGCGGGTCTGCTCGACGCCGGCGGCGAAGGAGGCCGGCTGTTCGGTCGCCGAGCCGCTCGGCCCGTACCCGGCGATCGGCAAGCTGGCGCTCTCGAAGTACACGACGGCGCTCGGCATCGCCCCGCAGCAGCCTTCGGGCGCGCCGGTGCACTGAGCCCCCGCGGACGTACGCCGATGGGCCCGCCCCGATGTGGGGGCGGGCCCATTCGCGTACGTGCGTGCGATTCGGGCTCGAGCCCGTCGGTCAGCCGAAGATCACGCAGGAGGCGGCGGGCGCCTCGATGGAGCCGGACTTCCGGGGGAGCCCGGTGGCGTGGTCGACCGTGAACCAGGTGACGTCGCCGGAGCGCTCATTGGCGGCGTACAGATGCCGCCCGGAGGGGTCGATGGCCAGGTCGCGCGGCCAGTGGCCGCGCAGGAGACCGTGGCGGCAAGGCGCGGCGCCGTCGCCGGCCTCGTCGAGGGTCAGGACTGAGATCACGTCCGCGCCGCGCGTGGCGGTCCACAGGAACCGGCCGTCGGGGGCGACGACGACTTCGGAGGGGTAGATGTCGCCGTCCGGGACGTCGACGAGGACGGAGACCTCGCTAAGCGGCTTGAGCGTGCCGTCGGCGGCGTCCCAGGCGCAGACGGTGAGCGTGGGGGTGAGCTCGTTGAGGACGTACGCGCGGTCGCCGCGCGGGTGGAAGACGAGGTGGCGCGGCCCCGAGCCCGGGCGCAGCGCCACTTCGCGGTGGAGCGCCGGCCCGTCGTCGCCGAGCGCGCAGACGCGGACGGAGTCCGTGCCGAGGTCGACGCTGACCGCCCAACGGCCGCTGGGGTCGGCGAGCACCTGGTGGGCGTGCGGGCCCTGCTGGCGCTGCGGGTGGGGCCCCGACCCCGTGTGGCGCAGTTCGCCCGTGGGGGCCGCGAGGCTGCCGTCGGGGCGCAGCGGCACGGCGGTGACGGCCTGCCGGAGCGGTAGTTGGCGGTGAGCACGTGGCCGTCGTACAGGGCGAGGTGGGTGGGGGCCGAACCGACCGGCACGGGGCGACCGAGGAGGTGTGGTTTGTCGCCTTCGAGGCGGTACGCGGCGAGGGCGCCGTCCGACGTCTCGCTGACCGCGTAGAGGGTGTCGCCGGTGGGCGAGAGCGCGAGGTAGGACGGGTCGGCGACGGTGTCCGTGGTGCTGAGGACGGTCAGCGCGCCGGTGTCCTCGTCGACGGCCGCGGTGAGGATGCCGAGACCCCCGGCCGCGGTGAAGGACCCGATGTATGCCCGTCCGGCGCGGTTGTCGTCGCCCACTTCTGTCCCCTCTCGAACAGGGCGCCGCGTCCGTGGCGCCGCTCACGCGGCCGACGCTAGCAGTCGGTCTAGACCAGGTGGCGGCAGCGGCGGTCGAGTCGGCGAGCTGCGGACGGTGCGTCACGATTTGTTGAGGTAGGCGAGGACGGCGAGGACGCGGCGGTTGCTGTCGTTGTCGTCGGTGATGCCGAGTTTGCCGAACATGGAGGTGGTGTATTTGCTGATGGCGCTGTCGCTGAGGAAGAGCCGTCGCCGATGGCCTGGTTGGACCAGCCTTCGGCCATGAGGGCGAGCACGGAGCGTTCGCGTTCGGTGAGGCCGCCGAGCCGCCTGTTCGATGAGCCGCCGGCGAGCAGTCTGGCGATGACGGCCGGGTCCATGGCGGTTCCGCCGCCGGCCACGCGCTGGAGGGCGTCGATGAACTGGTCGGCGTCGAACACGCTCTCTTTGAGGAAGTACCCGGTGCCTCCGGCGCCGTCGGCCAGCAGTTCGCGGGCGTAGAGCTGTTCGACGTACTGGGACAGGATCAGGACCGGGAGTCCTGGCAGTTGACGGCGGGCGGCGAGTGCCGCGCGCAGGCCCTCGTCCGACTGGGTCGGCGGCATGCGGACGTCGACGAGGGCGACGTCCGGCCGCCAGGTCAGCAGCGCGTCGAGCGTCTCGGGCCCGGTGGCGGCGGTGGCCACCACCTCATGGCCGTACGCCTCGATGAGACGGACCATGCCGTCCCGCAGGAGGTAGAGGTCCTCGGCCACGACTACGCGCACGGCACGACCATCCTCGCGCGCGTGGGGCCGCCCGCCGGGCTGGTGAGTTCCAGGGTGGCGTCGAAGACGGCGAGGCGGCGGCGCAGCCCGTCGAGCCCGCCACCGGGGCGTACGGCGGCTCCGCCGCGGCCGTCGTCCGCCACGTCGTCGACGAGGTCGGTGCCGTCCCGGGTGGCGGAGACCTCGGCGCGTGTCGCGTGGGCGTGTTTGGCCGCGTTGGTGAGCAATTCGGCGACCCCGAAGTAGACGGCGGACTCGATCGGCGGGTCCGGCCGCAGCCGCAGGTCGGCGCTGACGGTCGCTTCGAGCGGGCTGTCGAGGGCGAGGGCGCGCACGGCGTCGACGAGGCCGCGGTCGTTCAGTACGGGCGGGCGGATGCCCTGGACCAGTTCGCGCAGTTCGGTGAGCGAGGTGGCGGCACCGGTCCGCGCCTCCCGCATCAGCGCCCTGGCCCGCTCGGGGTCGGTTCCCATCAGCTTCTCGGCGGTGGCCAGGGCGAGCCCGAGCGAGACCAGGCGGGCCTGGGCCCCGTCGTGCAGGTCCCGCTCGATGCGGCTGATCTCGGCGGCCTGGGCGACGGTCGTGTCGGCGCGCTGGGCGGTCAGCTCACCCACGCGGTCGGCCAGCGCCATGGCGGGCGACGGCCGCAGCAGGCGGACGGCCTGCGGTACGGCGGCCCGCCAGGCGTACGGGGCCGCGGCCACCCCGACGGCCAGGCCGAGCACCCCGAGGAGGCGGGCCGGGAGCGCGGGATGGCCGAGCCCGAGGGCGCCGCCGTGCACGTTCCGGGGGGACAGCCGCGGTGACGCCCACGGTGACCGGCGCGAGCACGGTGAAACGCAGGTCGCGCCAGGTGGCGGGGTCGGTCCACCGCAGCCGCCACCGCTGGTCCATGCGGGCGTCGCGGCGGGTGCGTTCATAGCCGAAGCCGTTCCACCAGTAGCCGGTGGAGAGCTGGATCACCGGCGCGGCCCGCAGGTAACCGGCGGGGATGACGGTGCCCGTCCACCGGGCGACCAGGTGGCGGGCCATGCGGCAGGCCGGGCGGGAGAGGGCGAGGGTGCCGGCGCAGGCCGGTACGGCGGCCGCCAACCATGACCAGGGGTTCCCCGGGCCCCACCGGGCCGCCAGGGCCACGGCGGCGGCCCACACGGCCGGGGCCGCCATGGCGACCATCGTCAGCGCGCAGGCCCGTACCAGCCCCACGCAGGCGCTCTCCGCCCACGACACCCACCGCCGCACAGCCATGGTCTCCACGTCCTTCACGTTCGCCGGATCGACCCCTGTCGGAGTCTGCCCGGCGCGCGACCGGCCCCGGAAGTGGGGCTGGACCCACTCCTCCGCCCACCCCGCCCCTACGGCACTTCTCCCCTGACCATCACTTGTGTCCCAGGTCACGCCGATACGGCGGGAAGGCCCGGAACAACCGGATGTGGTCGGCCGTTCTCTAGATGTGGCTGCGGAGGGGACAGTGTCCCCGGGCCTCACCTATAGCCCATGGGGACGATCGTTCGGCTGAAGCCCCATGGAGCCTTTCGCCGAGAGGCGACCGCCCTCCGCAGGTCACCCGTGACGACCCCGGCTGGTCTCCCCCGTCCAGCCGGGGTCTTCTCATGTCACCTCCGTGCCGACCTCTCGTTCCGTTTCTCCCGCCGCCTCCCTGATCCGTTGGCCTGCTCGCCCTTCGGCGCGACCGGGTCATGGTGAGCCAATGGCCCAGCACATAAGACGCCGGTTGAGCCAAGGGGCGGGTAGATGATGAGATGGGACTGTCGATGGCGCTGCGGATTACCGCGGCGCCTTTTTCATGTGGGCATGTCGAGCACGTCGCGGAAGGGCGGGGAAGCAGTGCTGAAGAGGATGTTCGTGGCTCCGGATGCGGGACGGGTGCGGTTGCGCTTCGCCTCGCGGGCCGTCCTCGGCATCGGGCTGGCGGTTGCGGTGTGCGGTCTGGCCGGGCACTCGCTCATGCCCGCGATCATCGGCGCCTCGCCGCCCTCCTCGCCCTCTTCACCGTGACCGACGCGACGGTACGGGGGCAGGCGGTCACCACCGCGCTGCTGCCGGTCGTCCGGTTTCCCCGTCCTCGCGCTGGCCGCGGGTCTGCACGACCTTCCCGTCGCGCGGGACATCGCGTTCCTCGCCGTGATGGGTGTCGGGGTCTACGCGCGGCGGTGGGGGCCGCGCGGGCACTCCCTCGGCGTCTTCGCGTTCATGACCTTCTTCATCACGCAGTTCCTGCGCGCCGAGTGGCAGCAGCTGCCCGAGCTCTACGCCGCCGTCCTGCTCTCCCTCCTCGCCTCCTCCGCCGTGCGTTTCGGCCTGTGGTGCTACGAACGACGGCTGCCGACCGCGGTCCCGCCGGTCCCGCCGGCCGGCCGGGGCCTGGCCCGGGCGACCACGCGGCAGGCGGTCCAGGCCACGCTCGGCGGCGCGTTCGCGCTCTCGCTGGGCCAGCTGGTCTCCGGTGAGCGGTGGTACTGGGCCGTGGGCGCCACCTGGTGGGTGTTCGTGAACACCACCTCGCGCGGCGAGACGCTCGTACGGGGCTTCCGCCGGCTGCTCGGCACGCTGCTCGGGATCGGCGCCGGGTTCGTGCTCGTCGTACCGCTGAACGGCGCGGCCGTGCCCAGCGCGGCGCTGGTCGCGGTCAGCGTCTTCGGCATCTTCTACACCGCCGCGGTGTCGTACACGTGGATGATGCTCTCGGTCACGGTGCTCGCCAGCTCCTTGTACGGCCTCATCGGGGTGCTGAACGGCGATCTGCTCGTGCTGCGGCTGGTGGAGACCGGTGTGGGCGCCCTGGGGGCGGTGCTCGCGGTGCTGCTCGTCCTGCCCATCACGACCCACGCCACGACCCACGGCTGGATCGAACGCGCGCTGCGCTGCGTGCACGCCTGCACCGCGGAGGCCGCCGCACGGCTCGCCGGGGCGGCCGACGCCGACCCCGCCCACCGGGTCACCGAACTCGAGGCGCTGCTGGGGCGGGTACGTCTCTCCGTGGCGCCGCTCGTGCATCCGCTCTGCCCGCTGCGCGCCCGCAAGCAGCGCGCTCTCCAGGTCCTCGCCCTGCTCGACGCCTGCGCGCACGAGGTGCGCGGGCTGGCTGCCGTCGCGGCCGACCCGGAGGCATCCCACGACGCCCGCCTGGCCGCCGCGTGCTGGCGCGTCGAGGCGGCCGTCGAGGCCCTGACGGCGCCCGGTGCGGCGGCCGGGGCGACAGCGCCCGGTGACCTGCCGCAGGCCGCCGTCGCCGAACCCGCCCTCGCCCACCTGCACAGCCTGGAAAAGGCGCTGACCGCCCTCGCCACGCCCCTCCGGGGCACGGGTCGCGCACCGCTCATCGCGCCTGACCGGGAGGCTGCCGGGCCGTGACTGGGCCGCGGGGCGGAGCGCCCCCGCCCCGCCCCCCCCTACTTGTTCGGGTCCCGGAAGCGGCCGAACGCCTTCGTGAGGGCGCTCAGCGGTGAGCTCTCCGCCTTGCCCGGGCCGGGCGCGAGCGGGCGGGACCCGGCGTCGCCGCCGGCCGTCTCCGCCAGGGCGGCCTGCGCCGCCTCGGCCGCCTCCCGGTACAGGTCACGGGATTTCGTCATGGCGTCGAGCGCCTCGGCGTACCGGGTGACCATGGCCTGGGCGTGCGCCAGCTCCTCGTCCGGGGTGAGCAGGTGCCAGCCCTGGCGCAGGCGCGTCAGGGCCTGCTCGGCTTCGGCGGGCAGCGGCCGGGGCAGGGCGGCGAACTCCTTGATCCTGTCGAGGAGTTCGGTCGGTTCCGAGCCGTCCAGGAAGACGCTGCGCACCGAGAAGCGCTCCGCGTCGTACTCCGGTGTCTGCGGCGCCGTCGGCAGGACCACGGCGCCGCCGCGCGGCATCCGCACGCCCAGCTCCCGCTTCATCGCGAAGTCGGCGATCTGCGCCTGCTCGGGGGTGCCGCGGTGTTCGACCACCCGGTGCCGCAGGCTCGGCGGAAGGAAGACCGAGACCGGCTGCTGCCCCCGGGCGTCCGGAGTCATCGCCTCGTGCACGACGACGTGGATGAACCAGCTCTGCCGGGTGCACTCCCGCAGCCGGTGGCGCAGCTCGTCGTCGTCCTTCGGCAGGTGGTTCGTCGCCCGCAGGCGCAGGTCCTCCACCGTGTCGTGGTCCCAGGCGACCCGGTCGCTGTCGGGCCAGAACATGGTGGCGGGCGAGGGCCAGTGTGCCTGCCACGGCTGCTCCGCCTCGGCGGCGAGGACCCAGACGACGCCCTCACCGTCCTTGCGGCGCGTCTCGGGGTCGTACGTGGTGAGCTGGGCGTGGACCGTGACGCCGTCCGCCACCTGCCAGCGGGCCTCGAAGAGGCGGCGGGCCGCGGGGCCGGGGTCGGCGGACTCGTCCCGCGGGTGGAGGACGGTGGAGCGGGCCGCCTCGGCGGGGTCGAGGTCCAGGTGGTCGTCGAGCACCCCGGCCGCCTTGAGGGCGATCAGGTTGCGCCGGACGTCCTGCTCGGGCTCGGGCCCGAGGTGGCGCCCGCGCCCCAGCCACGCGGTGTCGGGGACGGTGATCGAGGAGGTGCTGTTCTTGGCCATGGAATCGTTCTGTGGGCGGTCAGGGCCCGACCAGTATGGTCCGTGGAGCCGCCGGGTGAGGCGGTAACCCCGTGAACCGGCTGCTCGGGCCGGTTCTGGGGGGGGGCTAACGGCATGACGTCCCGGTTGCCGCCGGCCCGGTCTCGACGGCCGGTGCGTCCTCACCCCTCGTTCGGCTCGTCCGGGACACGCTCCGGCGCCCTCCGGTCGTGCGTCGGCCGGTTCCTCGCGCAGGATGGAGGGATACACGCCGCCGGCCGCGCAGCCCCCCGGGCGCGGCCAGGAGGGAGTGGGCGCGATGGGTACGGACGAGCCGTTGCGGAACGACGGGGCGACGGACGCCTCGGCGACCCTGCCTCCGGGCGGCCTGCTCGATCTGCTCAGTGTGTCGGCCGTGGTGCTGGACAGCAGTGGGCGGATCGTCTTCTGGAGCCCGCAGGCGGACGAGGTCTTCGGGTACACCGCCGAGGAGGCGCTCGGGCAGTACGCGGCCCAGCTGCTGGTCCACGAGGAGCACCGCGGTCTGGTCGCCAAGCTGTTCACCGAGGTGATGGGCACCGGGGCGAGCTGGGCCGGGGCGTTCCCGGTGCGGCACAAGGACGGCAGCACGCGGGTGGTGGAGTTCCGCAACATGCGGCTGCTGGACGACCTGGGCGACGTCTACGCCCTGGGGATCGCCGCCGATCAGTCCACGTTGCAGCAGGTGGAGACGGGCCTGGCGCTGTCCGAGCGCCTCGTGTACCAGTCCCCCATCGGGCTCGCGCTCCTCGACACCGACCTGCGCTACCTCCTGGTCAACCCCGCCCTGGAACGGATCAACGGGGTGCCGGCCGCCGACCACATCGGCCGCAGACCGCGGGACATCCTGCCGTTCCTCGACGTCGACCGCATCGAGTCGGCGCTGCGGCAGGTGCTGAGCACCGGCACCCCCATCACCGACGACTACGTCGTGGGCCGCACCCTGGCGTCACCGGGCACCGACCGCGCCTGGTCGGTGTCGTACTACCGGCTGGAGGGGCCCACGGGGCGGGTGATCGGTGTCGCCAACTCCGTCATCGACGTCTCGGAACGCCACCGGTCCGAGACCCAGGCGGAGCGGGCCCGCCGTCATCTGACACTGATCGCCACGGCGTCCGGCCGTATCGGCACCAGCCTGGACGTGGTGCAGACCGCCAACGAACTGGCGGAGGTCGCCGTCCCCGAGCTGGCGGACATGGCCGCGGTGGACGTGCTCGACTCCGTACTGGCCTTCCGCCGCCCCACCGAGTCCGAGGAGGGCGCGAAGGTGTTCCGCGCGCTCGCCGTGGCCTCCGCCTACCCGTCCGAGGCCACCGTGGCCATGGACCAGGTGGGTGACGTCGCCGAGTACGGGGCCGAACGGCTGGTCACCCGGTGCGTCCGCACGGGACAGCCCGTGCTCGTGACGCACGCGGGACCCGAGGACCTCCAGCGGATCGCCCGCGACCCGGAGGCGCGCGGACCCTGGCCCGCGCCGGTGTGCACTCCTACGTCGCCGTCCCGCTCATCGCGCACAACGAGATCCTCGGCGCCTTCGACCTGCTGCGCGCGCGCAATCAGCGGCCCTTCGACGAGGACGACGTACTCCTCGCCAAGGAGCTGGCCGCCCGCGCCGCCGTGGCCATCGACAACGCGCGCCGGCACGAGAGCATCCGCAACTCCGCCGTGACCCTCCAGCGCAGCCTCCTGCCCAAGGTGCCCCCGCGGCTCGCGGGCCTGGACGTCGCCTCGCACTACCAGCCCGCCGAGGCGTCCAGCGAGGTGGGCGGCGACTGGTACGACATCATCCCGCTGGACGGCGACCGGACGGCCCTGGTCATAGGCGACGTCATGGGCAACGGCATCGACGCGGCCGCCGCCATGGGGCGGCTGCGCGCGGCGACCAGCGCCTTCGCCGACCTCGACCTGGCGCCCGACGAGGTCCTGCGCCACCTCGACAAGATCGCCCGGAGCCTGGAGCACTACATCGCCACGTGCGCCTACGTCATCTACACCCCGCACGAGCGGACCTGCTGCATCTCCAACGCCGGGCACCTGCCGCCCGTCGTCGCCCGTGAAGGCCGGCGCCCCGAACTGCTCGACGTGCCGACGGGGGCTCCGCTCGGAGTGGGCGGCATCCCGTTCAGCACGATGAGCTTCGAACTGAACCCGGGTGACCGGCTCCTCCTCTACACCGACGGCCTCGTCGAGACCCGCCATCACCCCATCGACGAACGCCTGAACGCCCTGTTGCTCCTGCTCGACGAGCCGCGCCGCCCGCTCGGCGAGACCTGTGAATGGCTGCTGTCGTCCCTGCGGCACTCCGACGACCACGACGACGTCGCCCTCCTGGTCGCCGAAGCCCGCCCCTTGGACCCGCCCGGCACCGGCAGCGGCCGGTAGTGGCTCGCTACGGGTGCAGCGCCGCCCACGTGTTGGGGCCGACGAAGCCGTCGGCGGTCAGGCCGACGCTCTGCTGGAAGTTCTTGACCGCGGCCAGGGTGGCGTCGCCGAAGATCTTGTCCATGGTGACGTTCTTGTAGCCGTACACCTTGTTCAGGACACACTGGAGGTGCCCGACGGCGTCGTTCGCGTGGCCCTTGCCGAGTTCGGGGTGGGTGCCGGTGTAAGGGCAGTGGCGCCACTCGCCGTTGGTGGCCTGCTTGATCCGTACGTCGGCGGCGGCCGTCCCGCCGTCCTTGCCGGACGGGCTGGCCCCGGCGAGCGCCACGGCGGGCCCGGCTGCAGCGCGCAGCCGAGCAGGGCGGCGGCGTGCGTACGGACGCGGATACGTCGGCTGGATCGTGAAGTCACGGTGAACCTTCTCCCGAGCGGTGGTGGGACGTACAAGGGACGTACGGGGGCGTACGGGGGCGTACGTGGGAAGGGGCGGGGCGGATCAGAACCAGGGGCAGCGGGGCAGGCCGGGGTAGGGGTGCTTCTGGGTCTGCACGACCTTGGCCGGCACCATGCCCCAGCCCTTGATGCCGGGCAGGCTCACGACTTCATCGCTCTGCGTGTAGTACCAGACCTTGTTCCCGTCGGGGGCGGCGTCGCCCTCGGTCCAGCACACGAACCAGCTCGGCGAGAACTTGAGGCGGCCGGTGACCGGCGCGTTGAAGGCGGGGCGGCCGAACGCGTCGGAGGCGAGGTTGTCGCAGTACAGGTCCAGGCTGAAGTAGTTGCCCAGCGTGTCCTTGTGCGGCTGGTTCTGCCGCAGCGAACACGTGCCCGTGGCGTCGGCGGGGCCGGCCTGGGCGGCGGTCGGGGCGAGTGCCGCGGTCAGGGCCAGGCTGAGCGCGGCGCCCGCGAGGGCCGCGCGGCGCTTGCCGCGGGGTGGGGTGGGACGCATGCTCGTGCTCCATCCAGGGGTCCGGAGGGTCGGCGGTGTCAGTCGCTCATGACCAGGTGCACTGCTTCAGGCCCGGCACCGGGTGCGTGGCCGAGGAGAGTTCGGCGGCCGGGAGGTAGCCCCAGCCCTTGGCCGTCCTGCTGCCGGAGACCGTGTCGCCCTGCGTGTAGTACCAGATGTCCCCGCCCTGGTACGGGCTGCCGCGCTTCCAGCAGACGAACCAGCTGGGCGAGAAGTCGATCCGGCCGTTCACCATGCTGTCGGTGGTGGACTGCACCCGGACCGAACCGGTGGTGTGCGAGCACACCACGTCGCCGAGGAAGTGCATCCCGGTCCAGTCGGTGTGCCGGGCGTCGGCCCGCGACTGGCAGGCCGCCGCGGTGGCCTGCGTGGACGCGGTGGCCAACGAGGCCTGGGAGGCCGGTGACACGGTCATGGCCGCGGCGCAGACGAGGGCGCCGGCGAAGGCCGCACGCCATCCGCGGCTGCCCGGCCGGCGGCCGGCGGCGTCGGCTTCCCCGCCGCCAGGCCTGCCCGCGTGCCCATGCCCGTACCTGTGCCCGTACCTGTGCCCGTGCCTGTGCCCGTTCCGATCGCGTGCGAGTTTGCTGACGGCCATGTCTGCTGTCCCCCCAGCGGCTTGGGTCCGTGTCGTTCGCTTGCTTCGGGTGGCTCGATCGGTTCTCCGCGGCTCCGAGCGTGCCGAGCGGCGCTGACATGACTCTGACGTCGGCCGGGCGGCCGTGCCATCGTGGGAGACCGGCTGGTCCGGACCAGCCTCGCGGTCGGATGACGGCGGCCGTGGCGGACGGCGTCGGATGAGGAGCGTACGCATGCGCGGCACAACGGTCTTGCCCGGCAAGGGTAACAACGGAGAGCCCGCCGGGGAGGGCATGCCCATGCATCGCCTGGAGGTGCCGATGCCCAACGCGCTGCCGTTCGCCATCGGCACGTTCGACACCATCGGGCCGATGTCGCGCGCGCCCTTCCCGCACCGGCACACCTTCCACGAGATCGTCCACGTCACCGGCGGTGCCGGCAGACACGTCGTCGACCTCACGGGTTTCGCGCTGCGGCCGCCCAACCTGGGCTTCATCGCTCCCGGTCAGGTCCACCACTGGCAGGACGTCACCGGTCTGGAGGGCCATGTCATCCTCTTCACCGACGACTTCCTCCTGGACCACCCCGCCGACCGGGAGGTGCTGCGCGGGCTCACCCGGCGCTCGTGGCTGGACCTGTCCGGCGACGCGGCGGAGTGGACCGCGCGCCTCGTCGCCGAACTGGACGGCGAGTACCGCACGGGGGCGGAGGGGTTCCGCAGCGTGCTGCGGGCTCTGCTGCACGTGCTGGTGGTGCTGCGCTCGCGCGGCTGCCCGCGCATCAGCCGGTGGCCGCGCCGCCGCGGTCGCGGCCCGGCTCGGTGGCGGCGGAGTTCGTGACGCTCCTCGCGTCCCCGGAGGGCGCGCCGCCAGCGGTGCGCACGTGCGCGGAGCGCCTGGGCGTCTCGGTCAGCTATCTCAGCGAGGCCGTGAAGGCGTCCACCGGCCGCACGCCGGGCGAGCTGATCCGGCAGGCCCGGGTGCACGAGGCCAAACGGCTGCTGCTGCGCACGGAGTTGTCGGTGCGTCAGATCGCCGGGCGGGTCGGCTTCGGGGACCCGGCGTACTTCTGCCGCTTCTTCCGCAGGGAGACCGGGGCGAGCCCCGGGGACTTCCGCCGCGGCGGTGGCGATATTCACCACGACCACCGGCTCCCGTCCATCGCCCGACACCGCTCCCCCGCATAGCTTCTTAGCCGATCCGGAACCCACCCCACCCTTCAGGAGGAGCGATGGACGACGAGATCGGCACCGGCGCCGGGGACGGCACCCGCGGCCCTGGACGGCGACGGCAGCGGCGGAACCGCGCGGCCGCGCGGGAAGGGGCCCAGCCGCAAGACCGTCCTGAGGGCGGCCGCCGCCGTCGGCATGGCCGTCCCGGTGAGCCTCATGGGGGTTCCCGCGCTGGCCCGCACCGCCGCCGAGCGGGGCGAGGCGCCGGCGGTGACCCCGTACTGCGACGACGGGGACGACCCGACGCCGCCGCAGATGGAGGGGCCGTACTTCAAGCCCAACTCCCCGCGCCGCACCTCGCTGATCCAGGCGGGCACGCCCGGGGTGCGGCTCACCGTCACCGGGTACGTCTTCGGGCGCGCCTGCCGTCCGATCCCCCAGGTCCTGATGGACTTCTGGCAGGCCGACACCTACGGGACCTACGACAACGTCGGATTCCGGTTCCGCGGGCACCAGTTCACGGACGCGTCCGGCGCCTTCCGGCTCACCACGGTCGTGCCGGGGCTCTACCCCGGGCGCACCCGCCATCTGCACGTGAAGGTGCAGGCTCCGGGGCGGCCGGTGCTCACCACCCAGCTGTACTTCCCCGGTGAGCCGCGCAACAACACGGACCCGATCTTCGACGCCCGGCTGCTCATGAACGTCCGTACCGTCGGAAACGCGAAGGAGGCCGCCTTCGACTTCGTCCTGAACGTGCCGCAGTAAGGGCCCCGTACAACCTTCCCGGACCGTCGAAGGTCACATGACCGGCCAGGGGTGAACCAGCGGGTGACTCGCAGTGAACGGCGGGGAGCCATCGGTGGTCTCACGTCCCGAGCCGCTCAACTGAACCTTGACCGAGGGAAGTCGTATGTCGCGCGCCCGTCGCACCGCTCGTCTCACCTTGCCCGTGATCGCCGCCTCCTTGCTGGTGGGCGGCGGTCTCTCCGCCCTCACGCTCGGGCAGGGCACCGCCCGTGCCGCCGCTCCCGCCGCCGACGCGCCCGCCGCCGGGCGCGCGGGGGTCGCGGCGAAGACGACGGACGACTTCAACGGCGACGGCTACGGCGACCTGGTCGTCGGCGCCCCGGGCGGTACGGTCTCCGGGCAGGCCAAGGCCGGGTACGTGGTGGTGACGTACGGGGCGAAGGGCGGCCTCGACCCGGCCCGCAAGAAGGTCATCAGCCGCTCCACGACCGGGGTGCCCGGCGCGGCCACCGCCAAGCAGGAGTTCGGCAGGTCGTTCACCAAGGGCGATCTGGACCGCGACGGCTACACCGACCTGGTCATCGGCGTCGAGAGCAGGAGTGCGGCGGGCGCGGTGGTCCTGTGGGGCTCCGCGTCCGGCCTGACCGGCGGCACGAAGATCGCCGCCCATGGGCTGGCCCCGCAGGCCGGTGACTTCGACGGCGACGGCACCACCGACCTCGCCCTGTTCTCCGGGGCGGGCTACTACGGAGACGACCCGGTCGGCCAGCAGGCCCGCCTCTGGAAGGGCCCCATCGCGCGGACCGGCACGCCGGCCAAGACCCTCGACTTCATGGACAAGTCGCAGTGGTGGGACTACGACAGCGGGCAGCGCCCCGACCCGACCTGCGCCGACCGGGAGTGCATCGACGGCCCCCGCTCCGTGGAGGGTCCGGTCGTCCCCAAGGCCGTCGGTGACATCAACGGCGACGGCCGCGCCGACATCGCCATGAACGACTACTCCGGTGACGGCGAATGGGGCAACAGCGTCCTGTACGGCACACCGACCGGCTTCAAGCGCGGCCGGGCACCGGGCTCGGCCGGCGAGCTGGCCATCGGCGACATCAACGGCGACCACTACGACGACCTGGTGCTCGGTGACGACGACTACGACTCGGGGGTCAGGGTCGCCTTCGGCTCGGCCGACGGCCTCAAGGCGGAGACGCAGAAGTTCGACCAGAACCTGCCGGGCGTGCCCGGCGCCGAGGAGGACGGGGACCGGTTCGGCAGGGCGGTCGCCGTCGGCGACGTGACGGGTGACGGGTACGCGGATATCGCGGTCGGTGTCATCGGCGAGGACGTCGGCAGCGTCAGCAACGCGGGCGCCGTCGTCCTGGTGCGCGGCAGCGCCGGTGGCGTGACCGGGTCCGGGGCCCAGGTCTTCCACCAGAACACGGCGGGCGTACCCGGCGCCGCGGAGAAGGACGACTTGTTCGGTGTGGCCACCGCGCTGCTCGATGTCACCGGTGACGGCCGCGCCGACCTCGCTGCCTCCTCTGTCGAGGAGAATGCCCGGGCGGGCGCGGTGTGGTCGCTGCGCGGTACGTCCACGGGCCTGACCGCCACGGACTCCGTCGCCTTCGGGCCGAAGGACGTCGCGGCTCCGAACACCGCGGCGCTCTTCGGCAGTGCGCTGCGCTGACCCCCGCCGCAGCGGGTGACGGCCCGGTCCGAGACCTCCCCTGCGGGTCTCGGGCCGGGCCGCGGTCCTGGTGCGCGGTCCGCTGCCGGGCGGTGTCGGACCGGGCGGGCCG
>RBWT01000069.1 GCA_004010275.1 Streptomyces huasconensis
CTCGACCCCGTGGACCGCGACCCCGTGCCCGCCCACGAGTCGGCGGCCCCGCACACCCCGGCCGTGGGCCCGGACGCCGAAGCCGCCCCCCTCCCCAAGCGCCCCCGTGGCCGTACCCTCGCCGCCGCCGAGCGGGCCCGGGCGACGGTGACACCGGGGAGCGACCCGCGGCCGCGCCGAGCGGACCGCCGCCACCACGGCGCCCGCTTCAGCAGCTTCCGCCAGGCCGTCCGCACCGCTCCGACGGAGCCGGCCGGCACGGACGACGCCCCCGCAAACCCCGAGCACCCGGAAGGCGACACCTCCCCATGACCACCGCGCCCACCGCCGTCCCCGGCACGACCACCGACGCCAAGCTGACCTGGCTGCTCGAAGGCCTCCTGGAGCGCACCCCCGGCGCCCGGCACGCCCTCGTGCTCTCCCGGGACGGCCTGAAGCTGTGCCGCACCCCGGAGCTCTCCGTCGACCAGGCCGACCAGCTCGCCGCGATAGCCGCCGGCATCCAGTCGCTGTCGCACGGCGCGTCCGCCGAGTTCGGCGACGGCACCGGCGGGGTGCGCTCGGCGATGGCCGAGTTCTACGGCGGCATCCTCTTCATCGTCGAGGCCGGCGAGGGCGCCCACCTCGCGCTCGTCGCCGACTGAGGACGCCGACGCGGGCCTCGTCGGGCACACCATGAGCGAGCTGGTCGAACAGCTCGGCGAGCACCTGCGGGCCGCGCCGCCGCGCGAGCGCCGCGCCCGGCACCCGGCCCGCCGCATGAGCGTGGGCCGCCCCGGCCGGGACGACTCCCCCGACCGGCTGTACACCCTCACCGGGGGCCGCAGCCGGTCGCGCCGGACGCCCCCTTCGACCTGGTGACCCTCGTCGTCGCCGAGTCCGGCCCGATGCCCGGCATGCAGTCCGAGCACGCCGCGATCCTGCGCATGTGCCGCCTGCCGACGGCGGTCGTGGAGATCGCCGCCGAACTCGGCCTGCCGGTGAGCATCACCCGCATCCTGCTCTCCGACCTGCTGGACGCGGGCCGGATCAGCGCCCGCCACCCCCGCTCGGGCCCCACCCACAGCCTTCCCGATTCCGAACTCCTGGAGCAGGTGCTCGTTGGACTCCGCAATCTCTGAACGCAGCGCCGCCGGCGGAGCCGGCCGAAGCGAGCTGACCGCGACCGCCGACAACGGCCTGAAGATCGTCGTGGTCGGCGGCTTCGGCGTCGGCAAGACCACGCTGGTCCGCTCCGTCAGCGAGATCCGTCCCCTCAACACCGAGGAGACGATGACCCAGGCCGGCCGGGGCATCGACGAGACCGGCGGCCTGGCGGGGCTCGGCGCCAAGACGTCCACGACGGTCGCCTTCGACTTCGGCCGCATCACGCTCGACGCCCGCAACGTCCTGTACCTCTTCGGCGCCCCCGGCCAGGAACGCTTCTGGTTCCTGTGGGACCGCCTCTTCGCCGGGACCCTCGGCGCGGTCGTCCTCGTCGACACCCGGCGCCTGTCGGACTCCTGGTACGCGATCGACCGCCTGGAGCACCACGGCACGCCGTTCATCGTGGCCCGCAACGACTTCGGCGGGCCGCGTACACCCCCGCAGCAGGTGCGCGAGCGCTCGACCTCGACCCCGGGGTGCCGCTCGTCGACTGCGACGCGCGCTCCCGGCAGTCCAGCAAGGACGTACTGATCGCGCTCGTGGAACACCTCAAGACGTTGTACGTCGCTCAGCTGAACGCCCCTCAGGAGTACGCCCAGTGACCTGCCCCGTGACCGGCGCCACGCCCGGTCCCGTCCCGCTCTCCGGCCCCCGCTTCGCCACCGAACCCGCCCGGCTCTACCGGGAGATGCGCCGCGACCACGGCCCCGTGCGCGCGTGCTGCTCGACGGCGGCATACCGGCCTGGCTGGTGCTCGGCTACCGCGAGCTGCACCAGGTCACCGCCGACCCGGTGCTGTTCAGCCGCGACTCCGAGCTGTGGAACCAGTGGCCGAACATCCCCGAGGACTGGCCGCTGCTGCCGATGATCGGCCACCAGCAGCCGTCGATCCTCTACACCGTCGGCGAGCGGCACACCCGGCGGGCCGCGATGATCGCGCGGGCACTGGAGGCCGTCGACCCGTTCGAGCTGAAGGCGCACGCCGAGACGTTCGCGGACGAGCTGATCGACCGGTTCTGCGGCAAGGGCTCCGCCGACCTGATCGCCGAGTACGCGATGCTGCTGCCGGTGCGGGTGCTGGCCCGGATCTACGGCTTCTCCGACGAGCAGGGCCCCGCGCTCGTCACCGCCATGAACGACATGATCGACGGCCGTGAGCGGGCGCTCGCGGGCCAGCAGCACCTCGCGTCGTCGATGGCGCGGCTCATCGCCGACAAGCACGAGACGCCGGACGAGGACGTGGCCTCGTACATGCTGGGGGCCCAGCGCACGGACGGCGCGGACGGGTTCAGCGACGAGGAGATCGCGCAGGACCTGATGGTGATGATGGCCGCCGGGCACCAGCCGACCGCCGACTGGATCGGCAACTCGCTGCGGCTGATGCTCACCGACGACCGCTTCGCCGCGTCCCTCTTCGGCGGCCGGCACAGCGTCGCCGAGGCCATGAACGAGGTCCTGTGGGAGGACACCCCCACCCAGAACGTCGCGGGCCGCTGGGCCTCGCGCGACACGCAGCTCGGCGGGCGCCGCGTGCACGCCGGTGACCTGCTGCTGCTCGGCCTCGGCGCCGCCAACGCCGACCCGCAGGTGCGCACCGACGGCTCGGCCCTGACCGGCGGCAACAGCGCCCACTTCGCCTTCGGCCACGGCGAGCACCGCTGCCCCTTCCCCGCCCAGGAGGTCGAGGAGGTCGTCGCGCGGACCGGCATCGAGGTGCTCCTCGACCGGCTGCCCGACCTCGACCTGGCGGTGCCCGCGCACGCCCTGACCCGCCGCCCGTCGCCGTGGCTGCGCGGCCTGACCGATCTCCCGGTGAGCTTCAACCCGACCCCGACCTCAGCGTTTGGAGAGCTCAGATGACCGACAACCCCGCCAGAATCGCCCTGGACCCGTTCGTCACCGACCTGGACGGCGAGAGCGCCCGGCTGCTCGCGGCGGGCCCGCTCGTGGCGGCGGAGCTGCCGGGGGGTGTGCCGGTGTGGGCGGTCACGCATCACGCGGAGGCCCGCCAACTCCTCACCGACAGGCGGCTGGTGAAGGACATCGAAGTCTGGGGCGCCTGGCGGCGCGGTGAGATACCCGCCGACTGGCCGCTGATCGGCCTGGCCAACCCGGGCCGGTCCATGCTGACGGTCGACGGCGAGGAGCACCGCCGGCTGCGGTCGCTGGTCGCGCAGGCGCTGACGCCGCGCCGGGTGGAGCGCATGCGCGAGCGCATCACGGAGCTGACGGACGGCCTGCTCGACAAGTTGCCGCCCGGCGACGAAGTGGTCGACCTGAAGGCCGCGTTCGCCTACCCCCTGCCGATGTACGTCATCAGCGACCTGATGGGCATCGACGAGGCCGACCACCCGCGGCTGAAGGTCCTGTTCGACAAGTTCTTCTCCACGCAGACGCCGCCGGAGGAGGTCGTGGCGACGCTCGGCGAGCTGGCCGCGATGATGGGCAAGGTGGTGGCGGCCCGCCGCGCGGAGCCGGGCGACGACCTGACCAGCGCGCTGATCGCGGCCTCCGAGGGCGGTGACCGCCTCACCGACGAGGAGATCGTCGCCACGCTCCAGCTGATGGTCGCGGCGGGCCACGAGACGACGATCTCCCTCATCGTCAACGCCGTCGTCAACCTCTCCACGCACCCCGAGCAGCTGGCCCTCGTCCGCGCGGGACAGGCCGGCTGGGACGCGGTGGTGGAAGAGACGCTGCGCCACTCCACGCCGACCTCGCACGTCCTGATCCGCTTCGCCACCGAGGACGTACCGGTCGGCGACCAGGTGATCCCCGCCGGGGACGCGCTGATCGTCTCGTACGGCGCGATCGGCCGCGACGAGAAGGCCCACGGGCCGACGGCGGCGGAGTTCGACATCACCCGCACCTCCCCCACCCGCCACATCTCCTTCGGCCACGGCCCGCACGTGTGCCCCGGCGCCGCGCTCTCGCGCCTGGAGGCGGGCGTGGCCCTGCCGGCCCTGTACGACCGCTTCCCGGACCTGACCTTGGCGGTCCCCCGCGCGGAACTCCGGCACAAGCCCGTGGTCACCCAGAACGACCTCTACGAGCTGCCGGTGCGCCTCAAATCCAGCCCCTCCGGCGTCTAAGGAGCGGGGTCCGGGGCGGAGCCCCGTGGCGTGGAGGCCAAGGGGCAGTGGATCTCAGCGGCCGGACACCAGGAGAACCCCGCGCCCTGAGCCGCTAGGCTCGCCCCGTGGCTGAGATCCGGATTCCCGCTGACATCAAGCCCGCCGACGGACGTTTCGGCGCGGGCCCCTCCAAGGTGCGGACGGAGGCGCTGGACGCCCTGGCCGCCACCGGTACCTCCCTGCTCGGCACGTCCCACCGCCAGGCCCCGGTCAAGAACCTCGTGGGCCGGGTGCGCGAGGGCGTCAAGGACCTCTTCTCCCTCCCCGAGGGGTACGAGGTCATCCTGGGCAACGGCGGCTCGACCGCCTTCTGGGACGTGGCGACGCACGGGCTGATCGAGAACAAGTCGCAGCACCTGAGCTTCGGCGAGTTCTCCTCCAAGTTCGCGAAGGCGGCGAAGCTCGCCCCCTGGCTGGCCGAGCCGACCGTGATCACGAGCGACCCGGGCACCCACCCGGACCCGGCGGCGGAGGCGGGCGTCGACGTCTACGCCTTCACGCACAACGAGACCTCGACGGGCGTCGCGGCGCCCGTCAAGCGCGTCGCGGGCGCCGACGAGGGTTCCCTCGTCCTGGTGGACGCCACGTCCGGCGCGGGCGGCCTGCCGGTCGACATCGCCGAGACGGACGTCTACTACTTCGCGCCGCAGAAGTCGTTCGCCTCGGACGGCGGCCTGTGGATCGGCGTGTTCTCCCCGGCGGCGATCGAGCGCGCCGAGCGCGTCCACGCGTCCGGCCGGCACGTCCCGGAGTTCTTCAGTCTGCCGACCGCGATCGACAACTCCCGCAAGAACCAGACGTACAACACCCCGGCGCTCGCCACGCTCTTCCTGCTCGGCGAGCAGCTGGAGTGGATGAACTCCCAGGGCGGCCTGGAGTTCACGACCGGCCGCACCGCCGAGTCGGCGCGGACGCTGTACGGCTGGGCGGACGAGTCCAAGTACGCGACGCCGTTCGTCACGGACCCGGCCAAGCGGTCGCAGGTCATCGGCACGATCGACTTCTCCGAAGAGGTTGACGCGGCGGCGGTGGCGAAGGCTCTGCGCCTCAACGGGATCGTGGACACGGAGCCGTATCGGAAGCTGGGGCGCAACCAGCTGCGGGTGGCGATGTTCCCGGCGATCGATCCGGCGGATGTCGCTGCGCTCACCCAGTGCGTTGATTATGTGATCGAGCGGCTGTAGTTCCGGTTCTTCGTCTTACGGGCGCGTGGGGGCTGGTCGCGCAGTTCCCCGCGCCCCTTCGGGGCACTCACCGGCTCAGCTGCTTGAACTTCCGTACCGCCAGCGGCAGGAAGATCAGGGAGATCACCACCGGCCACACCACGGCCATCAGTACGGCATGCTGCTCGACCCAGGTGGAGCCGCCCGCCCCCGGGTTGCCGAACAGTTCCCGCGTGGCGGTGCCCGTCGACGAGACCGGGTTCCACGCGGCGACGGGGGCCAGCCAGCCCGGCATCAGGGACGGTGCCACGAAGACGCTGGAGATCATCGTCAGCGGGAAGGCCACCGCGTACAGGCCGCCTGCGGCCTCGGGTGTCGGCACGACGAGGCCGAGGAAGACGCCCACCCAGATCAGGCTGAACCGCAGGAACAGCAGCAGCCCGAAGGCGAGCACGGTGTCGGTGAACCCGGCGCTGGAGCGCCAGCCGATGGCCAGCGCGGTCAGCGCGAGGATGGTCAGCTCCGCGCAGGCCACGACGAGGTCGGCGACGCCCCGCCCGGCCGCGACCGCCGAAGGCGCATCGGCATGGAGCGGAAGCGGTCGATGACGCCCTTGGAGGCGTCGGTGACGACGGCCATGGCGGTGTTCATGAAGCCGAAGGCCATGGTCATCACGAACATGCCGGGCATCAGGAACTGCTTGTAGTCGCCGTCGTCCCCGCCGCCGGGCACCTTCATGGCCTCGCCGAAGACGAACCCGTACAGGAGTACGGAGATGATGGGGAAGCCCAGCTGCCAGACGATGGTGACGGGCTGGCGCAGGAAGTGCGTGAGGTAGCGCCGGGTGACGTTCAGGCAGTCGGCGAAGGCCCAGTAGAGCCGTCCGTGCGCGGTGTCGGCGGTGAGGGCGACGCTCATGCCGCGACCTCCTTCTCCAGGGGGGCGACCGCTTCGGCGGTCTCGGACGTCTGACCGGTCAGGCGCAGGAACACGTCGTCCAGGCTGGGCCTGCGCCAGGCCGATGTCCTCGACGGCGACGCCCTCGTCCTGGAGGGTGCGCGCCACGTCGGTGAGGGCGGCGACGCGGTCGGTCACGGCGGCCTGCACCCGGCGCTCCACGGTGACGACGAGCGGCTCGCCGGCGCAGACCCGGGTGACGGCCCGCACGGCGGCGGGCAGGTCGGCGGCATCGCGCACCACGACGTCGAGGTGGCTGCCGCCCACGGTGTTCTTCAGGCCGTCGGGGGTGTCGTCGGCGATGGCCCGGCCCCGGTCGATGACGGTGACGCGGGAGGCGAGCCGGTCGGCCTCCTCCAGGTACTGGGTGGTGAGCAGCACGGTCGTGCCGCGCGCGACCAACTCCCGTACGGTCTCCCAGACTTCGAGGCGGCTGCGCGGGTCGAGCCCGGTGGTCGGCTCGTCGAGGAAGAGCACGGCGGGCGCGAGGATCATCGAGGCGGCGAGGTCGAGCCTGCGCCGCATGCCGCCGCTGTACTGGCCCGCGCCCTTCTCCGCCGCGTCCTGGAGGTGGAACTGTTCCAGGAGTTCCTCGGCGCGCAGCGCGGCGCGGCGGGCGCCGAGGTGGAAGAGGCGGCCGAACATCTCCAGGTTCTGCCGGCCGGTGAGGATCTCGTCGACGGCCGCGTACTGCCCGGTGAGGCCGATGCGGCCGCGCACGACGGCCGGTTCCCTGGCCACGTCGGCCCCGGCGACCTCGGCGCGGCCGCCGTCCAGCCGTACGAGGGTGGAGAGGATGCGCACGGCGGTGGTCTTGCCCGCGCCGTTGGGGCCGAGCAGGCCGTGCACGGTGCCCTGTTCGACGTGGAGATCGAAGCCGTCCAGGGCGTACTTGTCCCCGTACCGCTTATGGAGCCCTTCGGCCCGTACCGCGAAGCCGTTTCCGTTCATCGCCCGCCCTCCGGTCTTGCGGCGACCCACTTCTGGGTACGCCGTACTCAGTCGAGAGTACACCGTACCCAGTTCTTCGGGTACGCCGTACCCAATTCAGGTCGAGGCGATTAGGGTGAGTCCATGACGAGCACGCAGGGCGACGACGCGAAGCGCACCGGCAGCGACATCACGCGCAGCCTGGAGCTGCTCTGGGGCGAGGGCACCCGCCCGACGCGCGGTCCGAAGCCGGCCCTCACCCTGGACCGGATCGTCACGGAGGCGGTGCGCCTGGCCGACGCCGAAGGGCTCTCGGCGGTGTCCATGCGCCGCCTGTCCACGGAACTCGGCGCGGGCACGATGTCCCTGTACCGCTACGTCCCCGGCAAGGGCGACCTGCTCGACCTGATGCTGGACCGCGTCTACGCCCCCGAGCAGGACGCGGAGCCGTGGACCGGCGGCTGGCGCGAGGGCGTCGAGACGTACGCCCGCGAGACCCTCGTCCTCTACCGCCGCCACCCCTGGCTGCTCCACGTCAACCAGGCCCGCCCGGTGCTCGGCCCCGGCGCCGTCGGCGGCCTGGAGCGCACGCTCGCCCGCATCCGGCCGATGGGCCTCACCGACCCCGAGCTGGTCGGCGTCATCGTCATGGTCGAGGGGTACGTCACCGGGGTCGCCCGCACCCAGGTGCACGAGATGGAGGCGGTGCAGAAGACGGGCCTCTCCGACCAGGCGTTCTGGGAGGCGCAGGCACCGGCCCTCGAAAAGATCATGATGAGCGGGCGCTACCCGGTCCTCGCGTCGCTGTCCGAGGACGCGTTCGGCCCGGACTTCGACCACTTCGAGTTCGGGCTCCAGCGCCTCCTGGACGGCCTGGACGTCCTGGTCGCCCGGCGCGGACAGGAGACGTGAGGCGGCCGGGCCCGGCCCATCAGCGCCTGCGCAGCAGCCGCTTGAGCCCGAAGAAGGCGAGCAGCACGGCACCGGCCACGATCGCGCCGGTCTTGAGGCCGCCGTCGAGGCCCCCGCTCTTCGCTGAACTGTCCGAACCGCTGTCACCGGACGGCGCGCCGGAGCCGCCGCCCCCGCCCTTGCCGCGCACCTCCACGGGCGTGACCTGGCTCTGCGCGCCCTCGGTGCCGTACATCAGGGTCGTGCCGTCCGGGGTGTACGTGACCGACTCGCCCTGCCGCTGGAAGGGCACGCTCAGCCGGCCCTCCCGCTCGGGCTGCTTGCCCGCGCCCTTCCAGGCGAAGGAGGTCCCGCCGAAGTACCCGCGCAGGGCCAGCTGTTCGCCGTCGGGCGAGAAGGCGCCGTCCGTCACCCACAGATCGGTGGCGGCGATCTTCTTGAAGACGTTCGTCCCGGAGGCGGACATCTCGGCGGGCCCTTCGTAGAGGCTGCCGCCCTCCTCCTTCTTGTCGGCGATGTAGATCCGCCCGGTCTTCGGATGCACCATCAGCGCCTCCGCGTCCCGCGCCCCGTCCTCGTACTTCACGACGTACTGCGTGGCGCGCACCGTCTGGTCCTTCAGCGTCTTCGGCTCGGGCAGTTTGTAGATCCATACGTTCGACCACGTGCCGCCGAGGTTGTCGCCGATGTCGCCGACGTAGAGGTTGCCGTCGGGGCCCACCGAGATGGCCTCCACGTCGCGGGGCGTGCCGATCCCGCTCATGGTGACGGTGGCGACCGTCCTGCCGGTCCGGGAGTCGACGGCGTACAGGTAGGCGCCCTTGTCCTGGTCGTTGTGCGTCCAGTAGACGCCCGGGTGGGCGCGGGAGGCGGCCAGGCCGCTGGACTCGACGATCCGCGGGTCCGTGATGGTGAACCCGTCGTGGCCGTCGGCCGCGGCGGGCGTGAGGGACCCCGCGGCGGCGAGGAGCAGCACGGCACCGGCGAGGGCGGGGGGAAGAGACCGAGGCGAACGCATGGGCCCAAGCGTGCCATCCGCGCGGCGGGCGGTGCGTGCTGAGCCTCACATCGCAGGTGGCGGGGGTGATCGGCCATGATGTGCGGATGCTGAGGTTCATGTTCGTCGGCGACTCGATGACGATAGGGAGCGCCGGGGAACACACCTGGCGCTACCGGATGTGGCAGCACCTGCGCGAGACCCTCGGCGACGGGGGCTTCGCCGTGGTGGGGCCCCGCAGCACCCTCTACGACCAGGCGGCGGGCGCACCCCTCTCTCACGACTACGCCGACGCGGACCCGGACTTCCCCCGACACCACCTCGCGGGCTGGGGCGAGGGCTGGCTGCACATGGCGCCGCGCGTCGCGGACGCGCTGACCCGCGACCCCGCGGACGTCCTGCTGGTCTCGCTGGGCCTGATAGACCTCGGCTTCTACACGAACGCGGAGCAGACGGCCGCCAACGTGCGCGCGTTCGTCGCGGGGGCCCGCTCGGCGAACCCGGGGGTCCGGCTCGTCCTGCTCCCCGTCATCCCGAACGTCAGGGCGGTGTCGGACGCCCCGTTCGCCGCCGAGGTCGCCCGCTTCAACGAACTCCTCGCCAAGACCGTCGCCGACCTGGACACGGGCGGCTCCCCCATCCTTCTGGCCTCGCCCCCGCCGTCGTACGACATCGGCACGGACACCTACGACGGCACGCACCCGAACGCGAGCGGCGAGCGGAAGCTGGCCGGGGCCTTCGCGGTGGCGATGGCGCGGGCGTGGGGCATCGGCGCCCCGGGCACGCGGGCGCGGGAACTCACGCAGCCCATCGGCTGACCGCGAACTTCCCTCCCTCGCGCCGCACTTCGGCCGCGCCCGCCCCCCGGAAGTGCGCGGGCACGACCAGCTCGCGCTCGTCCGCGGCCCGACCGAGGACCCGCATCCGGGTCGCGGCCGCCTCCCGTGGGTCCGCGCACAGGCAGCTGCTGTGGCCGGGTTCGAGGATCTGCACCGGGGTGTGCAGGAGGTCGCCGACGAAGACCGCCCGGTCGGTGCCCGAGGCCAGGCGCAGGACGGACGAGCCCGGGGTGTGGCCGGGGGCGGCCTCCAGGGTGAGGTGGCGGTCGATGCGGTGCGTACCGCTCCACAGCTGGGCCTGCCCGGCCCTGTCCACCGGCGCGACGCTGTCCGCGAAGACCGGGTCGCGGCTCTCCTCGTCGGCGCCCCGGGGCCCGAAGTGGGCGTGGTCGGCGGCGGGCATGAGGTAGGTGGCGCGGGGGAAGGTGGCCACCCAATTGCCGCCCTCCTCCCGGGTGTTCCAGCCGACGTGGTCCGCGTGCAGGTGGGTGTTGACGACGACGTCGACGTCCTCGGGGCGCACCCCCGCGGCGGCGAGCCGGGCCAGGAAGTCGGTGTCGAGGTCCGCGAAGTGCGGCGCGTGCGGGCGCACACGGCCGTTGCCGACGCCGGTGTCGACGAGGACGGTCTTCCCCTCGCTCCTGAGCACCCAGGTCTGCACGGCGGCCATGACCCTGCCGCTGCCCGGGTCCCAGAAGTCGGGCGCGAGCCACTTTCCGTGCTCGCGCCACAGCCGCTCGGGGACGCCGGGCACGAGCACGGCGGCGGGGAGGAAGGGCGCCCCCAGCTCCACGACCCTGCGGACCTCGACCTCGCCGAGCATCATGGGCCCATTGGTGGGTCCGGCCAGGCTCCCGCTCGTGCGTTCGTTCATGGATACGTTCATGGGTACGACCGTAGGGAGCGCCGGATGAGCGCATCAATGCCTGCTCCGCTCACCCGGATACCCGTACGCCTCACCGCCGCTGCCTTACGCTGCCCCCATGGACGTAGTCAGCGACGCCATCGCGTCCGCGCGCATCGGGCGCCCCGACGCCCACCGCGTCGGGGTCTCCGGCTCCTGGTGCTGCCGGCTGCCCGCGTACGAGGGCGTGGGGTTCCACGTGGTCCTGGCGGGCGGCTGCTGGCTGCTGCCGGACGGCGGCGGCGCCCCGCTCACCCTCACGGCGGGCGACGCGGTGCTGCTGCCGCGCGGCGCGGGGCACGTGCTCGCGGACTCCCCCGCCGACGCCCGTACCGTCGCACGGGCGGTCCCCTTCGAGCGCTGGCGACGCGACACGGACGGCGGCGCCCCGCGGGCCCTCGCCACGCACCCCGAACAGGGCGCCGGGGCCACCGAATTGCTCTGCGGCAAGTACCGCTTCGACCGCACCCACGCCCACCCCCTCTTCGCCGAACTCCCCGAGACCGTGCACCTGCCCCGCCGCGCCGGGCACCACCCGGAGCTACAGGCGGCCATCGGCCTGCTCGGCCGCGAGACGGGCGCGGCTCTGCCCGGCGCGGACGTCGCCGTCCCCGGCCCTCCTGGACCTGCTCCTCGTCTACCTGGTGCGGGCCTGGGCGACGGACCGCGCCTCGGGCCCCGGCTGGCCCGCCGCGCTCGCCGACCCGGTGGTCGCCGAGGCCCTGCGCCTCCTCCACACCTCCCCCGAAGCCCCCTGGACCAACGCCCTGCTGGCCTCCCGCACGGGCGTCTCCCGCGCCACCCTGACCCGCCGCTTCACGGCCCTGGTGGGCCGCGCCCCCATGACGTACCTCACCTGGTGGCGCATGGCCCGGGCGGCCAAGCTGCTGCGCGAGACGACGCACCCCCTGGAGGCGGTGGCCCGCCAGGTCGGCTACAGCTCGCCGTACGCCCTCTCGCACGCGTTCACCCGGACGTTCGGCGTCACGCCGGGGCGGTACCGGAAGGCGCCCGGCGCGCACGGCACGGCAGCCGGGGCCACGCTGGAAGGGAGAGAATTTTCCGTACCCCTCAGCAGTTGAGCGGGAAGGAGCCATGACAGCGCTCACACGGAAGGACACTCCGGTCGCCCTCGCGGACGGCGGAGTGGAGCTGCGCTTTCAGGACATCGGCGGAGACATGTCGGTCGCCTTCGTGAAGTTTCCCGAGGGCACCGCCCCTGGAGCAAGGGGGAAGGTCGGGGTGATCACCGCCTACTGCAGAGGGATGCGGAAGTACCCATCATGGGTCAATTAGCAGCCACCCCGCCGGACGTACTGGCACGCACGCAGCGGGCCCTCGCGGCCGCACTGTGGCACTACACGGCCACTCCGGTGGCCAAGCCGTACTACGTGCGCGGATGTATCCCGGATCTGAACGAGCCGAGAGTTACCGTCGCCCTGTGGACCGGGCCCGCGGCACGCGAGAAGAGGAACCTCTTCCTGTCTCTCCCGTTGGTCTCCGGCGGCGTGCCCGTCTCGGCGACGCACGTCACGTTGGGGCTGTTGGGGCTGAGCCGGGGAACTCACATGTTCGGCTTCACCGGCCGTTGGTTCGACGGCAAGCGCGTCCTCAACGGTAGCTCGCTCCTTGAGGGCGTGGCAGCATCTTGGCCGCCTGTTGAGGACGGAGAACAACTCGGGCCGAGGGGCTTCTACTTTGAGCGGCCGGGGCAGCTGAAGCAGTACTGACTCTCGTGCCGGTCTTCCTCACTGCCATCGGTCACCGTACCGCCCGTTCAGTCGCCTCGTGCAACAGATCGCCCTCCACGAACGGGACTTCACTCGTCGAGCGTGACCTCTGCCCGGCCGGCTCGGTCAGGTCGCCCGCGTCAGCCGGTTCGCCAGCGTCGACATCGTGTACGTACCGATGCCGAGGACGACTTCGAGGGCGTTGCGCTCGGTGTGGCCATGCGCGAGGAACGCCTCCAGGTCGGCATCCGGGACAGCGCCCGCCGTCGCGAGAACGGTGTGCGTGAACTGCCGTACCGCTTCGAGCCGTTCGTCCGGCAGCTCCCGCTCCTCGCGCAGGGCCGTGATCAGCTCCGTCCCCGCGCCCAGCTTGCGCAGCTTGCCGGTGTGCATCGTGACGCAGATGTGGCAGTCGTTGCGTGTCGCGACCGTCATGATGACGACCTCGCGGGCGACGGGGTCGAGGGTCGTCCGGTCGAAGGCCGCCGTCATCTCCAGGAAGCCGTTGAGGAGTTCGGGCGACTCGGCGAGGCGGGCGACCGCGTTCGGCACCTGCCCGAAGGCGGCGGCCGTGCGCTCCATGGCCGCGCGTGAGGCGGGCGGCGCGGTTTCCACTGTGTGCTCGGTAAACATCCGTACCCCCTGCGGGCCCGCTCCGGCCCCTTAAGATGGACAACATGGTTGACGAAAAGAAGGTAAACCAGGTTGTCGACAAGGGCAAGGGATATGAGCTGCCCCTTCTCCTCTTCGCCGGCTTCCGCGCCCTCATCGACCGCCTGCACGCCGAGCTGGCCCGCCAGGGCCACCCGGACCTCCGCCCCGCCCACGGCTTCGCGATGCAGGCCATCGGCGCGGGTGGGGCCACCGCCAGCGAGGTCGGCCGCCGCCTCGGCGTCTCCAAGCAGGCCGCGGGCAAGACCGTCGACCGCCTCGTCGCCCTCGGCTACGCGGCCCGCGCCGACGACCCCGCCGACGCCCGCCGCAAGCTGATCCGCCTCACCCCGCACGGCGTCGACGCGCTGCGCCGCTCGGCGGTGATCTTCGAGGAGCTGCGGGCGGAGTGGGCCGAGCGGATCGGCGCGGGGCGCCTGGACGCCCTTCAGGACGACCTGTCCGCGGTCATCCCCCCGGAGGCGTTCCGCCTCGACGCGGCGGGGTGGCTGGGCGGCTCTTGAGCGGACGTGACCTTGCCGCCGTGCGTATCGTTGTACTGCGCGGCCGCCCGCCCCAAGCGGCAGCCGGGGAGGAGCGCCACGATGACTCTTGTAGACGACAGGATCAAGATGGCCGACAACAACACCGCGCGCCTGGACGAGATGTTCGAGGCGCTTGAGCGGGGGCCCTTCCTCGAGGGATACAAGATCGACATCATCGAGGGGGCCGTCCACATGACGCCGCAGCGGGCCAACCACTGGGACATCACCCTGGGCATCATCGAGCAGTTGAGGACCAAGTACCCGCGTCAGCGCACGCTGTCCGACGTGCGCATCGACTACCCCGGTGAGCTGAATGCCTTCTGTAGCGACGTGGCCCTGGTCGCCGAGGGAGCCGAACGCACCAAGCGGGGCGGCTTCCTGTGCAGCGACGTCGAATTCGTCGCCGAGGTGATCTCCCGGGGCACGGGCTCGAACGACTACGGCCCCAAGAAGACCGGGTACGCCACCGCCGGAGTCGCCGTCTACCTCATCGTCGACCCCTACCAGGGCGAATGCCACGTCTACACCCGGCCCGGGGAAGGCGACTACCACGTCCATACGACCGTCGACTTCGGCGAGAAGGTCGACCTGACCCACACCTTCCTCGGCCTCACCCTCGACACCTCCGACTTCTCCCGCGACTGACCCGAACCCCCTTGCCTGGAGCCCACTCCACCCCCTTGGCTAGGGCCTCATGAAGTACACGCAGCTGGGACGCACAGGGCTCAAGGTCAGCCGGCTCACGCTCGGCACCATGAACTTCGGGCCGTTCACCAACGAACCCGACAGCCACTCGCTCATGGACACCGCGCTCGACGCGGGCGTCAACTACTTCGACACCGCCAACACGTACGGCCAGGGCGCGGGCCGGGGCCGTACCGAGGAAATCATCGGCACCTGGTTCACGCAGGGCGGCGAGCGGCGCGACAAGGTCGTGCTCGCCACCAAGGTGTACGGGCCCATGGACGTCGACGGCGGGACCGTCTGGCCCAACCACGACCGGCTCTCCGCCCTCAACATCCGGCGCGCCGTCGAGGGGTCGCTGCGGCGGCTCCAGACCGACTACATCGACATCTACCAGTTCCACCACATCGACCGGCACACGCCGTTCGAGGAGATCTGGCAGGCCGTCGACGTCCTGGTCCAGCAGGGCAAGATCCTTTACGCCGGGTCCTCCAACTTCCCCGGCTACAAGATCGCCCAGGCCAACGAGATCGCCGCGCGGCGCGGCACCCTCGGGCTCGTCAGCGAGCAGTGCCTGTACAACCTCGCGGTGCGCGACGCCGAGATGGAGGTGCTGCCGGCCGCCCAGGAGTACGGCGTCGGCGTCATCCCCTGGTCGCCGCTGCAGGGCGGTCTGCTGGGCGGCGCGCTGAAGAAGCCGGAGGGCGCCCGCCGCAGCGGTGGCGGCCGGGCCGCCGCCGAGCTGGCCAAGCCGGAGGTCCGCGCGCGCGTCCAGGCGTACGAGGACCTGGTCGACAAGCACGGTCTGGAGCCCGGCGAGGTCGCGCTCGCCTGGCTGCTGACGCGGCCGGGGGGTCACCGCGCCGATCGTCGGCCCGCGCACCGCCGAGCAGCTCGCCTCGCGCTGCGCGCCGTCGAGCTGGAGCTGCTCGCGGGAGCTGCTCGACTCCCTGGACCGAAATCTTCCCCGGGCCGGGCCCGTCCACCGGAGTCCTTCGCCTGGTAGCAGCCCCCGGGGGTACGCGGGGCGGCCCGCGTTCGGCGGCTAGCCGAACGCGGCCGCCACCGCCACCACGACGAACATCATCACGAGCACACCGGCCATGATCCGGTTCCTGGTCTTCGGGTCCACACCGTCGAGGTTAACCGGCCGCGTCCGGACACCGGGCGCCGCCTCCCAGCGGCCACCGCCCGACCGTCTCGTGGCGGGGCCGCTCCCCCGGCACACCGCTCTTCGGCAGCGTGCTGCGTACGAGGATCAGCTCGTCGACCGTCCAGGGCGCACCGGCGAAGGCGGCGAGGGCGTCGGCGTACGGCCGCAGGTCGGTCCCGCCCCCGCCGCGGGCCAGCGTCAGGTGCGGGCGGTAGTGCCGGGGCTCGCCCCTCACGAGGCCCGCCTTGCGCGCCGCCGCCTCCGCCCGCCCGGCGAGGTGCCGCAGGGCGGCCACCTCTCCCGTGACGCCCGCCCACAGCACGCGGTCACCGAAGTGTCCGCCGCCGCTCAGGGCAAGGGTGAAGGGCGGGGTGCGCTGCGCGGCCCGCGCCAGGCGGGCGGTGAGCCCGGGCAGGGCCTCCGGTGGCACCTCGGCCATGAACGCGAGCGTGAAGTGCCAACTCTCGCGACCGCCCCAGCGCAGCGCCCCGGAGCCGTGCAGCCGACCCAACTCGGCGACGACCACCGCCAACTCCTCAACCACGACACCGGGCGGCCGCACCGCCGCGAAGAGTCTCATACGGCACATCCTCCCCGGCCGTGGCGCACACGACCCGCCGAGCCCTCCGGGGAAGGCATCACGCCACCGCCAGCTACTCGGCCACGGCGTCCAATCACGGAAGGCACCGGCCGGGAGCCCCGCGCAAGGCCATCCCGAGAGCCCCCGCCGAGCCCCCGCAGGCGGCATCACACCGCCACCGCCAGCACTTCAGCCCCGGCGCCCGCTCACGGAAAGCGCCAACCCGGAGCCCGCACAAGGCCACCCCAAGCCCCCCCCGCGCCCCCGCCGGAGGCGTCACGCTGCCGTTGCCATTTCCCTCTCCCTCGGCACGAACTGCACATGCCGGCGGCCCCGGCGCAGGTCCACCTTCAGGCGGAGGTCGGCCGCGCGGGCCAGCATGAGGCCCACGCCCGCCGCGGCGAGCGCGCAGACCAGGCCGCCGGCCGCCATGCTGATGCGGACGCCGTACGCGTCGGCGAGCCAGCCGAAGAGCGGGCCGCCGAGCGGGGTGCCGCCGGTGAAGACCATCATGAACAGCGACATCACGCGGCCCCGCATCTCCGGGTCCGTGGCCATCTGCACCGAGGAGTTCGCGGTGACGTTCACCGTCAGGCCGAGGATGCCGATGGGCACGATCAGCGCGACGAACATCCACAGGTCGGGGGCGAAGGCCGCCACGATCTGGAGCACGCCGAAGGCGATCGCCGCCCCGGCCAGCAGCCGCAGCCTGGAGGTGCCGCGGCGGGCCGCGAGCAGCGCCCCGGCCAGCGAACCGAGGGCCATCAGCGTGTTGAAGAGCCCGTACATTCCCACGCCGCCGTGGAAGACGTCGTCCGCGAAGGCGCTCAGCCAGATCGGGAAGTTGAACCCGAAGGTGCCGATGAAGCCGACGAGGACGATCGGCCAGATCAGCTCGGGGTGCCGCGAGACATACGTGAGCCCCTCCCGCAGCTGGCCCTTGCCGCGCGGCTTGCGCGGGGCGGGGTGCAGCTCGGAGGTCCGCATCAGCAGCAGGCCCGTGAGCGGCGCGAGAAAGGACAGGCCGTTGGCGAGGAACGCCCAGCCGGGCCCGACGGCCGCGGTCAGCGCGCTCGCCACGGCCGGGCCGACGAGCCGGGCGGACTGGAAGTTCGCCGAGTTCAGCGAGACGGCGTTGCGGACCTGGTCCGGTCCCACCATCTCGGAGACGAAGGACTGCCGGGTCGGGTTGTCGACGACGGTGACGAGGCCGGTGAAGAAGGCCGCGAGGTAGACGTGCCAGACCTGCACGTGCCCGCTGAGCGTGAGCGCGGCGAGGAAGAGCCCGCTGATGCTCATCGCGCCCTGGGTGCAGAAGAGCAGGCTCCGCTTGGCGAAGCGGTCGGCGATCACACCGCCGTAGAGGCCGAAGAGCAGCATCGGCAGGAACTGCATGGCCGTGGTGATGCCGACGGCCGCCGAGGACCCGGTGAGGCTGAGGACCAGCCAGTCCTGGGTGATACGGGCCATCCAGGTACCGGTGTTGGAGACGACGGCCCCGGTCGCGAAGAGCCGGTAGTTACGGATCTTCAGCGAGCTGAACATCGAGGACTTGCGGGCGGACGGCTTGTCGAGGGTGGTTGGTGCGGGGGCGGAGTCTGCTCCGGGTCCCGTACTCAAAGGTGCGCCTCCTTTGGCGTACGAAGGGTCAGGCTTGTCGGTCACATCCGTCGCATCGGTCACGTCAGCCACATCGGACGCGTCGGACGTGCCCCACGTGTCTCATGTGCCGTACGAGGATCAGTCGTACGAGGATCAACCGTCACCCGCTCGGCGGCGGCCAAACCCGCGGTCACAAATGCGCGAGCTTCTCCAGGACGGGCGCGGCGGCCCGCAGGCGCGCCCACTCGTCGTCGTCGAGGTGCTCGACCAGACCGGCCAGCCAGGCGTTCCGCTTGCGGCGGCTCTCTTCGAGCATCGCCTCGGCGGTCTCCGTCTGGGTGACCACCTTCTGGCGGCGGTCCTCGGGGTGCGGCTCCAGCCGGACCAGCCCCTTGGCCTCCAGCAGGGCGACGATGCGGGTCATCGACGGCGGCTGCACATGCTCCTTGCGGGCGAGTTCGCCCGGAGTGGCGCTGCCGCAGCGGGCAAGGGTGCCGAGCACCGACATCTCAGTCGGGCTCAGCGACTCGTCGACACGCTGGTGCTTGAGTCGACGGGACAGGCGCATCACGGCGGAGCGCAGGGCGTTCACGGCGACGGCGTCGTCACCATGGGAGAGGTCCGGCATGTTCGTTAGAGTAACTCATTACCCTCGCTAAGGACCACTCGTTTCCCCGAACCACTCCGCCGAACCCGTTCACCACCCGTACGAGTGAGCCGACCACGCACGAGAGGCGTCCCCCGGTCGTGTCCGGGGGACGCCTCTCTCCGCTTTCCTGGCCCCGTGGGCCTACGTCAGGTTCAGCGCCGGCATCAGGTAGTAGAAGGCGAAGACCGCCGACACCACGTACATCGCGGCTGGCACCTCGCGCCCCCGCCCGGCGGCGAGCCGCAGCACGCTGAACGTGATGAAGCCCATGCCGATGCCGTTCGTGATCGAGTACGTGAACGGCATCATCAGCATCGTCACGAACGCCGGGATGGCGATCGTCGGGTCGCTCCAGTCGATCTGCCGGATCGAGCCGGACAGGATCAGGAAGCCCACCGCGAGCAGCGCGGGCGTGGCCGCCTGGGACGGGACCATCGTGGCGACCGGCGTGAGGAACAGCGCGACGGCGAAGAGGCCGCCGGTGACGACGTTCGCGAGGCCGGTCCGCGCGCCCTCGCCGACGCCCGCCGTGGACTCCACGAAGCAGGTGGTGGCGGAGGCGGAGGAGGCGCCGCCCGCGGCGACCGCGATGCCGTCGACGAAGAGCACCTTGTTGATGCCGGGCATGTTGCCCTTCTCGTCGGTCAGCTCGGCCTCGTCGCTGATGCCCATGATCGTGCCCATGGCGTCGAAGAAGGTCGAGAGCAGCACGGTGAAGACGAACAGGACGCCGGTCAGGACGCCGACCTTCTCGAAGCCGCCGAAGAGGCTGATGTCGCCGACGAGCCCGAAGTCCGGTGTCGAGACGGGGTTGCCCGGCCACTTCGGGGTGGTCAGGCCCCAGGACGGCACCGTGGCGACGGCGTTGATGACCACCGCGACGAGGGTCATCACGACGATGCTGATCAGGATGGCGCCCGGCACCTTGCGCACGATCAGCGCCAGGGTGAGCAGCACGCCGAGCACGAAGACCAGGACCGGCCAGCCGTCGAGGTGGCCGTCGCCGCCGAGCTGGAGCGGCACGGTGGTGTGGGCGGCGTCCGGCATGCGCGAGACGAAGCCGGAGTCGACGAGGCCGATCAGCATGATGAACAGGCCGATGCCGATCGCGATGCCCTTGCGCAGGCCGAGCGGCACGGCGCTCATCACCCGCTCCCGCAGCCCGGTCGCGACGAGGAGCATCACGACGAAGCCCGCGAGGACGACCATGCCCATGGCGTCGGGCCACGACATGCGCGGCGCGAGCTGGAGGGCGACGACGGTGTTCACGCCGAGCCCCGCGGCGAGCGCGATCGGGACGTTGCCGATGACGCCCATCAGGAGCGTGGTGAAGGCGGCGGTGAGCACGGTCGCGGTGACCAGCTGCTTGTTGTCGAGCTGGTGCCCGTACATGTCCTTCGCGCTGCCCAGGATGATCGGGTTCAGCACGATGATGTAGGCCATCGCGAAGAAGGTGGCGAAGCCGCCGCGGACTTCCCTGGCCAGGGTGGAACCGCGCTCAGTGATCTTGAAGTAGCCGTCGAGGCCGCTCCGCGGGGGCTTCGGGGGCTCTTTACCGGCGTCGACCGGGGCACTGGCCGAGGGGGACATGGAAAACCTCGTGACTTGTATATTCATACGAAAACAACCGGCCATTCATAAGCCGTTTCAGTATGAATACATGAGGGGGAAATCGCTATCTCCGCGCGTAGACCCAGGCCGCGCAAGGGGTGGCACCCGGGCTGACCCCGCCTCGTAAGCTGTCTGCATGGAGAAGTGGACCCCCAAGCACGAGGCGCCGGAGCCCCTGGAGGGCCCCGTGGTCGCCACCATCACCGGCGGCACGATCCTCTGGTTCGCCCTCTTCCTCGTCCAGCTCCCCTTCTACGGCTGGTTCGACGACCGCGACGCGACCTGGTGGGTGTGGACCTGCCTGGCCGGCGGCGGCCTCGGCCTCATCGGCATCTGGTACGTACGGGTGCGCGACGCCGCGATCAAGAGGTCGAAAGTCACCCGCTCCGAATGACCCGTACGACCACGGGACCGGACGGGGCCGGACGCCTCATACCGTGGTCGGATCTTCGGGGCATTCGAGGGGTGAAGCCCCATCACCGCCCTTACCGTCGAATGCATGACGCATATCGACGCGGGCGCCGAACTCGACCCGGCCCACCCGGTGCCGCCCCCGGCGGGGCGGCCCAGGGGCCTCAGCTCCGCCGAGGTCGCCGAGCGGGTGGCCCGCGGCGAGGTCAACGACGTACCGGTACGCAGCTCCCGTTCCCTCGGCGAGATCATCCGGGGCAACGTCTTCACCCGCTTCAACGCCATCATCGGCGTCCTCTGGGTGATCATGCTCTTCGTGGCGCCGATCCAGGACAGCCTCTTCGGCTTCGTGATCGTCGCCAACACCGGCATCGGCATCATCCAGGAGTGGCGCGCCAAGAAGACGCTCGACTCCCTGGCCCTCATCGGCGAGGCCAAGCCGACCGTGCGGCGCGACGGCCGGGCCGCCGAGATCTCCACCTCCGAGATCGTCCTCGGCGATCTGGTGGAGCTGGGCCCCGGCGACAAGATCCCGGTCGACGGCGAGGCCGTGGAGACCGACAGCCTGGAGATCGACGAGTCGCTGCTGACCGGTGAGGCCGACCCCGTCGTCAAGAAGCCGGGCGACCGGATGATGTCGGGTTCGTTCGTCGTCGCGGGCGGCGGCTCCTTCACCGCCACCAAGGTCGGCCGCGAGGCGTACGCCGCGCAGCTCGCCGAGGAGGCCTCCCGCTTCACGCTCGTCCACTCCGAGCTGCGCTCCGGCATCTCCACGATCCTCAAGTACGTGACGTGGCTGATGGTGCCGACCTCCATCGGCCTGGTCATCTCCCAGCTCGTCGTCAAGGACGACGACTTCAAGGAGTCCATCGCCTACACCGTGGGCGGGATCGTCCCCATGATCCCGGAGGGGCTGGTGCTCCTCACCTCCGTCGCCTTCGCGATCGGCGTCATCCGGCTCGGCCGCCAGCAGTGCCTCGTCCAGGAACTCCCGGCGATCGAGGGCCTGGCCCGCGTCGACACGGTCTGCCTGGACAAGACCGGCACCCTCACCGAGGGCGGCATGGACGTCACCGACCTGCGCACCCTCAACGGCGCCGACGAGGCGTACGTACGCAAGGTCCTCGGCGCCCTCGGCGAGTCCGACCCGCGGCCGAACGCCTCGCTCCAGGCGATCATCGACACCTACCCGGACAGCGAGGAGTGGCGCTGCACTCAGTCGCTGCCCTTCTCCTCGGCCCGCAAGTACAGCGGCGCCTCCTTCAGCGAGGGCGACGGCACCACGTCCGCCTGGCTGCTCGGCGCGCCCGACGTGCTGCTGCCCGACGGCGACCCGTCCCTCGCCGAGATCGAGGAGCTCAACCAGCAGGGCCTGCGGGTCCTGCTGCTGGCCCGGGTGAGCGGCGACCTCGACGCCCCCGACGTGGCCGACGGGGCGCGGGCGACCGCCCTGGTCGTCCTGGAACAGCGGCTGCGCCCCGACGCCGCCGACACCCTGCGCTACTTCGAGGAGCAGGACGTCGCCGCCAAGGTCATCTCCGGCGACAACGCGGTCTCGGTGGGCGCGGTGGCGGGCAAGCTCGGGCTGCCCGGCGCCGGGAACACCGTCGACGCGCGGCGGCTGCCCGCCGAGCCGGAGGAGATGGGACAGGCGCTCGACGACCACTCCGTCTTCGGCCGGGTCACCCCGCAGCAGAAGCGCGACATGGTGGGCGCCCTCCAGTCACGCGGCCACACGGTCGCGATGACCGGCGACGGCGTGAACGACGTACTGGCCCTGAAGGACGCCGACATCGGGGTCTCCATGGGCTCGGGCTCGGAGGCCACGCGGGCGGTCGCGCAGATCGTGCTGCTCAACAACAGCTTCGCGACGCTGCCCTCGGTGGTCGCGGAGGGCCGCCGCGTCATCGGCAACATCACGCGCGTCGCCACGCTGTTCCTGGTGAAGACCGTCTACTCGGTGATCCTCGCGCTGCTCGTGGTCTGCTCGCAGGTCGAGTACCTCTTCCTGCCCCGGCACCTGACGCTGCTGTCCACGCTGACCATCGGCGTCCCGGCCTTCTTCCTGGCCCTCGCCCCCAACAAGGAGCGGGCGCAGCCGCACTTCGTGCGCAGGGTGATGCGGTACGCGATCCCGGGCGGCGTCATCGCGGGCGGCGCGACCTTCGCGACGTATCTGCTGGCCCGGCACCACTACGCGGGCGCGGGCGCGCGGGAAGCCGAGACCAGCGCGGCGACCCTGGCGCTGTTCCTGATCGCCATGTGGGTGCTCGCCATCATCGCCCGCCCCTACACGTGGTGGCGGATCGGCCTGATCGGCGCGATGGGTCTCGGCTTCCTGCTCGTGCTGACCGTGCCCTGGCTCCAGGACTTCTTCCAGCTGAAGCTGGTGGGCACGACGATGCCGTGGGCGGCGGTCGCGATCGCGGCGGTGGCCTCGCTGGCCATCGAGGTCATCTACCGCTGGGTGGACCGCCGCGTCCCGGCATAGGCGCTGCCGGCGTACTAGCGCACGTCGATGAAGTCGCTGACCGACGTCACGGACGGGGTGGTGGAGGTGCCGGCGAAGGAGTAGCGGAAGTAGCCGTCGGCGGAGGCCGTGACGGTGGTCTTCAGCGCGCCCTTGGAGCCGGACTTCACCGTCTTGACGGTGGTGTAGCCGCTGGCGCCCTTCTTCTTGAACTGGAGCTTGACGGACTGGCCGGTGTAGCCCGCGTACTTCGCGGTGTCCCAGTTGGCGCGGGTCAGGGCGCCGGTGACCGTGATGGTCCTGCCCTTCTTGACCGGCTCCGGGGAGGCGTTGGTGGTCAGCTTGGCGGCCCGCTTCACCGAGACGTTGCTCGCGTAGGTGTCCCGGATGATGTAGTCGCCGTCCTTGGCCTGGGCGCCCGCCAGGACCTTCCACTTGCCGGCGAGGATGTTGCCGTAGATGTTCACCTTCGGGTCGGCGACAACCTTGATGGTGCAGGTGCCCGTGGTGGCGTTGACGGCCTTGCAGTCGGCCGCCTCGTCCTCGCCCGGGACCATGGCCCCGTCGATCTCTTCCTCGGTGAACTTCGAGCCGTGCCACAGGAGCGCGGCGCCGTCGTTGATGCCGCTCGGGTCCGTGGCGGTGACGGTGATGGTGACCGTCTTCTTGGCGGAGGTGCCGACCACGATGTCCTTGCCGCCGTTGACGGTGACCTTCGTGATCTTGGTGTCGCCCACGGTCTCGTCCCCCGGGCCGTTCTGGGAGAAGGTGGTGAGGTTCGGGACCTTCGGGGCGTCGGTGGCCTGGGCGGCCGGAACAGCCAGTGCGGACAGGGCCAGGGTGCCGGTCAGTACGGCCACGGTGGCACGAATGCGCATGCGTTTCCCCAAGTGGAGAAGGGGGCCTCGCGGTGCATTCGCCGTCACGCGAGGCCCAAGTGATCTAGGAGTCTGTTGACTCGCGAGATGAGACCCACGACAGGGGCGAACGGTTGTACGAGGGGTGAAGATTCCGCGGCCGGTCCGCGGAGTGTCCCGTTCTGTCCCGTTCGCCGGGGCGGGAGCAGAACACTCCGCGTGTCGGGGCGTCAGTCGAACCAGCGGTCCCGCGCCAGCTCCGCCGTCCGCGAGGGGTCTTCGAGCAGCGCCGCCACCTCGAACCGCCGGGGCCACTGGCCCGCCGCCCAGGCTAGCCCGGCCGCCACACCTTCCAGCGTGGCCGCGTGCAACGTGCCGTCCGGGGTGCGCCGCCAGTCCAGCTCGACGCCGCCCGCGATCAGCTCGTCGTGCTCCACGTACGTCCGCGGGGTCGCCGCCCCCAGCAGGGTCCGCACCGGTTCCGGCACCGCCCGCTCGACGCCCTGGCCCGCGGGTTCCACGGCCGCCGTCTCGCTGAGCCTGCGCACCTGGAACAGCTCCGCGAGGTCCGCGGCCCTGCGCGGTTCGACGGGCAGCAGCGCCACGCCGCCGGCCAGCGGCAGCAGGTCGGGGGCGTCGGCGACCACCGCGTCCGCCGCGTCGACCACCACGACCTCGCCGTCCACCACCGCGCGCACCTCGTCGGGCAGGGTGACCTGCTCCGGGTCGAGGTCGGCCAGCGCGCCGTACAGGGCGTGCAGCTGCGCGGGGGTGACCGGCCGCTCGGGGTCCGCGAGCCGGTCCAGCAGTTCGGCGGCGCGCCCGGCTCCGCGAGCAGGGCGGTCACGGAGGTGCGTACGCCGAGGGCCCTCAGCACCTGCTCGTCGCCGAACCCGGAGGCGTCCGCCGCGTCGTACAGGCCCACCAGGAGCGAATCGCCGCCCTCCGCGCGCAGCCCGGCGGGGCGGCGGCCGTCGAGGACCGGGTGGCCGCGCAGCCACCAGGCGGTGTACGAGCGGACGGTCTGCGTCGTGCCGTCCGGCAGCAGCACCCGCAGCGGCTGCGTCAGCGCGTCCCGCAGCGGCGGGCGCGAGAGCATCGCGAGGCCTGCGGCCAGCGGTCGTCGTCGACCAGGTCCAGGTCCCGCACGGCGACGATCTCCGTGGCGACCGGCGGCACCGGTGTGTCCGGCAGCCGGTCGAGGAGGTCCTCGCACCACACGTCCACGGCGTCCAGGAGCCCGGCGTCGTCCGGCTCGGCGAAGTCGCCCTCGCGCGGCTCCAGTTCGTCCGGGTCGAGGACGACGTCGGTGGCCCGTACGAGGGCGAAGGTGGCGAGCACCCCGCAGGCGGCCAGCGGCTGTTCGCCCCACCGGTCCGCCAGCTCCTGGTCGACGAGCGCCAGTTCGTCGTCCCGCATGACCTCGGCGAAGGCGCTGCCCGGCAGCACCAGTTCACCGGCGGGCGCCAGTTCGCCGTCCTCGTCGGGCAGGGCGAGCGCGCCGAGCCACGGCTCGTCGCCCGGCGAGAGGTTCGCGTCCCGTGCCAGCGCCAGGACGACGTCCGCCAGCTCGTCGGCGTCCAGGGCGTCCTCGTCCCAGGTGTCGTCGTCGAGGGAGGCGGCGACCGCCGCGCGGACCTGCGGCGTGGTCAGGACGGCGCGGGGCGTGGCGGGGAGCGCGCCCAGCTTTTCGAGCAGCGGGTGGGCGGCGTCCGGGTGGGCGACCTTCAGGCCGAGCCGGGCGAGCGAGGCGGGGTCGCGCTCGTCGCCGGACGCGGGCAGCAGCACCTGCCGGGGCCCGATCGTCGTACGGCCGTCCGCCAAGGGCACCGGAAGGCCCGAGAGCCGGTCCGGGTCGATGCCGGCGAGGGTGTCGTACAGCCGCCGCCACCAGTCCGGCGCGCGCTCCAGACCGGCGAGGCGGTCGACGGCCTCGGTCAGCGGGACGCGGGCGACACCGAGGGTGCGCAGCTCGGCGCGGCGCTCCAGGCCGGCGGGCAGCAGGCTCGGCAGCACCTCGGCGAGCACGCGCACGGTGTCGGCGCCGGCGCCTCGACGACCTCCGCGTCGCGGGGCCGCAGGACCTCGGGCAGCTCGTCCTCGTCGTCGGCGCGCGGGGCAGGGCGGGCGGCAGGAAGGCGGTGCGCGCAGCCGCTCCAGGACGGCCTCGCGCAGGGCCCCGTCGAGTTCGCTGCGGCCCAGCGGACCGGGCACGAGCCCGATGATCTCCTCGGTCACCGGCCGCCAGGCGGCGAGGAGTTCGACGTACGCGTCGGCCGCCCGCTGGACGAGGAAGTCGGTCAGCGGCCCTGGCGCCGCGTGGCGGCGGGCGGTGTCCAGCGGGAAGGTGGCGATGAGCAGCGGCGGGGACGCCCAGCGGCTCGTCGCTGGGGGTCGGGGCGTGCACGACGGGAGCGGTGCGGGGCCGCAGCGGGGCGCCTTCGGCGTCGGCGGGCACGGCCCAGGTGACCGACCAGTACGGGCGCAACCGCTCCTCGACGGGCCGGTCCTTCAGCAGCGCGGCGTCGAGCGGGCCCTCGTGGCCGACGGTGCGCCAGCGGGTCGTGCCGTCCCGGCTGTCCTCGACGACGGTGTACGGGGCCTCGGCGCGGCGCCGCAGGGTGCGCACGGCGCCGTCCGGGGTCTCCACGCAGACCTCGTCCAGGCCGGGCAGGGCCAGGAGCAGCGCGTCGTCGATCCCGTCGAGCAGCCGGGCGACGAGGTCTTCTGCGGCGGCGTCGCGCAGCGGCAGGATGACGACGGTGTCGTACCCCTCGGGGGCGGTGCCCTCCGCGGCGAACGGCAGCCGCAGCAGCGGGACGTGGCCGTCCCTGCGGCGGATCTCGTCGCCGAGGCCGGGGCTGAACCGGGCGGTCTCGGCGGCCAGTTCCCGCGCCTCGGTCAGTGACCAGCGGACGCCGCCGGTACGCCCCACGACGGCGGGCTCGTCGCTGACGGCGAGCACGGCGGCGAAGCCGACGCCGAACCGGCCGACGCTGTGGCCCCGCTGGTCCCTGCTGTCCTCCCGCTTGGCGGAGGCGCGCAGGGTGGACAGGGACTCCACTCCGGCGGCGTCGAGCGGCGCGCCGCGGTTGGCGGCGGCGAGGACGCCGTCGCGCAAGGTCAGGGCGAGGCGGCCGGGGACGCCCGCGCGGGCGGCGGCGTCGGAGGCGTTCTGGGCGAGTTCGACGACCAGGCGGTCGCGGTAGCCGCCGAGGGCGAGGTCTTCCTCGGCGTTGGCGTCCTCACGGAAGCGGGCCGGGGCCGCCGCCCACGCGTCGAGGACTCCGCGGCGGAGGCGGGCGGTGCCGAAGGGGTCCGTACCTTCGGCCGCCGGCCGCACGGTCTTGCTCACGGTCGTCTCTCCTTGGCGGTCGCACTGCGCTGGTCCGGCTGGAACCGAACGTGCCACGGCTCACCTTCCACTGTCGGCCGGACGTGCCGTGGGGGCGAACGGTACCGCGTCCCGGCGGCGGCCATGGGGGCCGTGGTCTGCGCTTCTGCCCCACCCCCTGCCACCCCGCCGCGAGCCGCCACAGGCCCCGGTTGCGGGCGCGGGGCTGGGGGGGGGGCTGCCCCCGCAGGGACCTGCACCCGCAGCCATCGGCGGCCGCGCGCCGCCGCCACCGCACCGGGCGACCCCCGCGCAAGCGCCTAGCTGTGGCCCAGGTCCTCGCTCGGGCCCTCCAGGGACACCGAGCCGGAGTCCGCCGAGGGGCGCAGCGGCAGCATGTCCACCCGGGTCTCGTCCAGGACCGGCGGTGCCGGGCGGGGCGGCTTCGGCATGACGGCGGCCTCGGAGTGGCCGCCGCAGCCGTACGACAGGGAGACGACGTGGCCGTCCGCAGGACCGAACTCGTTGGCGCAGATACCGAACGCCTGCCCGAGTGAACCGCCGATCGCCACCAGGAACCCACAGCTCACGCACGCCGCGGGCGCCGCCTGCGCCATCGGGGTCTTCGCGCCGTGCGTCTCCTCCCAGCGGTCGGCGGCGACGTGCAGCCCGTACCGCGAGAGGACCCGCGCGCGGCGCATGCCCAGTTCGTCGGCGATCGCCGCGATGGAGCCGCGGGCGGGCGCCACCGGCAGCGCGGCGGGCGAACCGGCCGTGACCTCGGCGTCCTCGGCCTCGGCGAGCGCCGCCATCTCGTGCGACACGATCGAGTTGGGCGGCGGCTCCTCCTCGCCCGTGAAGCCGGGCTCCAGGCGGAGGTCCTCGGCGTCGGTCGGCAGCAGGTCGCCCGGGCCCATGTCACCGGGGCGCAGCCGCTCGCTCCACGGCACCCACTCGGGGGCGAGGAGGGCGTCGGGGCCCGGCAGCAGGACCGTCTCGTCGAGCGTGACGACCTTCGCCCGCGAGGCACGGGCGACCGTCACCGCCCAGCGCCAGCCGCGGTAGCCGAACTCCTTGCACTCGAAGAGGTGCGTGACGACGCGGTCGCCCTCGACGACGACCTCGACCATGCTCACCGACCACCCCGGGCGCGGCGGCCTCCTCGGCCGCGGCGCGCGCGAGGCCGACCGCCTCGGCGCACAGGCGGTCCGGGGTACGCGGGGTGCGCGGGGTACGGCTTCGCGTTGTCGCTGCGCTCACAGGTATCGCTTCTCTCCTACGCCGTCTCACGAGTGCGCCACCTTTACGCGGGGGGCGGACGGAGCGGACCTGGGGGCCGCGTCAACGTCCGCGCCCGACGTCCTCGGGCGCACCTACGTCACCCATTCTGCGGGATGACCGAGAGGCGCGCGGCCAAGAACAACCGCCGCAGGCGCGCTACGCACGCTACCTTCTCCCGGCCCCTGGGCCTACACCGACGTACGCGCCGCCTCGCCGGGCACACCTCGGCGGGACCGCCCGCGCGGACACGGCGGCGTGGCTCACAGCGGCCATCCGTACTAGTGAGGCCCATGAGGGGGCACTATGACGGGGTGGCCCCCACCAGGTCGACGTCCGTAGGAACCGTCTCGCCGGGACCGGCGCGACGGGCCGCGCGTGCGCTGGGACGGGCGCTGCACCTGCCGTTCACCGGCACGGCGCGCGGTATCCGGAAAGCGACCCATGCCGACGGCGCGGGCGAGTCGGGCCTCGGCAAGCTGATCGAGCTGCACGGCGTGAACGGCGCGGGCGACGTCATGATCACCGTCGCGCTCGCCTCCACCGTCTTCTTCTCCGTGCCGACGGACGAGGCGCGCGGCCGCGTGGCGCTCTACCTCGCCATCACGATGGCGCCGTTCACGCTCCTCGCCCCCGTCATCGGCCCGCTCCTGGACCGCCTCCCGCACGGCCGCCGCGCCGCGATGGCGGGCGCGATGCTGGCCCGCGCCCTGCTCGCGCTGGTGCTCTCGGGCGCCGTCGCCACCGGCAGCGTGGAGCTGTATCCGGCGGCGCTCGGCGTCCTGGTCGCCTCCAAGGCGTACGGCGTGGTGAGAAGCGCGGTCGTGCCACGCCTGCTGCCGCCCGGGTTCTCCCTGGTCAAGGCGAACTCCCGGGTGACGCTCGGCGGTCTCCTCGCGACGGCCGTGGCGGCGCCGATCGGGGCCGGGCTCCAGAGCGTCGGTCCGCGCTGGCCGCTGTTCGGCGCGTTCGTGATCTTCGTATCCGGGATGTTCCTGTCGTTCTCGCTGCCCCGCAAGGTCGACTCGGCGAAGGGCGAGAGCAAGGCGCTGCTGGCCGCCGACGAGGAGCACCTGCGTCTGCACGCCCGCGCCGAGGCCGCCGCCGACACCGCCCGCAAGGGGCTCCTGGGGCTGCGTACGGTCGGCCCGGCCGTCACCCACGCCCTGGCCGTGAACGCCGCGCTGCGCTGCCTCTCCGGCTTCCTCATCTTCTTCCTGGCGTTCCTGCTGCGCGAGCATCCGCTCGGCGGGCAGAGCGCCGCCGTCTCGCTGGGGATAGTGGGTGTCGCGGCGGGCGCGGGCAACGCGCTCGGCACCGCCGTCGGGGCCTGGCTGAAGTCCCGGGCCCCGGAGCTGATCATCGTCACCGTCGTCGCGGTGGTGCTGGGCGTGGCGATCACCTCCGCGGTGTTCTTCAGCCCGGTGGCGGTCGCCTGTCTCGGCGCGTGCGCGGGCTTCGCGCAGGCCCTCTCCAAGCTCTCGCTGGACGCGCTGATCCAGCGGGACGTCCCGGAGCAGGTCCGCACCTCCGCCTTCGCCCGCTCCGAGACGCTGCTCCAGGTCGCCTGGGTGATCGGCGGCGGCGTCGGCATCGCCCTTCCGCTGAACGGCGCCCTCGGCCTCACGGTGGCCGCGGGGATCGTCGAGCTCGGCTGGCTCCCGACCGTACGGGGGCTGCTCGCGACGGCCCGGCGCGGCGCTCCCCGTGACGCCCGGGTGGTGTGAACGCGACGGCCGACGGGCGGGTCGGGGACGGGTGCGCCGCGCCCACGACCCCCGCGTAACAGCACCCCCCGACGCGCCCGATAGCCTTCAGCCATGACCTCCCAGCGTTCCTCGGCGCGTCGGCGCCGCTCCGTCGCCGCCCTTGGCGCCGTCTCCGCCGGACTCCTCGTCCTCTCGGCCTGTGACAAGCCGACGCCGCTGGCCACCGTGACGGTCGGCGGCGACTCGGTGAACACGGAAGCCTCCTGCTACAACGACGGCAACGAGCTGAAGAAGTCCCAGCTGAAGTCCTGCGCCCAGGACAAGGACGTGAAGACCGTCAAGGTCGACCCCGACGAGAGGGTCCGCTTCGGCGTCGACCCGGAGGTCGCCGACAAGGGCTGGACGCTGCTGGCGAACGGCCGGCCGCTGGGCGAGCCCAGCAAGAAGACGTACCTGGTCGTCCCCGGCAACATCTTCTTCAGCCAGCAGTTGGGCGGCGGCGACAAGGTGACCATCAGCATCCTCGAAGGCGGCAACGGCGGCACGCAGAAGGCCACGGGCCTGTGGACGTTCAAGTTCGAGAAGGACTCCTGACCCCCGGTCCGGTGCCTCACCCGCGCGTTCTCGTGGCCACCGCCGTCCCCGCCGAACGGGACGCGGTGGCCCGCGCGCTGTCCGCCCCCGAGGGCGTCGACACGCTGGCCGTGGGCGTGGGCCCGCGGCGCCGCGGCGGGCACGGCGACCGCGCTCGCCCGCGCCGCCGCCGAGGGGCGGCCCTACCGCCTGGTCGTCTCGGCGGGCATCGGCGGCGGCTTCCCGCCCGAGGCCCCCGTCGGCTCCCTCGTCGTCGCCGACGCGATCACCGTCGCCGACCTGGGCGCGCAGACCCCGGACGGCTTCGCGCCCGTCACCGAACTGGGCTTCGGCACCGTCACCCATCTCCCGCCGCGTTCCCTCGTACGAGAGACCGCCGACGCCTGCGGTGCCGCGAACGGCACCGTCCTGACCGTCTCCACCGTCACCGGCACCGCCGAGCGCGCCGCCGCACTGGCGGCTGCGCCACCCGCGGGCCCTGGCCGAGGCGATGGAAGGTTTCGGTGTCGCCGAGGCGGCCGTCCTGCACGGCCTGCCGGTCCTGGAGGTCCGCGCGGTCTCCAACCCCGTCGGCCCGCGGGACCGCGCCGCCTGGCGGATCGGCGACGCGCTGGCCGCGCTGAGCGACGCGTTCGGGAAGATCGCGCCGGTACTGGAGAGGTGGAACACGCATGACGACACCCATGACGACACGCACGACACCCACGGCTGAGTCGCCGCTGCGCATCGCGTACTCGCCCTGCCCCAACGACACGTTCGTCTTCGACGCGTGGGCGCACGGCCGGGTGCCGGGCGCCCCCGCGCTGGACGTGACGTTCGCGGACATCGACATCACCAACGGCATCGCCGAGCGCGCCGCGGCCTCGGCGCCGGCCGCCGGTGACGCGGAGCTGGACGTCCTGAAGGTCTCGTACGCCGTCCTGCCCTACGTCCTCGACACGTACGCGCTGCTGCCCTGCGGCGGCGCGCTCGGCCGGGGCTGCGGGCCTCTCGTCCTGACCCGCGAGCCCGGGACGGACCTGACGGGCAAGACGGTCGCCGTGCCGAGCGAGAAGTCGACGGCGTATCTGCTCTTCCGGCTGTGGGCGGCGGACACGCTCGGCGGCTCAGGGGTGGGCGAGATCGTCGTCCTGCCGTTCGACCAGATCATGCCCGCGGTGCGCGACGGCAAGGTCGACGCGGGTCTGGTCATCCACGAGGCCCGCTTCACCTACCGCAATTACGGCCTGCACCGCCTCGCCGACATGGGCGAGCACTGGGAGGCGACGACCGGCCTGCCGATCCCGCTGGGCGCGATCATCGCCAGGCGGAGCCTGGGCGCGGCGACGCTGGAGCGGCTCGCCGAGGCGGCCCGCGCGTCGGTCCGCATGGCCTGGGACGACCCCGAGGCGTCCCGCCCCTACGTCCTGGAGCACGCCCAGGAGATGGACCCGGCGGTCGCGGACCAGCACATCGGCCTGTACGTCAACGAGTTCACGGCGGACCTGGGCGAGGACGGCTACGCGGCCGTGCGCGGGCTGCTCACGCGGGCGGCGGCCGAGGGACTCGTACCGCCCCTCGGTCCGGGCGCGCTGGCGTTCCCGTGAGCGTCCCGGGCAGGCCGACGAGCCCGCCCGGCACGCCGTCGTGCGGCTAGACGTCCAGCTGGTCGGCGACCGCGCGCAGCAGGCCCGCGATCTTCGCGCCCGAGGCCTTGTCGGGGTAGCGGCCCTTCTCCAGCATCGGCGTGATGTTCTCCAGAAGCGTCGTCAGGTCCTGGACGATCGACGCCAGTTCGTCCGGCTTGCGGCGCTGCGCGGCCGCGACCGACGGGGTCGGGTCGAGAATCGTGACGGAGAGTGCCTGGTCGCCCCGCTGCCCCGCGACCACACCGAATTCCACGCGCTGGCCGGGCTTGAGTGTGTCGACGCCGGCGGGCAGTACGGAGGAGTGCACGAAGACGTCGCCGCCGTCGTCGCGGGAGAGAAAGCCGAAGCCCTTCTCGCTGTTGAACCACTTGACCTTGCCGGTAGGCACGTGAAGTCCTCGTCCTCGTACTCGTCTGTGCCGGTCCGCCCCACCGGAGATGACAGGGCGAAAACGGCTCTGGATAGCACTACAGCGGGTCGCCCGACCCGCCGGGACCAAGACTATTGGTCCGGGAGCCGGTGACAAGACGTCCCCGATCTCTTCGTCCGGGTTCCTCCTTCGGGCTGGGAACTACCCTGGTGGGGTGCGTGACAAAACCCAAGCGAATTCGGCCGGGCCCGGCGACGGGATGGTCCGGATCGGAGCGATCGTCTTCTTCGTCGGCGCCGTGGCCACACTGGTGACGGTGGCCCCGCTGTTCCTCGGCACCGACCCCTTCCCGCCCCTCGCCTACGCGGTGTGCATGCTGATGGGCGTCGGCTTCCTCATCGCGGCCGCGGGCGTGCTGCGCGGCATCGCCGTGCAGCGGCGCCAGGCCAGGTCGGCGGCCGGCTAACCGCGCTCCCGCGCGGCGTACGCGTCGAGCCAGGACCCGAACTCCGTCAGCTCGGCGAGGACCACGTCCGCACCCGCCGTGCGCAGTTCCGCTGCGTCACACGGCCCGGTCGCCACCGCGACGGACAGCGCACCCGCCGTACGCGCGCCGCGTACATCGCCGGTGTGGTCGCCGACGTACACCGACGCCTCGTGCTCACGCAGCGCCACGGCCTTCGCCTCCGCCCAGAGCGAGCCGATGACCGCGTCGGCCTCGATGCCGAGGTGCGCCAGGTGCAGCTTCGCGTTGGGCTCGTGCTTGGCCGTCACCACTATGGCGCGGCCGCCGTGCGCGTGGACCGCGGCCACCGCCTCGCGGGCACCGGGCATCGCGAGCGTCGGCTCGACGGCGTATGTGGGATAGATCTCACGGTAGCGGTCGGCCACTTCCGGGATCGCCTCCTCGGGGAACCAGTGCCTCAGCTCCTGCTCCAGCGGCGGCCCGAGCCGCGTGACGGCCAGGTCCGCGTCGATGTACGTCCCCGTCTCCGCGGAAAGTGCCCGGAAGGCGGCCCTGATGCCGGGCCGGGAGTCGATCAGGGTCATGTCGAGGTCGAAGCCGACGGTCAGTGCGCGTGATGTCATGCGCCCCATTCTGCCGAGGCGGCCCCGCCCCCCGGCCTAGACTTAGCCAAGCCTTACCAACATGACGTTCCTTGCCGCACTCCGAAACGAGCCCAGCCGATGCGTGTGCCCGTCCGACGTGCCGCCGTGCTGACGGCGGCCGTCGTGGCCCTGCTGCTCGCCGTCCTGTTCAGCCTCGCCGTCGGCGCCCGCGCCATCGCACCCACCGCCGTCCTCGACGCGCTGCTGCACGGCGGGCACAGTGACTCCGCCGAAGTGGTCCGTGAGATGCGGGTGCCGCGCACCGTGATCGGCCTGATGGTCGGGGCGGCGCTCGCGCTGGCCGGCACGGTGCTCCAGGGCATCACCCGCAACCCCATCGCCGACCCCGGCATCCTCGGCATCAGCCAGGGCGCCTCGGTGGGCGTGGTCGCGGCCATCGCCTTCGCCGGCGTCCACACGCTGACCGGCTACGTCTGGTACGCGTTCGTGGGCGCCGGCCTCGCCTCGGTCGCCGTGTACGCGATCGCGGCCGGCGGGCGCGGCGGGGCGACGCCCGTGAAGCTGGCGCTCGGCGGCGCCGCCATCAACGCCCTGCTGGTCTCGCTGACCACGGCGATCCTCACCACCAGGGCGTCGGCGCTCGACGAGTTCCGGTTCTGGCAGGTGGGGTCGCTCTCCGGGCGCGACTCCGAGATCGCCGGCCAGATCTGGCCGTTCCTCCTGGTGGGCCTGGTGCTCGTCCTCGCGGTCGCGCGGGCCTCGACGCGCTCGCGCTCGGCGAGGACGTGGCGAAGGGGCTCGGCCAGAACGTGGCGGCGGTACGGATCGTCGGCGGGCTCGCGCACGATCCTCAACGGCGCGGGCGTGGCCGCCGCCGGTCCCCTCGCCTTCATCGGCCTCGCCGTCCCGCACATCGCCCGCGCGATCGTGGGCAGTGACCACCGCTGGGTGCTGCCGATGGCGGCGGTGCTCGGCCCCGTGATGCTGCTCGTCTCCGACACCGTGGGACGCGTGCTCTTCCCGCCCAGTGAGGTGCCCGCCGGAGTGATGACCGCGCTGATCGGCGTGCCGTTCCTCGTGATGCTGGTACGCCGGAAGGCGGTGGCGGCGTGAGCCTCGCGTCCCCGCGGATCAGGCCCGCCGGATACGGCGTCGTCCGCCTGGGCAGGGCGGCCTTCCTCGTGCACCGCCGTGCCGCCCTCGTCGCGCTCGGCCTCGGCGTGCTGCTCGCCGCGAGCTGTCTGGCGTACCTCTGCGTCGGCGAGTCGTACGTGCGGCCCTTCGAGGCCCTGAAGGTCGTCTTCGGGCAGCCGTCCGCCGACGAGCTGGTGGTGGGCACGCTGCGCGAACCCCGGCTGGTCGTGGGGGTGCTCGTGGGCGCCGCGTTCGGGGTGGCGGGCGGGCTCATCCAGACCGTCGCCCGCAACCCCCTCGCCAGCCCCGACATCATCGGCATCAGCCAGGGCGCGAGCGCGCTGACCGTCGGCGCGATGACCTTCGGGGTCACCTCGTACACGGTCCTGCCCTACCTCTCCGTGATCGGCGGTGTCGCGGCGGCCGCCCTCGTGTACGTCTTCGCGTGGCGCGGCGGCCTGCACGCCACCCGCTTCGTGCTCATCGGCATCGGCCTCGCCATCGCCCTGCGCTCGGTGACGACGCTCTTCATGACCAAGGGCGACTACCTCGTCGCCCAGCAGGCGCAGATCTGGATGACGGGCTCCCTCAACGGCCGCGGCTGGGCGGAGGCCGAACCCCTCGCGCTGACGCTGCTCGTCCTCCTGCCCTTCCTGCTCTGGGCGGCCCGCGCGCAGCGCTCGGTCACCATGGACGACGACACGGCGACGGCCCTCGGGGTGCGCCTGGGACACGTACGCCTCGGTCTCGTCCTGCTCGGCGTCGTCCTCGCCTCGGTGGCGACCGGCGCCGCGGGCCCCGTCGACTTCGTGGCGCTGCTGGCCCCGCAGATCGCCCGCCGCCTCACCCGCACCGCCCAGATCCCGCTGCTGTCCTCGGCGCTGACCGGCGCGCTGATCGTGGTCCTGGCGGACCTCCTGGCCCGCCGCCTCTTCTCGCCCACGGAGCTGCCGGTGGGCGTCCTGACGGCGGCGGTCGGAGCCCCGTACCTGATCTGGCTGATCATCCGCAGCCGCTCCGTCCGCAATGGAGGCACGTCGTGACAGCCCGCCTTACGGCCCGGGAGCTGACCCTCGCCTACGAGGACCGCACGGTCGTCGACCGCCTCGACCTGGCGATCCCCGACGGCGAGGTCACGGTGATCGTCGGCCCCAACGCGTGCGGCAAGTCGACGACGCTGCGGGCGCTCGGCCGGCTGCTCAGGCCGAGGAGCGGCGCGGTCCTGCTGGACGGCGAGGCGCTCGCCAAGCTGCCCACCAAGAAGATCGCTCAGCAGATCGGGCTGCTCCCGCAGACGCCCGTGGCGCCCGAGGCGATCACGGTCGCCGACCTCGTCGCCCGCGGCCGCCAGCCGCACCAGCACTGGTGGCAGCAGTGGTCCGACGAGGACGAGAAGGCGGTGACGGAGGCGATGGAGCGCACCCACGTGGCCGCGCTCGCCGAACGCCCCGTCGACGAACTCTCCGGCGGCCAGCGCCAGCGCGTATGGATCGCGATGGCCCTCGCCCAGGACACCGGTCTGCTCCTCCTCGACGAGCCGACGACCTACCTGGACATCTCCCACCAGGTAGAGGTCCTCGACCTCGTACGCCAGTTGAACCACGACAGGGGCCGTACGGTCGTCGTCGTCCTGCACGACCTCAACCAGGCCGCGCGGTACGCCGACCACCTCGTCGCCATGAAGAGCGGTGAGATCGTCGCCGAGGGACCCCCGTCGAAGATCGTCACCGAGGAACTCGTCCGCGAGGTCTTCGGCCTGCAGTGTGTGGTGGTGCCGGACCCTGTGACCGGCTCCCCACTGGTCGTCCCCGGGGCACCGTGGTCATCGACCGCGCCCGCCCGCAGCAGCACCACCCCCGCATAGCCGTACGAAAGGCGACCCATGAACCGCTTCCGCTCCCACTCCCCGCTGCGCCGCCGCGTGCTCCTCACCGGCTCCCTGGCCCTGACCGGCGCCCTCGCGCTGACCGCCTGCGGCTCCTCGGACTCCGACGAGGGCGCCGGCTCGGGCAGGACGCACACCGTCAAGACGGCCATGGGCGACGTGAAGGTGCCCGTCAGCCCGAAGCTGGTCGTCGTCCTCGACACCGCCGAGCTGGACTCCGCGATCTCGCTCGGCGTCAAGCCGGTCGGCGCCACGCACGTCGAGGCGGAGTCGGGCTTCCCGGGCTACCTGCCCAAGGACGAGCTCAGCGGCGTCAAGGACGTCGGCGAGATGCTCAACCCCAACATGGAGGCCATCGCCGCGCTCAAGCCGGACCTGATCCTCACCTCGAAGATCCGGCACGCCGCCAAGTACGACCAGCTCAAGAAGATCGCGCCGACCGTCATGACGGAGACGACCGGCTACCCCTGGAAGGAGAACTTCCAGGTGCACGCCGACGCGCTGGGCAAGAAGGCCGAGGCGAAGAAGGTCGTCTCCGACTACGAGGCCCACGCCAAGAAGGTCACCGAGGCCATCGGCGGCCCCGCGAAGGCCAAGGCGACGAAGGTCAACGTCCTGCGCTTCATCGAGGGCGCCGACATCCGCCTCTACGGCGAGCAGACCTACATCGCGACGATCCTCAAGGACGTCGGCCTCGGCCGCGCGCCGATCTCCGCCAAGGCGAAGGACGGCTTCTCCTACGACCTGTCGCCCGAGAAGATCGACCTCGCCGACACGGACGTCATCTTCCAGTCCACGTACGGCGACCCGAAGAAGGCCAAGCAGACGCAGACCACCGGCAGCGGCCTGTGGAAGAACATGAAGGCGGTGAAGTCGGGCAACGTCCACACCGTCGAGGACGAGCTGTGGATTCAGGGCATCGGCTACACGGCGGCGGACAAGATCCTCGACGAGATGCAGGCGGACCTGACGAAGAAGAAGTAGCCACGTCCCCTTCTTGTTCCTACGGCCGTCGCCGCTGCGACCTCCACACCAGGAAGAGCGCGGAGGCGACGGCCGCGCCGCGCAGCACCCAGGGCCATGTCTCGCCGATGGCGTCGCTCATGTGGCCGTCGCGGATCGGCTCGCCCCACTTCCCCTCCGTACGCCCCCACAGCCAGGTGAACCCGGCGGCCAGCGCGAGCCCCGGCATGCCGAACACGGCCGTCTTGGCCTCGACGGGGGTGAGCCGGCGGGACAGGTAGGCGATGAGCCAGCCGCCGCCGAGGGCGGGCAGGCTGCCGAGGACGGCGCCCACGAGGAGCAGGGCCGCGGCGAGCAGGAGCAGGGGGTTGGTGAACCTGACGCCGGTGCCGCGGGCGGGCAGGCGGGGCAGCCGGCGCCACCGCTTCGTGCCCGGGACGGACTCCTCGGCCGCCTCCGCCGGCGCTTCGTCGCCGGAGGTGTGACGGTCGGGGTGGTCGGGGTCGTCGGGGGAGGGCGGGGGCTTCAGTATCTCGGGGATCTCCACACCGCCGACGAAGCCGGGGACGGTGTCGGCGCCGCCGAACGGAGTGCTGTCCAGGCGCCACCAGTCGGGCTCGGAGCCGCTGGGGCCCAGTTCGTCGGTGCCGGCGAGGTGCGGGGGCGAGGGCCGGGGCCCCTCCACGAGGTCCTGCGGCACGTCCTTGGCGGCCTGGCGGGGCCGGGGCACGAGCCGCCACCCCTCCTTGCCGCCGGGCACCCGGGGGGCGCGCTGCGTGGGTACGGCCGGGCGGGGCTTCGGCTTGCTCTCGCTCGGCGGCGCCTTGGGTACGTCGGTGGGGGCGCCGTCCGCCCCGTCGACGATCTCCTCCGGGGTGCCGAGGCCGGCGAGGATGCGGCGGATGGCGGCGGGGCTGTCCGCCGCGTCGGCGCGGCTTCGGTCGATGCGGGCGCGCAGGTCGGCGACCAGGCGCATGCGGGCGGCCGAGGGCAGCTGCCGCTGCTGGGCCAGGTCTCCGACCCGGCTCAGGTAGTCGTAGACCAGCTGGTCGCTCTCGATCCCCACGAAGTCCCCTCCGGGGTGGTGGCGTTGACGTTCTGCCAGGCCTTGACGGTACCGGTTCGGCGGGGGTCCCCCACAACACCGGCGCCCCCTTACCCGGCGGTATCCCCTACCCGCCGCGAAGGGGGCACCCGGCGGCATCCCCTACCCCGCC
>RBWT01000006.1 GCA_004010275.1 Streptomyces huasconensis
CCCAGTCCTACGAAGCCGCCGTCACCCTCGCCTCACTTCTGATGTGGGCGTGACATTTGACGACAGAACCTAGGCCGCACTGCGCGGGCGACCCTCTCCACGCCCCCTGCGTCAGTGCTTCCGGGGCAGCCGCACGTACGTCACGGTGGTCTCGACGCCGCTGTCCACCAGCCGCCCGTGCTTGTCGAACGCTTCCGCTCCGTCCGTCATCCCGAAGTCGTTGTCATTGATGAGCGCCAGCGTGCGCCCGTCGACTGTGGCGACGCCCTCGATCTTGTCGGGTACGCCGCTGACGGTGCCCAGATCGACGACCAGGCGCTTGCCGAGGACGGGCACCCCGGCGGCCGCGGGATCGTCGAGCTGCTCCAAGGAGGGCCGTGTAGTGGCCTTGTCCCACTTGCCGCCGAGGATGTCGGCCCGGCGGTTCAGCGTGACGGCCTGAAGTCGGGCGGCCTTGTCGGTGCGCTCCTGTACGAGCAGCCGGTCACGTCCGACGGCCACCACGGAGGAGATCTTCAACTCGGAGGTGTCGTCCTCGCCAGGGTCGACGACGTCCACCGCGTCGAACCGATAGGCGTACTCCGCGGTGACCGCTTGCTTCTTCGGCGAGAAGCGCAGCAGCCGCGCCGTGCGTGACGCTTCGCCCGCGTCCTCGTCGGGGAGGGACAGCGGACTCTGCACGGCCATCACCAGGTCGCCACCGGGAAGCTGGGCGAGGCCTTCGAAACCGCGGTTCGTCTTGCGGTGCAGCAGGATGCCGGGCAGCGCCTCGACCACCGGATAGTCGGCGCCGCGCAGCTTCAGCCCTTGGGGAACGAAGCGCTTGAGCACCTTCCCGCGCGCGGAGACATGGACCAGAGAGGGCCCGTACTCGTCGACCAGCCAGAAGCTGCCGTCGGCTGCCCGCACGATTCCCTCGGTGTCCAGCCCGTTCGGGTCGTACGAGACCGGTTTTCTCGCGTCAAAGGAGTACGGCGCCTCGTCGCGCCCCTCCTGGTTGGGCAGGCCCGTGACGGGCTTCCCGGAGGATGTGGTGAGAGGCAGGGCGGAGACCACCTTGAACCTGTCCCCAGAGACTCGGATCTTCACGATGGCCGGATCGAATCCGGGAACCGGAACGTGCGGCGCTTCTTGCCGTCCACCTTGATCTGACCGTTGGGCCCCCGGTCGGTGACCGTCCAGAATTCGCCCTTGCGGTCGGCGGGGTAGAGGTCGCTGCCGATGCCGCCGAGGTCTACGCCGCGGTCCTCCCTCACTGTCCCGGGCAGGAGGGCGTTGCTGAACTCGGCGAGAGGGATGTCTCCCAGGGTGGCCGCATCGGTGATCCGCGCCTCCTTGTGGCCCACGCTCGTCTGGCCGCCGGACGCGGTGCCGGCCGCGGCGAGTCCTGCCACCACGGCGAGCGGGATGCCGATGGCCATGGAGCGGCGGACACGGCGCTTGCGGGCGGCGCGCGGGGACCTCGGGGTCTTCTGGGGCACAAGTTCGGTCACAGCGGCCAGACTTCGCCGGTGCCAAGAACACGAAGAAGCCCCGAGGTGAACGGCGGGGGACGCGTCATGCGCTCCTGCGCGGGCAGGAGGCGCCATCGATATCCACTGGCCCGTACTACGTGGTCGGTACGGCGAGTGCGCCGCTCCGGTGTTCTCGGCGCGCATGGGTGGCGCCCGGAGCCAAGGCGTCGGCGATCGCCGCGTGCCTTTCGGTCCAGGGCCGATCGGTGCGCCGCCATAGGCCGCTGAGCCGCTGTACGCGCCGGTGCCCCCTCACCCGTCGTGGCCGATCCACCCACAGTCACATGCCACCCGCGCCCCCACTGCCGCGCCACAAGACGTCACGCACTGGGAGCGCACCACCCCAGCACATCACCCACGAGGCGAGCGCGTCCCTGTCACTCGCGGCCACTCGCCACGGCCAGAGCCGTCGCCGGGTCGTGGGCCGCCGGCCCCGCCGGAGTCCAGCGGCCACGCTCCTTGCGGTAGGGCCACCAACGGCCGTCCCGCCCGTGGCGTAGCTGAACGTCCGAGCCGATCACGGTCCACCGATTGCGGGTCGCCCGCAGTTGCGGGCGCTCGCCCTCGTCCCAGGCCGCTTCCAGCGCGGCACGCGCGCGTGCCAGTGCGTCCTCCTTCGGCGTCCACTCTTCTTCCAGAACTTGCAGCGCGGCCCGGCCCCCGTACCGCCAGGCCTGAACGGCGAGAGCGAGACCGTCACGGCCGCGCTCCGAGGCCGCCGCGAGCCGCGCCTCAATGGCGGGTGCCGGGGCCGCGGCAGCCAGGCGTACGGCGTCCTCCTCGGTGGTCAACTCGTGTTCGACGGCATGCTGTTCATGGCCGGGGGTGAGCGCGTCGGCCAGCAGGCGGTGCGCCTCGGCGGCCGCCTGCGCCGCCAGGAACTCCACGGCGGCCACATCGAGCCCGGGCGCGGGCTCAGCCTCCGTGTCGAGCGTCGGCGGCAGACCCGGCTCAGGCGGCAGCGTGGGCAGGGCGGGCAACGGAGGCAGGATGGCGCCCTCCGCGTACGCCTCCGCGGCGCTGACGCCCTCTGGAGCACCGTCCTCGGCCTCTTCGCCGGCCTCCGGGGCCTCGGCACGCACGACGCTGCGCTCGTGCAGCTCGTCGAGGAGCTCACGCTCCCCACGGCCCCGCATCAGCAGGAGCACGAAGGGGTCCTGGTCCAGCAACCGCGCCACCTGGTAACAGAGCGCGGCCGTATGCCCGCAGTGGTCCCATGCGTCACAGTCGCATTCGGGCTCCAGGTCACCGATGGCGGGCAGGAGTTCGATGCCTGCCGCCGCGGAGTCCTCCACCAGATGCGGCGGCATGTCCCGGTCGAGGAGAGCCGCGATGTGCCCGGCACGCTCGATGGCCATCGCCAGGAAGCGATCCCACTCCTCCGGGCTCAGCTCCTGCAGCAGCACATCGGAGCGATGCGGGGTGCCGTCGCGGTCCTTGACGACCGCGGTTATCCGACCGGGCCGCACCGAGACCGCGCCCACGGCACCCGCGCGCGCGAGTCGACGTCCGGCTTTGAGCTGACCGAGGTCCAGGGCTGTGTCCTCCAGTGCCTTCATCCAGGCCTGACCCCACCAGGTCTGTGCGAAACCGCGCCCGTGGGGAGGTGGCAGCGCCTCGAACGTGCGCTCGTCCGTGGTGCCGCCGGTGTGCTTGTGGCCGTCCTCGGCCCCGTACGCCTCGTCGTGGATGTCACTCATCGCGTGCCCCCTCGCAGCTCCACCAGGTCAGACAGTTCGGCATCGGTCAGCTCGGTGAGACCGGCCTCACCCGAACCGAGGACCGAGTCGGCCAACTCCCGCTTGCGCACCAGCATGTCGGCGATGCGGTCCTCGATCGTGCCCTCGGCGATCAGCCGGTGCACCTGCACCGGCTGCGTCTGCCCGATGCGGTACGCGCGGTCGGTCGCCTGCGCCTCGACGGCGGGATTCCACCAGCGGTCGTAGTGCACGACATGCTCGGCACGGGTCAGGTTCAAGCCTGTACCTGCCGCCTTCAGAGACAGCAGGAAGACCGGCACCACGCCGTCCTGGAAGCGCTGCACCATCGCTTCACGCTCCGCGACCGGCGTGCCGCCGTGCAGGAGCTGCGAGGGGACACCGCGGGCCGCCAGATGCTGTTCGATGAGCCGCGCCATCTGGACGTACTGCGTGAAGACGAGCACACTCGCGCCCTCGGCGAGAATCGTGTCGAGCAACTCGTCGAGCAACTCCAGCTTTCCGGAGCGGCCCGGAATCCGGGGCTTGTCCTCCTTGAGGTACTGGGCGGGGTGGTTGCAGATCTGCTTGAGGCCGGTGAGGAGCTTGACGATCAACCCGCGTCGCGCGAAACCGTCTGCTCCGGAGATCTCCGCGAGGGTCTCCCGCACCACTGCTTCGTAGAGGCCGGCTTGCTCCGCGCTGAGTGACACGGCACGGTCGGTCTCCGTCTTCGGAGGCAACTCGGGCGCGATCCCTGGGTCCGACTTGCGCCGGCGCAGCAGGAACGGCCGGACCAGCTGCCCGAGCCGCTCCGCGGCGCCGGGGTCCGCACCGCCCTCCACCGCCTTGGCGTAGCGAGCACGAAAGGCACCGAGTTTGCCGAGGAGGCCGGGCGTGGTCCAGTCAAGGATGGCCCACAACTCGGAGAGGTTGTTCTCCACGGGTGTGCCGGTGAGCGCCACGCGCGCGCGTGTGCCGATGGCCCGCAACTGCTTCGCTGTCGCCGAGTACGGGTTTTTGACGTGCTGTGCCTCATCGGCGACGACCATGCCCCAGGAGGCCTGGTTCAGCCGCTCCGTGTCGAGCCGCATCGTGCCGTAGGTGGTGAGCACGAACTCGCCGTCCACCAGGCCGTCCAGGCTGCGCTGGGCTCCATGGAAGCGTCGCACGCGCGTGCCGGGTGCGAACTTCTCGATCTCCCGCTGCCAGTTCCCCATCAGCGACGTGGGGCACACCACGAGAGTGGGGCCCGCGGTCTCCTTCCGGGTTTGGCGGTGCAGGTGCAGCGAGATCAGTGTGATCGTCTTGCCGAGACCCATGTCGTCGGCGAGGCAGCCGCCGAGGCCGAGCGACGTCATCCGGGCCAGCCAGTTCAAGCCGCGCAACTGATAGTCGCGAAGCTCCGCGGCGAGCGCCTCGGGCTGACCGACGGGCTCCATGCCTTCGGGGTCCGCGAGCCGCTCACGCAGGGTGGCGAGCCAGCCTGTGGGCTCGACGTCGACGTGTCGCCCCCCCGACCTCGGTGGTGCCCGTCAGGGCCGCGCTGAGGGCGTCGATCGCGGTGACCTTCTGGTCCTGCTGGTCGCGGGCGCGGCGGACCTCATGGGGATCGATCAGTACCCACTGGTCGCGCAGGCGCACCACGGGGCGGTTCGACTCGGCGAGGCGGTCCAGTTCGTCGCGCGTCAGTTGCTGGTCGCCCAGTGCGAAGCGCCAGTTGAAGGCGAGCAGGGCATCGGCGGAGAGGAACGACGGGGTGTCCGAGGACAGCTTGTCCGGGCTCTTGTCGTTGTCCTGCCGATCGTCGTCAGGCGGGCCGATGACGGCGCGCGCGGTGAGGCTGCGTGCCAGTTCCTTGGGCCAGTGCACGTCGACGCCCGCGACCGCGAGCATCCGGGCTCCTTCGCCGAGGAGTTCGGTGACTTCCTCGTCGGCCAGCTCGATCGCATCCGGCACGGTCGCGGAGAGCAGCGGCGCGAGCGGAGGCCACGCGCGTGTGGCGCGACGCAGCGCCAGGAGGGCATCCATACGTGAGCGCGACCCGAATGCCTGCGCGGTCGGGCCGACACCGGCCCACACCTCGGCTGCGTCCGCGACGAGAGAGGGATCGCTGACACTGTGCAGTTGCAGAACGGCACGGAAGGGAAGCCGCGTACCGTCCTCGGTGATCGAGACGAGGCCGGGGATCTCCACGCGCAGCGAGATCCGGACCCCGGCGTCGTGCCCCGCCGCCACGTCCGCGGCCCACGCCCGCTGCTCGGGAACGTGCTGCGGCTCCGACGACGCGAAAACCGGGCCGCCCGCGGCCAGCGCGGCGGCGGGAGTGCGCGGCAGCGTGTCGGCCACGGCATCGAGGAACTGGCGCAGCAGCCGCTCCGGCTCGGGCAGGCGCAGCGGTGTGCCGCCGTCCAACGCCAAGGCGTGAGCGGCCGGTGGCATCGCCGCGGCGAGTTCACGAAGTCTCTGCAGATCCTGTGCTCCCAACGGCCCCGCGCGCCAGGATTCGTGATCAGTGGCCGTCAGTCCTGGCAGGAGCAGACCGCGGGCGGCGAACTGCAGCGCGAGTACCCCTGCCGTGCCCCAGAAGGCAGCTGTCGGATGGGTTCCCGACGTGGCACGCGCGCGTGTGAGGACCGGCAAAGCGGCGCGTACGGGGAGCAGCACCGCGGGCACGGCACTCAGTTCGACGCCGTCGTCCCCCGGAAGGGCGAGGGAAAGCTCCTCGCAGGTGCTGTCAACGATCGAAGGCAGCTCAGTGCCGTCCGGGGACCAGAAGGCGACCCGGCCGCCCCGCGAAGGATCGGCGGGCACGAAGAGAACGGAACAGCGCGACAGTTCAGAGATCTCGTCGGGGGAGACGACAGGGCGTTTGTGCACAGCGATGGCGCATTCCTCAAATTTGACTACCGAGACCGGAGCGGCCGAGATTACATCACAAAGAGGGTTATCCGAAGAGGTGTGGGCCGTGATTCCCGTCACTTCGTCCGACGTGTGGTGGAGCCAGCCCCTCCCTCCGGTGGTGCTGCCCCCCGGTTCGACACGGTGGGTGGCGCCATGGTTGCCGGAGGTCACCGCTCCGTACGTTGTGACAGGTCAAGCCTCATCACCCGGAGACCGGAGACCCACCCATGCCCCAAGTCGCAGCAGCAGTCGCGGAACGGCCCCCAGCCGCAGTCGGCAAGCAGCCCGCCGGAAGTGATTTCGCGCCCCTGCTGCGCACCATCAGAGAGCAGGGTCTCCTGGATCGTCGCATCGGCTGGTACACACGCTCCATCGTCATCAACGCCCTGGCGCTGATCGCCGTAGGCACGGGAATGTTCTTCATAGGAGCCTCGTGGTGGGTGCTGCTGCTCGCCCCCGTCCTGTCCATCCTGTGCGCGAGGACTGCGTTCATCGGTCACGACGCGGGACACTCGCAGATCACCGGCAACCGCTCCGTCAGTCGGGTCCTCGGCCTCATACACGGCAACTTGTTGCTCGGGATGAGTTCTGCCTGGTGGAACGACAAGCACAACAGGCATCACGCCAACCCCAATCACGTCGAGAAGGACCCCGACGTCGCGGCGGACGTCCTCGTGTGGACGAGTAATCAGGCGAATCTGCGTGTGGGCTTTCAGGGGTGGCTCACCCGCAACCAGGCCTGGCTGTTCTTCCCGCTGACACTCCTCCAGGGCATAGCCATGAAGATCTACGGCTTCCAGGATCTGCGCCGGCAGTCGCCGCGCGAGCGCGTGGCGGAAGGAACGCTCCTCATCGCTCATGTCGTGGGCTATGTGACGCTACTGCTCGCCACCATGCCTCTCGGCCACGCGATCGCCTTTGCCGCCATCCACCAGGCGCTGTTCGGCCTGCACCTCGGACTCGCGTTCGCGCCCAACCACAAGGGCATGGAGATGCCCGACCCGGACGGCGAGCGCTGGGGCCACCTGCGCCGCCAAGTGCTCACCTCCCGCAACATACGTGGCGGCCTGCTCACCGACTGGTTCCTGGGCGGGCTCAACTACCAGATCGAGCACCATCTGTTTCCCAGCATGCCCCGCCCGAATCTGCGACGTGCCCAGCCGGCCGTGCGGGCTCACTGTGCAGCAGTGGACATGTCCTACGCGGAGGCCGGATTCGTCGACTCCTACCGTCAGGTGCTGCGTCACATGTACGAGGTCGGCGAGCCCCTGCGAGTGGAGTAGGCGGCGGACGGCGAGTACGCACTTCGGGTTCGGGGCGTCGCCGGGCGGACGGACTGACGGGCTGACGGCCCGGACGGTCACTCCTGGTCCCGGAATCCAGTAGGGGGCCGACTCAGGGGTCTCTCAGGGTCGCGATCAGGAACCGTCCGAAGCCCGACGCCGTTCATTCAGGCAGAGAGCGGCACCAGCCGCGAAGGAGGCAATACATGTCGACGAACGCGAAGATCGCCGCAGGAGGTGTGGCGGCCGGGCTCATCATGCTGATCTGGCTGCCTTGGTGGGCCGCGCTCCTGATCGTGCTCGGGGTGCCCGCGGCGGCCTATCTGATGCTGGACCCGGGGCAGCGGCGCAGACTGCGCCGCGTCACACGCAAGGAACTCGGCCGCTGAGGCCGCTGTGCGGCTTCGGGGCCCCTGTTCGCTCGCGGGCCGGACGTCGTTGGGTCCGCCGGCGAACCGGGCAGCCCGTCGTGCCACTGATCCTGCTCGTGGGACCCGTTCAGGCGGGGGGAACGGCCATCTTGTCGAGGGCCTCCAGGAGCGCGGGAAGCTCGGGTCCGCGGGCCCACCGGGAGCACGTCGCCGGGCCCCTCGTCCAGGAGTACGAACGCGATTTCGTCGGTCCGTGTCGTCGATCCGGCGACCATGGACCAGCCGGGACCGTCGGTACCCAGCCGCCGCTGAGCCGGACCCCACGTATCCGACTGCGGTGGCGCGAGTGGCTTCCGGTCCTCGCCCTCCGGGGCCGGCTCCGGATCGTGTGGAGGGGCAGCCGCACCGGGCGCCGTGACCGTGACCGCGAGGGGCCAGCCAGGCAGTGCGGCGACGACCGTCCGTGCGTCGGGGGAGGGGGCGTACTCCATGCCGCAGTCCCAAGAGGCGATCGCCACGGCCACGAGCGACACGTCGTCGACCACGACCGTCCATCGCGCGCCGTCGCCGTCCCGCCCTAACACCAGCCCGTACCCCGTGGCGAGGGGAGCGAGGCCCAGTGCCGCACACGCCCCTGGATAGTTGTCGCCCAGCACGCGCTGGGGAACTTCGCGGGCGTGAGGAGAACCGCCGTCAGCACGTAGACCGTGGCTCAAGCCGCGGGCAGCCCCAGCAGCGTACGAGCCACGTCCCGAGGTGACTCGTCACGTTCCCGCGCGAGGGCGATGACGGCCCTGCACGCCAGTTCACTGACGCCGAACGACAACGCCTCCGGGGAGACCCACCCCGTGGCCTTATCCATCTCGTCCTGATCGTCCTCGGCGCAGGCCGCCACATAGACGGCGGCCGCTTCGAAGAGATTGTGGGCGCGCTCGCGTTTCGCAGGGCCCTGCGTGCGCTCGCCCCCGTCACGCTCTCCTGTGCGCCATAACTTGCGGAACTTGTCAAACATACGGTCGACCTTCCCCCCGGGGCATGGCTTGCGTCGCTGAACCACTCATCTTCCGCTCCCCAACGTAGAGTTAGTGCTTCAGTCATAGAAGGGGGACTGCGCGGTGAAGCGTTTCGAACGGCTTGAACGGATCAGGCGTCTTGATCCGGAGAAGGACTTCTTCGAGATCTATCGGCTCACCGCGACGTTCGAATTCCCGTGGGACTACACGCGCGCACTCGAGCTGGCTCTCTACCGCACCTACGCAGTGCCCAGCATCGGCCGCCTGCTCGCTGAGACGGCCGAACTGACAGACCGTACGCAGAAGAGGTACGACGACACGGCTCTGCTCCTCGACACTGTCCTCGAGCATGGTTTCGCAAGCGATCAGGGCCGCACCGCCATCCGCCGCATCAACCAGATGCATCGCAGTTATGGCATCAGCAACGACGACATGCGCTACGTCCTGTGCACGTTCGTGGTGATGCCCAAGCGATGGATCGACTCCTACGGCTGGCGCAAGCTCTCTCGCCACGAGACCGTCGCCGCCGCCACGTACTACCGCACTCTCGGGGAACACATGGGCATCAAGGAGATCCCGGGCTCCTACGAAGAGTTCGAGCGCTGCCTCGACGACTACGAAGAGGCCAACTTCGGCTGGGACCAAGGCGCACGTGAGGTGTCCGACGCGACGCTCGACCTGATGGCCTCGTGGTACCCCCGCCCCTTGGCCCCCATGCTGCGTTCCGCCACCCTCGCCCTGCTGGACGAGCCCCTGCTGCAAGCGTTCCGCTACGCCCCGCCCGGCGCGGTCACCCGGTCGGTGGTGAGGGGCGCGGTGCGGTTGCGCGGGCGTGCCGTCCGACTGATGCCACCGCGCAGGGCGCCGCACTACGCCCGGCAGAACTGGGAGATCAAGGGCTACCCGGACGGCTACGAGGTAGCGGAACTCGGCTCCTTCCCGGTGCCCGGCGTCCGAGGTTGCCCTGTGCAGCACAAGGGCAGGTCAGCGGGCGCTCCCGCTGAGTGACGCCAGGGTCGCGTGCAGCCAGGCCCGTTCGGCCCGACTGGTAGCGCGGGCGATCGTGAGGATGCCGCGCCGGAAGGGGTCGTCCAGTTCCTCCGCGCGCAGCGGCCGATCGCCGTCGTAGAAGAAGCTCGCAGGCTCCTCAAGGAAGGCCAGCCGCCTGCGCAGCACCGCCGCCTGGGCTGCCTCGTCATCGAGATGACGGAGGAACGCCAGCAGCGTGAACCAGCGGTTCTCGTCGGTGATGTCGCCTCGCGCTGGTTCCGCGAGGCGCTTGCGCAGTTCCTGCCTGCCCTCCGGCGTGAGAGTCAGGACGTGGCGCGGCGCCGCGATGGCCCCTGCCTGCGTCTCACGGGCCAGTAGCCCTGCCTTCTCCAGCCGTTTGATAGCCGGGTAAAGCGTGCTCTCGGCAACGGGCCGCACGTGTCCGGTCAGCGCGGTGATGCGCTTGCGCAGTTCATAGCCGTGCAGAGGGGTGTCGCAGAGGAAACCGAGGATGGCCAGTTCGAGCATGGTCCGCATTCTGCCGCACCTTCATCGCCCTCGCTGTACATCACGTACGCTATACATCGCGGCCGATGTATGGGCATGAGTATTCAAGATATCGGCGAGCGAGGGGCGCGGCGCCGGACCTGACGAAGAGGGGCGAGGGCACCGTCATGCGGGAGGCGCGATTCGATGCGCGGGGGAGCCGTGTGCGATGGACGGCGAGCAGCGGGACCGAGCCGGCGAGGGTGTACGTGCACGGCCTCGGCGCCGCGTCGACCGTCTATCACGCACACATCGCGGCCAAGCCCGAACTGGTCGGACGCCGTCGCTGTTCGTGGACCTTCCGGGACACGGCATCAGCGACCGGCCTGCCGACTTCGGCTACACACTGGAGGATCACGCACAGGCGCTGGCTGCGGCTCTCGACGAGGCCCAGGTGACGGACGCGGAGATCGTCGGGCACAGCATGGGCGGGTCCGTCGCCATCGTGCTCGCCTACCGGCGGCCCGACTTGGTGTCGCGCCTGGTCGTCACCGAAGCCAACCTGGACCCGAACCCGCCGCTGACGGCTGGGAGCAGCGGTATCGCTGCCTACGGAGAAGAGGATTTCGTGGAGGGGGGCGGCCACGCGCGCGTGCTGGAGAAAGTGGGGCCTACATGGGCAGCCACCATGCGGCTCACCGACCCGAGGGCCCTGCATCGAAGCGCGATCGGTCTCATGGCGGGGACACGGCCCACGATGCGCCACATGCTGATGGCGCTCTCCGTGGACCGCGTGTACCTGCAGGGCGCGTCGAGCGGTGAACTCCTGGGGCAGGACGCGCTGATCTCTTCCGGCGTGCGGGTGGTAACCGTGCCGGGTGCGGGGCACAACGTCATGTTTGACAACGCCGACGCGTTCGCCGGAGAGGTCGCGGGGCGACGATGACCGTCGGCTTGAAGGCTCGGGATCGGTCAGCCCTCGCGTACGGCCAGAGCGAGGAAGCGGGCATCTTCGTCGACGTACGACGTCATGTGCCAGCCCGAACCGGCAAAGAGAGGACCGAGGTTGGCCTCCGCCCTCAGGTCATCCGGCGTGATCCGACGTCCCTGCCGGGCGGCGAGTGCCGCCCGGCCGATCGGGTGGAAGAGGGCGAGCAGCCCTCCAGGGCGCACCACCCGCCTCAACTCCCGCAAGTTCTCCGCCGGGTGCGGCAGGTGCGCGATGAGCCCGGCGCCGAAGACGGCATCAAGGGACTCGGTCAGCAGCGGCAGCCGTGCCACGTCGGCGAGGAGGAGTTGACCGGCGCGATCCCTGCCCGCTTCCCTCGCGGCCCTCAACATCGCGGGCGTCAGATCCGCGCCGAGCACGACTCCTGACGTCCCCACGGCGCCCCTGAGAGCCGGGAGGGCGCGCCCAGTGCCGCAGCCCGCATCGAGTACCCGAGAGCCGGGGCGCAGCCCGAGTTCATCCACGGCAGCTTGGTAGGCGGGCCCGTCGTCGGGGAACCGGGAGTCCCAGTCGGCCGCGCGGGCCGTGAAGAAGGCCTGGACCTGCGTGTGGTCGTTGCTCATACGCCCCATGATTCCGCAAGAAGCGCACGCGCGCCGGGAGCACTCGTTCGGGCGTGACGCATCCGCACTGCGGTATCTGACACAGAGGACTCCGCGCGCCGCTGCATCGAGCGCGCAGAGAAGGTACCGATGCGTCTGGCCGAGCCCACCGGGTGGCGCGCGCACCACCCGGTGGGCTCGACTCCGCGGGCCGGCGCTCAGTCGGAGACCGCGGCGTACGCGAGCACCTTGTCGATTTTCACGCGCACCAGGAGTTCGCCGGGCACGCCGTTCCGCTGGCCGAACTCCTCGGCCCGGTCCTCGCCCATGTAGCGGGCGCCGAGCCGGGCAGCCCAATGGCGGACCTGGTCGACATCCTCGATCAGTGCAGCGTGGCCCTGCAGGACAACGAAGGCGAAGGGCGGCTGATCGTCGTCCACACACAGGGCCACGCGTCCGTCGCGTGCGAGGTTCCGGCCCTTCACCGTCTCCTTGCCGGTGTTGAACACCAGATCGTCCCCATCGAGCAGAAACCAGATCGGGGCGATGTGCGGGCTGCCGTCCGCCCGGACGGTCGAGAGCTTGCCGGTCCGTGTGCCGTGCGAGACGAAAGCCCGCCACTGGTCATCGGTCATCTTCTGTGCCATGTCCCCATCATGCTTGCCCGGGGGCCGCTCGTCGGGAAGGCTGGCAGGTCAGATCCTCCAGCCAGGGGGAGTGAACACGGGGAGACAGGACCATGGGGCAGAGCACGGGGCTGGGCTGGCTGCTGGACGACCTGACGCAGCGGATGGAACACGTACGGCATGCGCTGGTGCTGTCCAACGACGGCCTGGTGACGGCCGCGAGTTCGGATCTGAAGCGTGAGGACGCGGAGCATCTCGCCGCGGTCTCTTCAGGACTGCACAGCCTTGCCAAGGGATCGGGGCGTCACTTCCGCGCCGGCAACGTACGACAGACGATGATCGAGTTCGACGACGCCGTCCTCTTCGTCACCGCGGCGGGCGATGGCAGCTGCCTGTGCGTCCTGAGCGCCGCGGAAGCCGACATCGGCCAGGTCGCCTACGAGATGACGCTGCTCGTGAACCGCGTCGGCGAGCACTTGGGCGTCGGAGCCCGGCAACCGGAACGCACGCCGATCGTAGACCTCTGACCAGCACTGACGCTGCCACGACAAGAGTTATCCACAGGCCCAGCGAGGATCGCGGTGGTCGGGCTACGGTTTTTCCCGAGAGCAAGCACGCCTCACGGGGGAGAACCACCATGACAAGTGACACCATCATGCAGACGACCACCGCGGCGGCCGTCCGGCCATCGATGACGCAGAGCAGTGCCGCCAGGGAACTGGGCCTGAAACGCGGCGAGTTCGATCTAGCGGTGATGCTGGGGCACATCCGCACCGTCGGTGACGGCAACGGCGGCCAGCGCCGCGTGGCGCGTGAGGAGATCGACCGCGTGCGCGGAAGTGAAGGCTTCCCTGAGTCATTGCGCAAGGTCGTCAGAGCCGTGGGGACCACAGAGGGCGCGGAGCTCATGGGCATCAGCCCCGCCCGCTTCACCCGGCTCGCCCGAGCCGGTGCGCTGACGCCGGCGAAATTTTATCTCAACCGGTACAGGGCCGTCGTATGGCTCTATCTCTCCGAAGAACTGCGGCAGTTCGCCGAGATCGAGGCCAACGTCGGCCTCCTCACGGGACGCATGCCGGGAGCGATGCGCGCACGACTGGAGGAAGGCCAGGACCTGAGGGCGCGCAACTGGCGGGGCCGGTACGCGGACTCCCTGCTGCGCCAGTGCGAGGACCCATGGGAGCGCGCCGCCGCCATGGCTTCGCTGCTCGACCCGCTGCAGACCGCCGAAATCATCAGGGACCCGTACGAACGCGCATACCTCAACCGGCTCAAGCCCGCGCCGCGCGCCCACGGAGCGCCGGACTCGCCCGTGGCGCGAATCGTCGAACGGATCACCACCGCGGACGACCCGGACGAGATCCGCTGGCTGCGCTCCAGCCTGCTGATCGGCTTGGTCCAGGCACGCGCACAGCGCCCGGCGCCCCGACCCGCGGAGCGCCCCATGCCCTCGCCGGTCCCTGAACGGACACATCCGACCGCGGAGCCCGAACGCCCGAAGGACACGGAGGCGGTGATCGACGCCTCCGTACGGGAGCCGCGGGGCCTGCGGAAATGGCTGCGCCGCAGGCGGGCATAGGCCGGGGCCCCACGCCACCCGTATCGGTGCCGCTACATCGTGGCATGGAGGTCTTTGGCGTACTCCTCGATGGCCGGTCGGTAGCCGGCGATCTCAGGGTCGTTGGTAGTGGCGGCCAGCAGCGTCAGGAGCAACTCCATCGCGTCGTGGGTCCGGCCTGTGTTGTACAGCGCCATGGCCAAGAACGTCTTGAGTCCGCCGTCGTCGGGGAACTCGGCCGCCGCACCACTGAGCGTGGCGACCGCTTCCTCATAGCGGCCAAGAATCCTGTAGGTGCTGCCCAGACCCAGGAGTGCTCCCCGGCGGTCGTCGTCGGAAAGACCCTTTCCGGCGAGCGCGCTCTCGTAGTAGGGGACTGCTTCGGCCTCCAGGCCCAACGTGTCGTGGACCCACGCGGTCTGGTACGCCACCTCCGCGTCCTGAGGCCACCGTGCCGAGAGGGCGACCAGTCGCTCCCGCGCTTCCTCTCTTCGGCCTGCCTCGCGCAGTCGGACTGCCTCGGCAAGCAACCCATCCCTGTCCTCAGCCGTGTTCTCGCTCAACTGCCCATCCCCCTCGTCACTTTGACCACATTCCAGGCCGGAGCTTTCTCGGGCCCACTTCGAAACACCCTGATCCTGTTCTGAACGGAGGCGCAGATGCTCGACCTGGCCCGCTCTCGCTCCAGGCACGCCCGGCGTGCTTCAACAGGCCAGTTCCTCTTCGAGCCACGTGCGGCCACGCGTGCGTGCGGTGAGTCGTACCCCACCCAGGCGCGCGGCAAGACGCTCCGCCTCGACCTGCACAGCACTTCGCGCATCCGCTCCGACATCCTCCAGGAACCTGCACACGATCTCACCCCGGCTGTCCTGGGCCCACCCTCCGACGATGCGACCGTTCCACCACAGAGACGGTCCGATGTTGCCGTTTCTGTCGAACAGGTGGGGGCCGTGATCGCCGAGGAACCAACCCCGGCTCTGCCAACCCATCGGAGTCGAGTCCAGCGCCGGCAGCAGGGCTGCCCACGGCTCCGGTGGAGGGGTTTCGTCCACGTCGTCAGGCAGCAGCAGCCCGGCCGCCCCGTCCAAGTCGACCTCGACAGGGCGCAGCTCCGTCAGCGCCCGCTTCGTCTGGGTCTTGGTCCACCCGGTCCACCAGCGCAGATCATCCGCGGTGGCCGGACCGAACGTTCGCAACCAGCGCCGGGCCAGTTCGGTCTGGGCGTCCTGGGCGTCCCAGTCGGCGAGCCCGCCAGGGAACCAGTCCGTCAGCGGGGCCCAGCGGTACTGGTGAGAGGTCCACGTGCCGCGGGGGCGCCCACGTACGACATGGCCCTCGGCAGCGAGCAGCAGAAGGAGCCTGCTGGCCAGTTTCTGCCGGCCCTCGTAGCTCTTGCCGCGGGCCATCACCAGCTCCGTGCTCAGGCGTGGGTCGTCGCTCGCCAGCTCGGCCGCCGTTGCCTCGCCGCGTTCCTTGAGGGCTCGCAGAGCGGCCTCCTCGGCTTCCGCCAGCCACGCCGCCACCTCGCCCGCGTCTTCGGCGACGCCGGTCTCCGAGAGCATCCCGAGAAGGAGGCGGCGCTCCCGGGCGGCCACCGCGCGGGAACACGCGGCCTGCAGGACGGGAGCGACGTCCAGAGACGTCACGAAGACCGTGCGACGCATACCCATCAACCGGATCAACGACCGGTCCGCATAGAGCGCCCGCTCCACGTCCGCCACCCGCCCGTCCCGCATACGGGCCCAGGCACCTACGTAGACCGACGACGGGTCCGTGCCGTGCAGTGCCAGCAGAGAGCGTGCCACCTCGGTCGGATCGTCCGCCCTGGTCTCGGCTGTCAACCGATGACGAAGCGCGAGCCGTGCCCGCCGCTCGGCCACACCTATGTGTCGCACCACGCCTCCCGCAAGGGCCCCCTGCTCAGACCTCTGGTGTCGGGCTGTCCATGTGGCGCTCCCCGTACGGGCGGAACAGCCCCTCCTGGACGACCGACACCAGGAGCCGGCCTTCGGTGTCGTAGATACGGCCCCGGGCGAGACCGCGGCCCCCCGTCACGATGGGGGACTCCTGGTCGTACAGGAACCACTCGTCGGCGCGGAAGGGGCGGTGGAACCACATGGCGTGGTCGAGCGAGGCCATGTCGAAGCCTCGGGGGCCCCAGAGGGGCTCCACCGGGATACGCACGGCGTCGAGGAGCGTCATGTCGCTCGCGTAGGTGAGTGCGCAGGTGTGCACGAGCGGATCGTCACCCAGCGGGCCGACGGCGCGCATCCACACCGCGCTGCGCGGCTCCGCGTCCTTGATCTCCTCGGCGGTCCAACGCAGCCGGTCCACATAACGGATGTCGAAGGGCTGGCGCCGGGCCATGCGCTCCAGCTGCTCCGGGAGCGCGCCGAGGTGCTGCTTGATCTCCTCGGCGACCGTCGGAAGCGACTCGGGGGCGGGAGCCGTGATGCGTGGCGGCAGCTGGTGTTCGAAGGCGCCCTGCTCGGGCTGATGGAAGGAGGCGGTGAGGTTGAAGATGGTGCGGCCCTGCTGGACGGCGGTGACGCGGCGCGTGGTGAAGGAGCGCCCGTCCCTGACCCGCTCGACCTGGTACACGATGGGCACGCCCGGGCGGCCCGGACGGAGGAAGTACGCATGCAGGGAGTGCACCGGGCGGTCGCCCTCGGTGGTGCGGCCCGCTGCCACCAGGGCCTGTCCGGCGACCTGCCCGCCGAACACCCGCTGGAGGGACTCCTGGGGGCTGCGGCCCCGGAAGATGTTGACCTCGATCTGCTCCAGGTCCAGCAGATCGACCAGCCGGTCGGCGGGGTTGTTCATGACAGTTCCTCGACTCCTGTCCGGGACGCGTGGCTCCTACGGGCGGTCAGAGCTGGCCGACGTCCGTGACCCGGACGACGGCGCGGCCCTCCTCATCGGAGGCCGCGAGATCGACCTCCGCGCTGATGCCCCAGTCATGGTCGCCGTTCGGGTCGGCGAACGTCTGCCGGACGCGCCACAGACCGTGCTCCGGGTCCTCCTCGATGCGCAACAGCTTGGGGCCACGCGCGTCGGGGCCGGTCCCGAGATCCTCGTACTCGTCCCAGTACTTGTCCATGGCCTCACCCCAAGCGTCCGCGTCCCAGCCGGATTCGCCATCCAGTTCGCCCAGCTCCTCGACGTGATCGAGGGCGGCCAGCTCGACCCTGCGGAACAGCGCGTTGCGTACCAGGACACGGAAGGCGCGGGCGTTGGCAGTGACCGGCTTGACCTGGTCGGCCTTCTCCTGAGCCTCCTCGGCCGTCATGACCTCGGGGTTGGCCAGCTGCTCCCACTCGTCGAGGAGGCTGGAGTCGACCTGGCGGACCATCTCACCGAGCCAGGCGATCAGATCCTCCAGGTCTTCGGACTTCAGGTCGTCCGGGATGGTGTGCTCCAGCGCCTTGTACGCGCTCGCGAGGTAGCGCAGCACGATGCCCTCGGTGCGGGCGAGCTCGTAGAAGGACGTGAACTCGGTGAAGGACAGGGCCCGTTCGTACATGTCACGGATGACGGACTTCGGCGAGAGCGGGTGATCGCCGACCCACGGGTGACTGGTGCGGTACGTGTTGTAGGCGTGGAAGAGCAGCTCCTCCAAGGGCTTCGGGTACGTGATGTCCTGGAGCCGCTCCATCCGCTCCTCGTACTCGACACCGTCCGCCTTCATCAGCGCCACGGCCTCGCCGCGTGCCTTGTTCTGCTGGGCCGCGAGGATCTGACGCGGGTCATCGAGGGTGGATTCGACGACGGACACCATGTCGAGGGCGTACGACGGGGACTCGGGGTCGAGCACTTCGAAGGCGGCGAGGGCGAACGTCGACAGCGGCTGATTGAGCGCGAAGTCCTGCTGGAGGTCGACCGTCAGGCGCACGATGCGGCCGGTTGCGTCCGGCTCGTCGAGCTTCTCCACGACGCCGCCGGCGAGGAGCGAGCGGTAGATCGCGATGGCCCGGCGAATGTGCCGGAGCTGCTGCCTGCGCGGCTCGTGGTTGTCCTCAAGGAGGTGACGCATCGCCTTGAAGGCGTTGCCGGGGCGAGCGATCACGGAGAGCAACATCGTGTGCGTGACCCGGAAGCGGGACGTCAGCGGCTCGGGCTCGGAGGCGATGAGCTTCTCGAAGGTGTTCTCGGTCCAGCCGACGAAGCCCTCGGGAGCCTTCTTGCGGACCACCTTGCGACGCTTCTTCGCGTCGTCGCCCGCCTTGGCGAGCGCCTTCTCGTTCTCGATGACGTGTTCGGGCGCCTGGGCGACCACCAAGCCGGCGGTGTCGAAGCCCGCGCGCCCGGCTCGTCCGGCGATCTGATGGAACTCTCGCGCGCGCAGCGTGCGGACGCGGTTGCCGTCGTACTTGGTGAGCGCGGTGAAGAGCACGGTACGGATCGGGACATTGACGCCGACGCCGAGGGTGTCCGTGCCGCAGATGACCTTGAGCAGACCCGCCTGCGCGAGCTTCTCCACCAGGCGTCGGTACTTCGGCAGCATGCCGGCGTGGTGCACGCCGATACCGTGGCGCACGTAGCGCGAGAGGTTGCGGCCGAACTTGGTGGTGAAGCGGAAGTTGCCGATCAGCTCGGCGATCTTGTCCTTCTCCTCGCGCGTGCACATGTTGATGCTCATCAGCGACTGTGCCCGCTCGACGGCCTGGGCCTGCGTGAAGTGAACGATGTAGACCGGCGCCTGCTTGGTCTCGAGCAGTTCGGTGATCGTCTCGGTGATCGGCGTCAGCCGGTACTCATAGGAGAGCGGGACAGGGCGCGTCGCGGAGCGCACCACCGAGGTGGGTCGGCCCGTGCGGCGGGTCAGATCCTTCTCGAACATGCTGACGTCGCCGAGCGTCGCCGACATGAGGACGAACTGAGCCTGGGGCAGTTCCAGCAAGGGGATCTGCCAGGCCCAGCCGCGGTCCGGCTCGGCGTAGAAGTGGAACTCGTCCATCACGACCTGGCCGACATCGGCGTCCTTGCCGTCCCGCAGCGCGATCGAGGCGAGCACCTCGGCGGTGCAGCAGATGACGGGGGCGTCGGCATTGACCGACGCGTCGCCCGTCAGCATGCCGACGTTCTCGGTGCCGAAGAGCTTGCAGAGGTCGAAGAACTTCTCCGAGACCAGTGCCTTGATGGGCGCCGTGTAGAAGGTCACCTTGTCCTGGGCGAGGGCCGTGAAGTGAGCGGCCGCCGCCACCAGGCTCTTGCCGGAGCCGGTAGGCGTGGACAAGATCACGTTCGCCCCGGAGACCACCTCGATCAGCGCCTCCTCCTGGGCCGGGTAGAGAGTGATCCCCTGATCCTCGGCCCACGACGAGAAGGCTTCGAAGAGGGCATCGGGGTCGGCATCCGGCGGCAGCTGATCAATAAGGGTCACACCCCCATCTTGCCTTCCTTCGCACCCGATCACGGAACCGGAGGCCTCGACGAAGATCACGAACGCTACGCTGTGTCGCCAACGGGGCGTCAGAACGATCGAAATGGGGCGGGCGACAGCGATGATGGGACCGGCACACTCACTGTCGGGAGCGGCGGCCTGGCTCGGAGTCGGCGCGGCTGCCGCAGCCGCGGGGCACACGATGCCCTGGCCGGTCCTCCTCGTAGGAGCCCTGATCTGTGCCGGGGCGGCGTTGGCACCCGACCTCGACCACAAGTCGGCCACCATCTCGCGCGCCTTCGGGCCGGTGTCTCGCGGGTTGTGCGAGATCGTCGACAAGCTCTCGTACGCCGTCTACAAGGCGACGCGCAAGCAGGGGGACCCGCGTCGCTCGGGCGGGCACCGCACGCTCACGCACACCTGGCTGTGGGCGGTGCTGATCGGAGCGGGGGCCTCGACCCTGGCGATATCCGGCGGGCGCTGGGCGGTCCTCGCGATCCTCTTCGTCCACATGGTGCTCGCCATCGAAGGCCTGCTGTGGCGGGCCGCACGCGGATCGAGCAGCGATGTGCTGGTGTGGCTGCTCGCCGCGACGAGCGCCTGGATTCTCGCCGGGGTCCTCGACAAGCCCGGCAACGGCTCGGACTGGCTGTTCACCGCACCTGGCCAGGAGTACCTGTGGCTCGGGCTGCCGATCGTGCTCGGAGCGCTGGTCCACGACCTCGGGGACGCCCTGACGGTCTCCGGGTGCCCGGTCCTGTGGCCCATTCCCATCGGGCGCAAGCGCTGGTATCCGGTCGGGCCCCCGAAGGCGCTGCGGTTCCGGGCCGGCAGCTGGGTCGAGCTGAAGGTGCTGATGCCGGTGTTCATGCTTCTCGGGGGAGTGGGCGGCGCGGCCGCGCTCAACGTCATCTGAGGGCTGGCCTTCGTACGAGGGAGGCACGCGCCAGTGGCCGGTGCGCCCCGGCCGGGTGGTGGCCCGGGGCCCTTCCGATGACTGCCGTGGTCTTGGGTGGCGCGTTGCTGTGCGTGAGGGGGCTGCTCGGAGCGGTCTCGACCGCACCGGAGGGGCCGACGGTGATCACATCGGGGGCGGCCGCCGCCGATCCCATCCATGCGGAGGCGTCCGCCCCTTCTCGTACATGGGCGGAGGGCCTTGCTCGGACCAGGGCGGGCGCTCCTGCCCAGGGCAAAACGATCAAGACGACCGGACCTGGTCGGGGCCGGGTGGCTGAGCCTGGTTCCGGCGCGAAGGCTGCGGCTCCGCTCACGCCGGGTCCGCTCACGCCGGGTCCGTCCATGCCGGGGCCGTGGTGCTCGCCGCCTGCGGGGCGGCCCGCTCTGGTCATGCCGGAACCGCGGCGCTCGCCCCCTTCGGGGCAGCTCCTATCCGTGCCAGGAACCGCCACAGCGCCGCGTACGCGCCGTCGGCGGAGACCAGCTCGTCATGGCTGCCGAGTTCGCTGATCCGGCCGTTCTCGACCACCGCGATGACGTCCGCGTCATGCGCGGTGTGCAGGCGGTGGGCGATCGCCACGACCGTGCGGCCGTCCAGGACGCGGGCGAGCGAGCGCTCCAAGTGCCGCGCGGCCCGGCGAGCAGCGAGGTCGCCTCGTCCAGGACCAACGTGTGCGGATCGGCGAGCACGAGACGCGCCAGCGCGATCTGCTGCGCTTGCGCGGGAGTGAGCGAGAACCCACCGGAGCCGACCTCGGTGTCCAGCCCTTCGTCGAGGCCACGCGCCCAGTCGGCCGCGTCGACCGCGCCCAGCGCCGCCCACAGCTCGGGGTCCCGCGCTCCGGTCCGCGCAAGGAGGAGGTTGTCGCGCAGGGAGCCGACAAAGACGTGATGCTCCTGGTTGACCAGGGCCACGTGGGAGCGCACCTCCTCGGCGGGCATCGCCGACAGAGCGGCGCCGCCCAGTGTGACCTGGCCGGTACGGGGTCCGTTGATGCGGCGAGCAGTCGGCCCAGCGTCGACTTCCCCGCACCCGACGGGCCGACCAGGGCGACGCGCGAACCGGGCTCGACGGCGAGGGACACCTCGCGCAGGACGTCGACGCCCGCGCGGTAGCCGAAGTGCACGTCGTCCGCGAGGACGCGGTGCCCCTCCGGGACGACGGAGGCGTCGCCCGCGTCCGGCTCGATGTCACGCACGCCGACGAGCCGGGCCAGCGACACCTGGGCCACTTGCAGCTCGTCGTACCAGCGCAGGATGATCCCCAGCGGATCGACGAGCATCTGAGAGATGAGCACGCCCGTGGTCAGCTGTCCGACGCTGATCCAGCCCTGGAGGACGAAGACTCCGCCGATCATCAGAGTGGAACAGAGCACGGTGGTGTGGGTGAGGTTGATCGCGGGGAAGAGCACCGACCGCAGATAGAGGGTGTAGCGCTCCCAGGCGGTCCACTCCTTGATGCGGCGTTCCGAGAGTTCGATGCGGCGCTCGCCGAGCCGGTGGGCCTCGATGGTGCGCCCGGCGTCGACGGTCTCGGCGAGGGCCGCGGACCACGGCGGCGTATCCGGCGGCCTCCGAGCGGTATGCGGCGGCGCCCGCTTGAAGTACCAGCGGCAGCCCACGACGAGGAGCGGCACGGCGACGAGGACCGCCGGCGCCAGCGGCGGCGCGGTCACGACGAGCCCGCCGAGAGCAGAACCACCCACACCACGCCGATCGCGAGCTGCGGCACGGCCTCGCGCATCGCGTTGGCCAGACGGTCGATGTCCGTGGTGATCCGGGACAGCAGATCGCCCGTCCCGGCCCGTTCCAGGACTCCCGGCGGCAGGCCGACGGACCGTACGAGGAAGTCCTCCCGCAGGTCGGCCAGCATCCGCTCGCCGAGCATCGCACCACGCAGCCGCACCTCCCGTACGAAGAAGGCCTGCACCAGGAGTGCGAGGGCGAACAGGGCGATGGTGCGCTCCAGGTGCAGGTCCCGGGCGTCGGCCGAGACCTTCTCCACGAGGTCGCCCAAGAGATAAGGACCGGCCATCGAGGCGATCACGGCGAGCGTGTTCACCGCGATGAGCAGGGCGAAGGCCTTGCGGTGGCGTCGGAACAGCTCGCGGACGTAGGCGCGCACGGTCGCGCTCGCGCCGACGGGCAGGGTCTCCGCGGTCGTGGGGGCCGCCGGGTCGTACTCCGGGGGCGCGAGGCCGATCATGCCGTCTCCTCGATGTCGAAATGTGCGAAGGCGCCGACGCCGGCGCGCTCCTCATGGGTCTCGCGGGTCACGACCGCGCGGTACCGCGGTTCGCTGTGCAGCAGTTCGCGGTGCGTGCCCACCGCAGATACTTCGCCGTCGGAGAGGAAGACGACGTGTTCGGCGCGGTCCAGGAGCAGCGGGGACGAGGTGAGCAGCACGGTGGTGCGTCCGGTCCGAAGGCTGCGGACCCCGTCGCCGATCCGGGCCTCGGTGTGCGAGTCGACGGCGGAGGTCGGCTCGTCGAGCACCAGTGCTTCGGGGTCGGTGACCAGGGAGCGGGCCAGAGCGAGGCGTTGGCGTTGCCCGCCGGAGAGGGAGCGGCCGCGTTCCGTGAGGTGGGCGGACATCGGGTCGTCGTCCACCGATGCCTGGGCCAGCGCGTCCAGGACATCCGCGCACTGCGCCGCCGCGAGTGCTTCTTCGGGGGTGACGGCACCGGAAGCGGGTACGTCGAGGAGCGCGCGGAGTGTCCCGGAGAGAAGCACGGGGTCCTTGTCCTGGACCAGGACGGCGGCGCGAGCCTCTGACAGGGGCAGGTCATCGAGCGCCACGGCTCCAAGGCGTACGGACGGCAGGCCCGCGGCGTCCTCGAACGCGGGGTGGCCGCCGAGACGTTCGGCGAGCCGTCCTGCCTCGTCCGGGTCGCCGCAGACCACGGCGGTCAGGCGACCGGCCGGGGCGAGAAGCCCTGTCACAGGGTCGTACAGGTCACCGGTGGGACGAGCACCGCCCGTCCAGGCATGCTCGGCAGCGTCCGCAACCGCGCTCCCTGAACTGCGGACGCCGTTTGGCGGCACCTCCGAGCCGCGGCCGCCGGTTGGCGGCACCTCCGCATCTCGGGCTCCGCTCGGCGGGACCGCCGACTCTCGGACTCCGGTCGGCGGGACCCCCCGAGGCCCCGGTCGGCGGCTCGGACGCGGGCGATGCGGCTTCTCGGCCTGGTCTGCGGTACGTGGGTTCGGGGTCGTACGAGAGCCCGGGGTCGCGGACTGCGGCACAGCAGCGGGCTTCGCCGTCCGCTCCAGCGACAGGACCCGTGCGGCCCGCTTCGCGGAGGGGCGTGAGAAGGAGTACGCCATGGCGATCTCCTCGAAGTGCCGCAGCGGATAGTTGAGCATCATCACCGCGCTGTAGACGGTGACCAGTTCGCCGACGGTGATCCGGCCCTCGCGGGCCAGGTGCACGCCGTGCCAGACGACCGCGATGAGCAGCAGGCCCGGCATCAGGACCTGGATCGCCGAGATCGCGGCCCACATCCGGGCGCTGCGTACCGCCGCCACGCGGACCTCCTGCGAGGCGCGGCGGTAGCGGTCGAGGAAGAGTTCCTCGCCGCCGATGCCGCGCAGCACGCGCAGTCCGGCGACGGTGTCCGACGCCAGTTCGGTGGCCCGCCCCGCCTTCTCGCGCTGGAAGTCGGCCCGGCTCGTCGCGCGGGGAAGCAGGGGGAGCACGGCGAAAGCGAGCACCGGGATGCCCACGGCGACGACGACACCGAGCGCGGGCTGGTAGACGAGGAGGCCGACGCAGACCAGGACGACCGTGGAGGCCGCCGCCGCGAACCGGGACAGCGCCTCCACGAACCAACCGATTTTCTCGACGTCACCAGTGGAGACGGCGACGACTTCACCGGCCGCCACCCGTCGGGTGAGCGCGGAGCCGAGCCGGGCGGTCTTGCGCGCGAGGAGTTGTTGCACCCGGGCTGAGGTCGTCACCCAGTTGGTCACCGCTGTGCGGTGGAGCATCGTGTCGCCCAGGGCGATGGCCACCCCGAGCAGACCGATCAGCGCGCCCGTGAGGGCGAGCCGAGCGCCGGACCGGTCGAGCACGGCCTGGACGGCGACGCCGACCGCGTACGGCAGGCCCGCGATGGAGCCGAAGTGCAGCAGGCCCCAGGCGAGGGCCTTGAGCTGCCCCCCGAGCTGGTTCCGGCCCAGCCAGAGCAGGAAGCGCGGACCTGACCGGGCGTCGGGGAGGCCGGGGTCGGAGTACGGAAGATCGCGAATCTGCATGACGTCCCAGGACTCGGTGCGGCGGCGCCGTCGGCTCCACGGACATCGGACTCGGCGCGACAGCGCATGGGTGCAGTGCACGTGCGGGTGCAGGCGCGGGTGCGGATGCAGTGCAGGGCAGGTGCAAGTCAGGCGCGATCGCGGTCAAGCCGAGGGTCGGGAGGAGCAGGCGGCGGTAACAAACCGTGAAAGGTTCGCCTCGGACGGAGGCACGAAGCAAACGATTTTCCGTCCCGGGGTAAAGAATCGGTCCGTCTTCGAGGGCGACGCAAGGCTGGACGAGGGAAGGGTGGGCCAGGTGCGACCATGGAAGGATGCGGATAGCCGGTGCGGTGCGAATGGTGGTCGCGGCAGCGGCCTGCGGTGTCCTTCTCACGTCCTGCGGAAGCGGGGACGGGAGTTCGGGGAAGAACGACGGTGCCGACGCCGGGCGCAAGGGGGCGGGCGGCGCGGGGAGCGACCGTGGCCGGGCCGCCGACCTCAAGCGCATCCCGGAGGTGGGTGATCGCCTCCAGTCGAAGATCCCGAAGGACTCGCGGCAGGTTGTCGCGGTCTACGGCGAGGACGAGGACTCGGCGAAGTCGACCGTCGTCCTCTACACGAAGTCGGGGAAGGCGGACGCCACCTGGGAGAAGAAGCGCAGCTGGCCCGCGCACAATGGCAAGAAGGGCTGGACCACCGACCACCACGAGAACGACAAGCGCAGCCCCGTCGGCGTCTTCACGCTCACCGACGCGGGCGGTGTCCTCGCGGGCCCGGACGCCAAGCTCCCGTACACCAAGTCGGACTCCATGCAGGCCCCCCACTATTGGCCCAAGACGCACTGGCACGACTTCGACTACGTCATCGCCATCGACTACAACCGCGCCAAGGGGACCCCGCCGAACGACCCGACGCGTCCCCAGGGTCAGGCCAAGGGCGCAGCATCTGGCTGCACATGGACCATGGCAGTGGCACGTCGGGCTGCGTGAGCCTGTCCAAGTCGGGCATGCAGCACCTGCTGCGCACGCTGGACCCGAAGCAGCACCCGGTCGTGGTGATGGGGGACAAGGCGAACCTCAAGGCGTAGAGGCCGCGTCCCTTCCGGGTGCGCTCGGGGCCTCACAGCCTCACGCCGCGTAGAGGGCCCATTGCGATGATCGGCGACTGGCCATAGAAATCCCCCATGAGAAGACAGGTCATGTCCATGCTCGTGGGGATGGCTCTCGCCGCGAGCACGCTCGTCGGCGCGGGCCAGGCCGCAGCCGCGCCCCTCTCCGCACCTGCCCCCGCACCCCCGCCCGAGTTCGGGACGGACTGGCACGACCCGGTGACAGCCGCGCCCCCGGTCTCCAAGCCGCGCACCAAGGCCTGCGAAGTGAGCGTCGCCGAGGCGAAGTTCAAGGACTTCACGCCGTACGAGGGTGACTACGCGCCGCCCCGTGGTTGCGGCGACCGCTGGGGGAAGGTGGTGCTGCGGCTGGACGGCAAGGTGAAGGGGCGGCAGTACGACCGTCTCGGCTACCTGCGCGTCGGCGGCGTAGAAATGTTCCGCACATCCACGCCGCAGCCGTCCCCCGAGGGCATCAGCTGGTCCGTGGAGAAGGATGTCACCCGGTACAGCGAGACGTTGAGCCGCGAGCAGCGGATCGAGATGCTCATCGGCAACGTCGTCAACGACACGTACACCGGAGTCATCGACGTCAAGGTCACGCTGACGTTCTACGCGCGGAAGAAGGGTGCTGACGCGCGGGAAAAGAGCGCTGACGCGCGGGAAAGAAGCGCTGACGGGCGGGAGAAGGGCGCCTCTGGGCGCACCTCTGGGTGGACGACACCCGACCGTGTCCTTCCGCTTGGTGACGGCACGACGCTCACCACGCCGCGCAACAGCGAACGCATCGTCGCAGAGGTCTACGCGACCGGCTCCGGAGGCGGCTGCGAAGAGTACTGGTACATGACAGTTCCCGACGCGGTGCCCTACTCCTGCAAGGCGGACAACGGCCCCTACCGCGAGGTGCAGGTCAAGGTGGACGGCCAACTGGCGGGCATCGCCGCGCCGTTCCCGACCGTGTGGACCGGCGGCTGGTCCAACCCCTTCCTCTGGTACGTGATCCCGGGCCCGCGAGCCTTCGACGTCAAGCCCATCGAGTACGACCTGACGCCCTTCGCGGGCATCCTCAACGACGGCCGCCCGCATGAGGTGGAGGTCTCCGTCGTCGGCGTCCCGAAGGCGCAGACGGGCTGGAGCACCCCGGTCAACGTCCTGGTCTGGCAGGACGAGAAGAGTGAGCGCGTCACGGGCAAGCTGACCCGGCACACGGAGGGCGCCCTCTCGAACAAGTCGACGCACACGCCGGGTTCAGGAGAGACCCCGCACCGGCTCGACACCAAGGGCGGCCACCGCTTGAGCGTCTCCGGGCATGTGAACACCTCGCACGGCCGTGTGACCACGACCGTGACGCGCACCCTCGCCAATACGTCCGTGCACCAATGGACCGAGGGGGAGGCCGTGGACGCGCTCGAAGCTACCTGGACCGACCGCGAGACGGTCACGACCGGTGGCCGGTCGGTGCGCACCGATCGGACGTACACGATGGACGGCACCACGACGCTCGGCGCCGATGACCGACTGCGCACCGAGATTTCCCTCGACGACCGTGCCGAGAGCGTCAGGACCCACGGCGGCCGACGGGTCGGACGGACGGTGACCGACGACCGGTACGACGGGGACGCCTCCTACCTCACCAACGTCCCGCGCGAGGAACGGCACGCGGTGGGCACCTCGCGTGAGCGCTACCGTCAGTTCGGCGACGGTGGCTGTCACGACCGCACCTTGGCCACCGTCCAGGGGATTTTGACGGAGGACCGCCTGCGCTGCTGAGGTCCGCAAGCGGGGGGCGGTTCGGAGCACGATCCAAGGCTGGTGGTTGACATGAGCGCCCGCGCCCGAACCCGCCCCCCTGCTGCTCGCTACGCCTCCGGCTTCACCTGCGGCTTCGGTGAGTCCATCCCCGGACGCGCCTTCTTCCACAGTCCGCGCGTGAAGTCGGGGATCGCTTGCGGCGCGCCCTTCGCCTTGATCGAGAGGTGGCTCAGCGGCACGGGTGCCGTCCATGTCGCGGCGTCGTACACGTCGAAGTCCGGGACGAGGCCGAGCTGCATGGTCTGCATCAGGCGGAAGATCATGATGTAGTCCATGCCGCCGTGGCCGCCGGGCGGGTTGGCGTGTTCCTTCCAGAGCCAGTGGTCGAAGTCGGCGTACTTGGAGAAGTCGGCCCACTTGTCGTCCGTGTGGTCCGGCTCGATGTAGATGCGCGGCGGGTAGTCCTCGAAGACGCCCTTGGTGCCGCCGAGGCTGTTGATGCGGCTATAGGGGTGGGGCGTGGAGACGTCGTGCTCCAAGCGAATCACCCGCCCCTTCGCCGTCTGTACGAGGCTGATGGTGCGGTCGCTCTCGATGTACGTCTCCTTCCAGCTCGGGTCACCGGGTGGCATGTGCGCCCTGCGGTACTCGGCCAGGCCCAGGGCGGGCGTGCCGAAGCTGGATATGTGCGTGACGCGGTCACCGCGGTTGACGTCCATGTAGTTGGCGACCGGGCCGAAGCCGTGGTTGGGGTAGAGGTCACCGCGCAGCCGCGTGTGCCACAGGCGGCGCCACGGGCCCTCGTAGTAGTCGGGGTCGAACATCAGGCCGCGCAAATCATGGTTGTAGGCGCCGGCGCCGTGCAGCAGCTCGCCGAATTTGCCCGCGTGCGCCATGCGCAGGACACGCATCTCGTTCTTGCCGTAACAGCAGTTCTCCAGCTGCATGCAGTGTCGGCGGGTCTGCTCCGAGAGGTCGACCAGCTCCCACAGCTCGTCCAGACGCATGGCGAGGGGACACTCCACCCCTACATGCTTGCCGTTCAGCATCGCCGCCTTGCAGATGGCGAAGTGGGAGTCCCAGGGTGTCGCCACGTACACGAAGTCGATGTCCCCGCGCTTGCACAGGTTCTCGTAGTCGTCCTCGCCCTTGGTGTACGTCGCCGGGGCCGGCTGGCCCGCGGCGGTGACCTTCTTCGCCGCCGCCGCGGTCTTCTCCTTGACCGGGTCGCAGAGCGCCACGACGCGCACGCCCGGAATCGCGAGGAACAGGTCGATCATGGAGCCGCCGCGGTTGCCGAGGCCGACGATCCCGACCCGCACGTTGGAGCGGCGCTGGAACGGCACTCCGATCATCGTCCGGCCCTTGCGGGCGGGCGCCTGGGCGGTCGTGTCCGCGGCCTCTGCGGGTGCGGCGCCCGGGGCGTCGGCGTGCGCCGTGCCGGCCCGCGAAGGCGCCGAGCCCGAGCCCCGCCCCGGCGAGCCCCGCCGTGCGCAGCACCGTACGGCGTGAACGGCCGTCTCCCGGCGAGCCGGTGGCGCCTTCGTCAGGGGTGATGCCGTCAGGGGTGACGCCGTCAGGAGTCGGTGTCGCGTTCTCGTCGTGCATCGGACCTCCGTAGCTGTATGTCGGGTGGTCTCTACCACTGGGGCGGAAGCCACCCTGATGGGGCTACGGCGGGGATGCAAGAGGCTGAAGTGGTCGGGGACTTGGATTTCCTTGCGGCGACGGAAAGCGGGCGGCGGAGCTGAACGGGGGGCGCTTTCAGAGGCCTCGGGGCGGCGGCTCCGCAGGGCGCGTCGCGCGTTCCAGTTCGAGGAGGACGGAGTAGTAGCCGCGGCCCGTCGCGTGGTCCATGCCGACCTCGCACATGCGGTTCGCGGAGAGGTGGGCGTCGTAGGGGCGGGCGGTGACCTCCGCCGCTTCCTTGCGGGTGGCCGACTCGGTGAGTTCCTTGTGCAGCATGCCGCGGTCTCCCGCGAACGCGCAGCACCCGGCGTCGTCCGGTACGACCACTTCGTCCGCGCAGGCCTCCGCGACCGTACGCAACTGGGCCTCGTCGCCCAGATGCTGCATCGAGCACGTGGGGTGCAGGACGGCGGAGCCGACTGTGCGGTGCACCGTCAGGTGGGGCAGCAACTCGTCTGCGGCCCAGACGATCGAGTCGACGACGGTCAGTTCGCGGTGCAGCGCGCGGTTGTCGGCCGTCAGATACGGCACCACCTCGTGCGCGATGCCAAGGGTGCAGGAAGAGGCGTCGACGACCAGCGGCAGCCGGCCGCCCGCGGTCCAGCCCCAGGCCGCCTCGACGATGCGGTTGGCCATGAGGGTGGTGCCCGCGTCGTACCCCTTGGAGTGCCAGATCGTCGCGCAGCACGTACCCGCGACATCGTTTGGAATCCAAACCGGCTGGCCCGCGCGCGTGGACACGGCGACGACGGCCTCGGCAAGGGAGCGGTCGCCCGGGCTGCCGAAGATGCGGTTGACGCAGTGCCGGGTAGTAGACGGCCGAGCGCCCACGCGTGCGGTGCGCGGCAGTCGGTGGGCCGCCGCGCCGGGGATCTGCGGCAGCCACTCCGGCACGAGGTCGGGTCGCACGGCCTTGCGGGCCGTGCGGGTCACCGCGGTGAGCAGCCGGTCGCTGATCCTGTCGGCAGCGGCCACCGCGAGCCGCGCGGACGCCTCGACGGCCTTGAAGTTCTTGGCGGCGAGCGCGGCCATCCTCTCCTCGCGGGGCGAGTGTCGCGCGTGCCGGAAGCCCTTCATCAGGGCGCCCGTGTCGATGCCGACGGGGCACGCCAGTTTGCAGGTCGAGTCACCCGCGCAGGTGTCCACGGCGTCGTAGCCATACGCCTCGACGAGGCCGTCCTCGACGGGGGAGCCGGGGGTCTGGCGCATCATCTCGCGGCGCAGCACGATCCGCTGACGTGGAGTGGTGGTCACGTCCTCGCTGGGGCAGGTCGGTTCGCAGAAGCCACACTCGATACAGGGGTCCGCGATCAGCTCCACCTGGGGGATGGTCTTCAGACCCCGTAGATGGGCCTTGGGATCGCGGTCGAGCACGACGCGTGGAGCCAGCACCCCGTCCGGGTCGATGACTTGCTTGGTGCGCCACATCAACTCGGTGGCCCTGGGGCCCCATTCCAGCTCCAGGAAGGGCGCGATGTTGCGGCCCGTGGCGTGCTCGGCCTTCAGGGAGCCGTCGAACCGTTCCACGGTGAGACGGCAGAACGCGTCCATGAACGCGGCGTACCGCTCCACGTCCGCCGGGAGCGACGCGTCGAAGGCGAGCAGGAAGTGCAGATTGCCGTGCGCCGCGTGACCCGCCACGGCGGCGTCGAAGCCGTGTCGCGTCTGGAGGTCCAGCAGGGCCTCACAGGCCTCGGCGAGCCGGCCAGGGGGCACCGCGAAATCCTCGGTGATCAGTGTCGTCCCTGGGGGGCGGGAGCCGCCGACGGCTGTGACGAACGCCTTGCGCGCCTTCCAGTAACCATCGATCGTCTTCGCGTCGCGGGTGAACGTGTTCGTCACCGAAGGCACCGGCGCCACCAGCTCCAGCCCCTCCAGGACCTTGGCCGCAGCGGTCTCGTACGCCTCCTGTGCGGCCCGGTCCGGTGCACGGAACTCCACCAGGAGCGCGGTCGTCGTCTTCGGGAGCGCGGCCCAGTCGGCGGGCACCCCTTGCACGCTGACCGAGGCGCGCAGGGTGTTGCCGTCCATCAGCTCGACGGCGAGCGCGCCCGCGGCGTTGAAGAGCGGCACCGCCGCGGCGGCCGCGGGCAGCGAGGGGAAGAACAGCAGAGCCGTACTGGTGTGCCGGTCCAGCGGCAGCGTGTCGAAGACGACCTCCGCGATGAAGCCGAAGGTGCCCTCGGAGCCGACCATCAGGCCACGCAGGATCTGAACGGGCGTCGCACCGTCGAGGAAGGCGTCGAGACGATAGCCATTGGTGTTCTTGATCTGGTGCTTGGCGCGGATGCGGGCCACCAGCTCGGCGTCCGCCTCGATTTCCCGCTTGATCGCCAGGAGCCCCGCGCACAGGGCGGGCTCCGCGCGCGCCAGCCGCTCGTCGGCGTCCGGCTCCGCGGTGTCCACGACCGTGCCGGAGGGCAGCACGAAGGTCAGTGAGGCAAGCGTGCGGTAGGAGTTGCGGGTCGTACCCGCCGTCATGCCCGAGGCGTTGTTCGCGACGACGCCGCCGACCGTGCAGGCGACGGCGCTCGCCGGGTCGGGACCGAGCACCCGGCCGAACCGGGCGAGCGTGGTGTTGGCGCGCACGACAGTGGTGCCGGGCCCGATGCGCGCCCGCTCACCCGGGCCGAGCACCTCGACGCCCGCCCAGTGCTTGCGCACGTCGACCAGGATGTCCTCGCCCTGCGCCTGGCCGTTCAGCGAGGTGCCGGCGGCGCGGAAGACGACCTCGCGGCTCTTGCCGTGCGCGTACGAAAGGACGGCCGAGACGTCGTCGATGTCCTCGGGGACGACCACGACCTGCGGCAGGAAGCGGTAGGGGCTCGCGTCCGAGGCGTACCGCACCAGGTCGGAGACCTTGGTCAGGACCTTGTCCGCCCCGAGCAGCGCGATCAGGTCCGACTTCAGCGGCTCCGGGGTACCCGCGGCCCGGGCGTCCGGGACACGGTCAGGGGTGGGCGCTTCAGCGCGCGCAGTGGGGCGCAGGGCTTCCGGATCGGGCTCCAGCAGGGGCATGGGCTCTCCTCGGCGGTGGCGGCGTACCCGGCGACGATGCCCGCGGTGCGCCCGGTGGTCAGCAGCGGCGGTGGCCCTCCTGAGCGTCCCGCACATCGAACAGAGCGTTCAACAGACCGCCCAGCTGCGCGCGCTGCTCAGTGTCCAATGGGGCCAGGATGTCCTCCGCGGCCGCCCGGCGCGCGCCGCGCAGCTCACCGAGGGTCTTCAGCCCCGCGTCGGTGAGCTGGATGCGGATCACCCGGCGGTTGGTCGGATCGGGCACACGGCGTACGAGATCACCGGCCTCCAAGGCGTCGACCAGCGTCGTCACGGCGCGCGGGACCACTTCGAGGCGGTCTGCGAGGTCGGCCATGCGGGGCGGGGTCTCGCAGTGCGCGAGGGTGCGCAGCAGGCGCGACTGGGCGGGGGTGATGCCGATCGGTACCAGATGGCGCTTCTGAATCCGCTGCAGCCTGCGGGTCAGCCGCAGCAGCTGTTCGGCGAGCAGGCCGTCGGGGTCCGGGGTGTTCATGCGGGAACATTATCAGGACCTTGTGCATTGTGAGTATAGGTAACAGTGAGCTATGCTCTCTGAGTCATCATCACCAGGAAAGCCTGCGGGTCTCTCCCGGCCCGACAGGCCCGACGGGCCGGGCAGCCTCGGCAACCCCGGCAGGCTCGGCCGACCCCTTGGGCCCCGTAGCCGTAGGCCCCGTACGTCCGTAGGTCCTCTAGATCCCGTAGGAGCCCATGCGTCACGACGAACCCACCTGGACACCCCCAGCCCCGGAGCCGGGTGAGGAGCCGCAACCGCGGCAGATGCGCCGCATCCTGCGCCTCTTCCGCCCTTACCGAGGCCGCCTCGCGATCGTGGGACTGCTGGTCTGCGCCGCGTCCCTGGTCTCGGTCGCGACGCCCTTCCTGTTGAAGGAGATCCTCGACACCGCGATTCCGCAAGGGCGCACCGGTCTGCTGAGCCTGCTCGCGCTCGGCATGATCCTCAGCGCGGTTGTCACGAGCGTCTTCGGCGTCCTCCAGACCCTGATCAGCACGTCCGTGGGACAGCGCGTCATGCACGACCTGCGCACGGCTGTCTACGGCCGGCTGCAGAGCATGTCCCTGGCTTTCTTCACCCGCACCCGTACGGGCGAGGTCCAGTCCCGCATCGCCAATGACATCGGCGGCATGCAGGCGACCGTCACCTCCACCGCGACCTCCCTCGTCTCGAACCTGACGAGCGTGATCGCGACGGTCGTCGCCATGCTCGCCCTCGACTGGCGCCTGACCGTCGTCTCCCTGCTGCTGCTCCCGGTGTTCGTGTGGATCAGCCGCCGGGTCGGCCGCGAGCGCAAGAAGATCGCCACCCAGCGCCAGAAACAGATGGCCGCGATGGCCGCGACCGTCACGGAGTCGCTCTCCGTGAGCGGAATCGTCCTCGGCCGGACGATGGGCCGTGCCGACTCCCTCACCCGGTCCTTCGCGGACGAGTCCGAGCGGCTGGTCGACCTGGAGATCCGGTCGAACATGGCGGGCCGCTGGCGGATGGCCGTCATCTCGATCGTGATGGCCGCCATGCCCGCCGTCATCTACTGGAGTGCGGGCCTCGCCTTCCAGATGGGCGGCCCCACCGTCTCCATCGGCACGCTCGTCGCCTTCGTCTCGCTCCAGCAGGGCCTCTTCCGGCCGACCGTGAGCCTGCTCTCCACCGGTGTGCAGATCCAGACCTCGCTCGCGCTCTTCCAGCGCATCTTCGAGTACCTCGATCTGACGGTCGACATCACCGAGCCCGAGAAGCCGGTGCGCCTCGACTCGATCAAGGGAGAGATCCGCTTCGAGGACGTCGAGTTCCGCTACGACGATAAGGCGGCACCCACGCTCCAGGGCATCGACATCGCGATACCAGCCGGTGGCAGTCTGGCCGTCGTCGGACCCACCGGTTCCGGCAAGTCGACACTGAGCCACCTCGTCCCCCGGCTGTACGACGTCACGGGCGGACGCGTCACCCTCGACGGCGTCGACGTGCGTGACCTGGACTTCGACACCCTCGCGCGCGCCATCGGCGTGGTCTCGCAGGAGACGTACCTCTTCCATGCCTCGGTCGCCGAGAACCTCCGCTTCGCCAAGCCCGACGCCACCGACGAGGAACTCGTGGCCGCGGCCCGCGCCGCCCAGATCCACGACCACATCGCCTCCCTGCCCGACGGGTACGACACCGTGGTCGGCGAGCGCGGCCACCGCTTCTCCGGAGGCGAGAAGCAGCGCCTCGCCATCGCCCAGCACGATCCTGCGCGACCCGCCGGTCCTCATCCTCGACGAGGCGACCAGCGCCCTGGACACCCGCACCGAGCGGGCCGTGCAGGAAGCCATCGACGCCCTCTCCGCGGACCGGACCACCCTCACCATCGCCCACCGGCTCTCCACCGTCCGCGGAGCCGACCAGATCGTGGTCCTGGACGCCGGACGCGTCGCCGAGCGCGGCACGCACGAGGAACTCATGGCGCGCGACGGACGGTACGCCGCTCTCGTCCGCAGAGACGCCCAACTGGAGCCGACGCCATGAGGATATACCGGGAATAACCGTATTTACGGGTTAACGTGCCCCCATGCAGACCAAGATTCCGCGACGGGGCACGATTCGACTGACGCGGCGGGGCCGGATCGCCCTGATCGCGACCGGAGCTCTCGTGGCGGCCGCCGCCGTGACGGTGCCGCTGCTGCTTCCGGACGACGATGCGCGCCCCGAGTCCTTGACGATCCCCGAGGGGTGGCGCTCGGGTCAGGTGTACGCAGCCGTGGACAAGGCCCTGAAGGTGCCCGCGGGCACCACGAAGAAGGCCCTGTCCAAGGCTGATCTGCAGCTTCCCGGAGACGCCGGGGGCAATCCCGAGGGTTATCTCTTCCCGGCGACCTACCCGATCAGCTCCGAGTCGACCCCGGCATCGGTCCTGTCGTACATGGTGGAGACGGCCAACAAGAAGTTCGGCAACAGCCGTGTGACGGCGGGTGCCGACCGCAACGCCGTCAGCGTCTACCAGACCGTCACCATCGCAAGCATGATCGAGGCGGAGGTCGACTCCAAGGCGGACATGGGCAAGGTGGCCCGGGTCATCTACAACCGCCTCGACAAGGGCATGCCGCTGCAGATGGATTCGACCATCAACTACGCCCTCAACCGCTCCACGCTGTCCACCAGCGAGCGGGACACGAAGATCAACAGCCCTTACAACACCTATGCGCGCATGGGCCTGCCGCCCACGCCGATCAGTAACCCGGGTGAAGAGGCGATGCGGGCGGCGACCAATCCGACTCCTGGGGACTGGCTGTACTTCGTGACGGTGAAGCCGGGTGACACTCGCTTCACGGCGAACTTCGAGGAGCACCAGAAGAACGTGGCGGAGTTCAACAAGAAGGCGTAGCGGGTGGCAGCGGCTGTCTGCGGCGAGGTGAGGCTTGGCGGTCGGCCCGCCGCGGAAGCGCCGGATGGCATGGTGGTCGGGTCCGTCGGCCGGGGCCCGGTTCTTTGATGGGTGTCGGCGTTCTCGACGTGACGGAGAACCACTGGGCCGTGCAGTGGAGGCGCTGGAGGTTCACCGGGTCTTGAAGCGGCGGAAGAGGTTGCGGGCCACGTACACGCCTGGTCCGCCGAAGCCGACGATGTCGACGCGGCCGTCACCGGTGATGTCGGCGACGAAGCGGGGGTGGTGGCCGACCCGCCAGGCGCCGGCGTCGTCGTTGTGGCCGAAGCCGCGGCACACCAGCTGTGCCTGCTCGAACCGGCCGTCGCCGCAGCTGTGCGCCACCCAGACCCCTTCGTCGCCGAAGCCGACGAGGTCCGGGTTGCCGTCGCCGGTGACGTCGGCGAGGACCCGGAGGTGCTTCTTGCTCGTCCACCCCTGGGCGTCCCCGAAGTCGTTCAGGACGAGCTTGGGGGGCTCGAACGTGCCGTCGCCGCGTCCACGGGCGACGACGGCGCCCTGCGGGCCGAACCCGATGATGTCCACAGCTCCGCCGCCGGTGGCCGGGATCAGGGAGCGGGGGTGCTCCGCGGTCGAGCTCCACCCCTGGTCGACCCCGAAGTCGTCGAGGACCCACAGGGGGTCGGCGAATTTCCCTTCCGCGTCTTGGAGTGAGATCCAGACGCCGTCGTCGTGGAAGCCGACGATGTCGGCGCGGCCGTCGCCGGTGGTGTCGGCGAGGAAGCGGGGGTGCTTGTCGGCGACCCAGCCGCCCGCCGACTGGCCGTGGCCGAACGCCTTGATGACCGGCTCGGCGCTCGCGGGTGCGAACTTTCCAGTGTCGTCCTGCAGGAACACGCGGACACCGTCGGCGGCGAGTGTGACGGCGTCGGGCTTGCCGTTGCCCGTGGTGTCCACGAGCGTCCACAGATCTTTGGGACTCGGGGAGGGCGCGGGTGGGTGCAGGACGCGCTCGTCGTCCTTGAATGTGCCGTCACCCAGGCCGGCGGCCGACACCGGCCCCTTCGCGGGCTTGAGCCCGACGATGTCGGCTCGGCCGTCACCGGTGGTGTCGGCGAGGAACCGGTCACCGAGCCCGGCCCACCGGCCTGGCTCCAGGGCGCCCGATTGCCCGCCGGTTGAGTTGCCGGCTCCGACGCTCTGCCACGCGCCGGCGTCCTGCCCGCTTCCGAAGCGCTTCAGGACCAGCAGCATGTCGCTGAAGGAGGGGCTGGCGTCGGGTGCCGGTCGCAGCGCGGCCGAGCGGACAAGTCGCCAGGACTGGCGGCTGTTCCAGTGGCTCAGTGGCGCGAAGCGCAGCACGGGATCGCTCGTGCGCTCGGGCTCGGCCGTGACGAACCGCCAGCGCTGGCTTGCCGCGCTGTCGTCGTACTCGCGCAGGACCACCCGGATCTCGTCCGCCGCGGGGTCGGCGAGGTCGAGAACGGCGCCGTCGGTGGCGTCTTCGATGAAGTAGAGGCCCGCTTCGTCCTCGACGGGGACGAGGCGCCAGTGCTGGGCCTTGTTGCCGGCGGCGGCATCCGATTGGCGGAGGCCGCGGTCTGCGGCGGCGGGATTGTGGAGGACCTTGCTGGTGACCGCGTTGCGGATCACGTAGGCCCGCTCGTCTTGTGTCTGTCCGCTTGGCGGTTGTACGGGGGTGAGCTGCCAATGCTCCGGGGCCGGGCGCCGTCCGGGAAGTCGCGTACGACCAGTGCCCCGTCCGTTCCCGGCGTGGACCTGGCGCCGAGGATCTTCCCCGTGGCCGCGTTGACGATCTCCAGTTTCAGTTCTTGCGTGGGCACGGGCATCGTGGTGCCTCTTCCGGGCGGTGCGGGCGGGGGCTCGGGACAGGTGCGGTGGGGCGACGGCCGCGGGTCACGTGAAGACGTGGTGGTAGGGGACGCTCCACTCGTTGGGCAGGCGCGGGTAGAACGTGTTGATGACCGTCCCGGTGAAGTCCCCGCCCCAGTTGTAGGTCACGCGCACCTCGCTCTTGGCCGTCACCGCGTGGTCCTTGAAGCCGAGGATGGTGTCCGGGTGGGTGATCGGCACGAAGGTGATGCCGCCCCACGGCGTCACCGTGACGACCCACATCTGCGTGTCCTCCGGCGCGCCGTTCTTGCCGCGCCACAGGTCGCCGACCTTGTCGGGCAGGCCCACTTGGACGGTGTCGCCCGTGGTGCCTGTCGGGGCGTCCTGGTGGACGGTGATGCGCCGGCGCTGCGGCTTGGGCACGCCGTCGTCGCCGCGCCCGGGATCGATCTGGCCGGCGGCGGGCGGCTTGGGGGGCTCCTGGCCCGCGGCGCTCTCGATGAAGTACAGCGGTCGCTGCCCGAAGAAGCCTGCCGGGGTGATGTACCAGAGGTGGCCCTGCGCCTCTTTGGTGGACGTGTCGAGCGCGGTGGACAGTTGGACTCCCTTGTCGTGGACGCTGCCCTTCAGCTCGGCAGGCTGCAGGAAGCCTCCGTTGAAGGCGTGGACGAGCATCACTGGCCGGTTCTCGACCAGCGCGGCCACGATCGCGTTGTCGTAGCTGTTCACCGCGACCGGGCCGCCCACCACCAGGTTCGACATCGCCGTGCGTTCTTGGGTGTACATCGCGGAACCTCACCTGTCGTCGAAGTGGAGAACGATAAACCAGCCACAAGGGCAGCGCTTTTCCGCATGGCATTACCGCCGCATTTACCCGACCTGCATCGACGCAGTCCCGGCGTTTTGGGGGGCAATCAAATCCAATGCCGCCGTCCGGCAAGCGGATGCCAGCACGAGATGCGCGTACAGAAATTCGCGGAGGAATCGATCGAGTGGCTGGCAGGGCCTCAACTTACCTCAATCGGCGGCGAGTTGGGGGCGGTCGGTGATTTGTTTTCACTCGATTGGGCGTGATGCTCGAGGGAGCCTTCCCAGGAATTTTGGCCTCTGCTAGTTTCGAATTTCGGCAAGCGCGCGGAAATCTGTTCCATTCCATCGAGCGCGTTTCGGACAGATCAGTCGAGGACGGGGAATGCCTTCCACCGCATACAACCTGGAACGGTTCAAGCGTCATCCGCTGACAAAAACCAACCTGCGGGAACTCAACATCGACCTGCAGGCCATCCTGAACCACCCCAACCTGGTCTACACCGACAACAACGGCGTGCAGCACAGGCCCGTCGGCGTCTCGATCAACAAGGAGAAATCCTCCGACGCTTTCCCGGACTCCGCGTTCGATCGTGGCTGGCTCGCCTACATGAACCTCGGGGAGCCACTGATCGAGGAGCGGGGTGACATCACTCCGCCCCGGCCCGACACGTTCTCCTCCCGTGCCTACGTGAACCGCAGCCAGAAGAACTCGATGACCTTCACCGACTCGGTCGAATTCACCGTGTCGAACGGGGTGACGTGGTCGCTTCACGGGGATGCCAAGCTCACCTTCGGCGGCACCATCGGCGCGCAGCTGCAGTTGCAGTTGCAGAACCAGCTCAAGATGGATCTCCAGGCGCAGTTCGGGACGCAGATGCGGAACGACATGGCGAACAAGAACGCCAACACGGTGACCAACAAGAACAGCAAGGACAGCGTCGGGGTCGACAACGCCAACGCCACGGAGACAGCCACGACGAACTCGACGGGGAACTCCACGTCGAACTCGGTGACGGACTCGGTGGCGTTCACCACTCAGGGCAGTGCCACCGGCAGCGCGTCGCTCAACGCGCAACTGGCGCTGGGCCTCGCGGCCACCGTCGGCGGTTCCCTGACGACCAGCTGGACCTCGAAATCGCAGATCTCCGGCACGGTCCCGGCAGACTCCCGTGTGGAGACCATGGCCACGCAGCGGCGTGTCCACCGGCACTACGAGTACGAGATCCCGGTGACCTTCGCCGGGTACCTCGCGGTGCAGTACGCCGTACCGGTTCCGGTCCTGTCTCCCCCGCAGCCCGGCAATCCCGGGCTCGCCCAGGTGGCCGCCTACGACATCGCCAGCATCAATCTGGCCGGCGGCGGATTCCGCATGAAGGGGCGGATGGAGGTCGTCTCCGCCCTGGACGTCCATCACACGATGTTCGAGGAAGAGCGCCTGGTCTACAGCCAGCGAGCCCTGCACAAGGGCCCTTGACCGGGCGGCGACGCCCAACCCACGACGACGAGAGGCAATGACCATGGTGTTCAACAACATTTTCGGTTTCGCGGAAGACAGCGCGGCGCTCTTCTCGGTGAAGCCCGGCAACACCGACTCGCGGCGGGCTGCGGACACCGACTTCGAGGACGTCACAGAGGACGCGTACGACGACAAGAGCGCGGACCTGTTCATCAGTGATCTCCACGGGGCTTCCTCCCGGGCGAAAGTCGTCCGGGAGCAGTCACCTGAAGCGCGGGTCATCATGGGCATCCTCGGCTCTTTCATCCGGACGACGAAGAACTCGGCCCAGACGGAGAAGGACTCGGCCCATGCCGGCACGGTCTCCGGCACGGCGTCCGCCGGTATGGCAAAGGCGAAGGAGACGGTGAAGGAGGAGGACGGGCTGCAAAAGCACGGGAGCCTCCAGAGCGACCCGGACAGGGCGGCATACGCGAAGACCCCCGAGGCACCGAAGACACCCAAGGCCGCGGAGCCCGCCAAGCCGCCACCAGCGACCGCCGAGACTCCGCAGAAGCTGGGGGAGACCAAGAAGACCGAGACGACCACCGAGGGAGCATCCGGTTCCCAGTAGCGCTCACGTCGCAAAGGGGGCAGGGGCATGACCGCCCCTGCCCCCCTGCGTCATACCGGGAGCAGCTGCCATTGACGGCTTCGAGGGTCGCCCTCCGCCTCGTACTGCTTGATCACCGTGCGGGCGTTGGTGTCGACCCGCAGCAGCAGACCACTGTTGCGGTTCGCGATCTCGTACACCCGTGGAGAATCGGTCACCGGGCCCACCGGGATCAGCCGCCACTGCTGGTGGTGCGCGTCAGCACCCTCGTAGGCGCGCTGCGCCACCACCGCACCCTTGGCCTTGTGGGCTCCTACGACCTCCAGGACCTTGCCGCTGCGCACGTTCTCGATCCGGTACAGGACCTCGCCGTCGTCCTGCCCCGCCGCGACCAGCCGCCACCGCTGGTGGTCCCTGGGGACGGTGAGCGTCTGCTGTACCTCGGCCCCGTCCTTGGTCGACTCATGCACGACCGAAATCCGCAGTTTGCTGCGGACGTTGGCCCAGGAGACCACCGTGCCCGAATCGGGCAGCCCCGCCAACTTCGCCGACGTGATCTTCCGGACCCGGGTGTTGCTGTAGTCGGCGATGTAGAGCGAGTCCACGCAGTCCACAGCAAGCCCGTACGGGTTGTACAGCTTGGCGTCCTTGGCGGCCAACTCGCCGTCACCATCGAAGCCCGGGGCGCCTGTTCCGGCAAGCGTGCTGACCTTCCCGTCAGCCGCGACCTTCGTGATCCGGTGGCTGCCGTAGTCGGCGACATAGAGGTCGCCCACGCTGTCCACCGCCATCCCCACTGAGGTGTTCAACGGGGCCGTGGCCGTCCCGGCAAGCGTGCGGATCTTCCCATCGGCCTTCGTGACCTTCCGGACCCGCTGGTTGCCGGAATCGGCGATGTAGAGGTTGCCTGTACTGTCCACCGCCACGGCGCTCGGGAACTTCAGCTGGGCGTCGGTGGCGAGGGTACCGTCAGGGGCCAAACCAGGGGTGCCCTTCCCGGCCACCGTGCTGATCTTCCCGTCAGCCGTGACCTTCCTGATCTGGTGGTTGCCGTGATCGACGATATAAACATCGCCCGCGCTGTCCACCGCGACATCGTGCGGCGTGCTCAGAGAGGTAGCGGTGGCCAAGGTGCGGTCAGTGGCCCCGGTGCCCGTCCCGGCGAACGTATAGACCTTCCCGTCGGCCATCGTGACCTTCCGGATGCGGTGGTTACCCGCATCGGCGATGTAGAGGTCGCCCGCGCTGTCCACGGCAATCCCACGCGGGTGTTGCAGCGCGGCCGAAAGGGCGGAGACCCCCTCTGCTCCACGTCCCGGACTCCCGGTCCCCGCGACCGTGCTGATCTTCCCGTCAGACGTGACCCTCCGGACCCGATGGCCGGCGTGCTCACAGATGTAGAGGGTCCCGTCGCGGTCCACCGCGACCCCGTACGGACCGTTCAACTTGGTCGAACGGGCCAGCTCCTTGCCGTCTTTGGCCGCCTCTGGGGTAGCTGTTCCCGCAACTGTGCTGATCCGGCGAGCAGCCTGTTCGCCGTCTGCCGTTCCCGTGTCAGTGCTCATCATCTTCGTCCCTTCACCCGTTCACACGACCGCCGACCTGATGGTGACGGGGAGAGCGGACGAACAGAGCGCGAAGCGGAACGCCGGATCACACCCTTGTCCTGAAACGGAGCGTTTACCCATGCGCGGCCTATGGGGCGCCTCCTGCGCAGGGTGCATTACGTGCAGACACACGACCGGAAGATCGGCCACCCTCACGAGGGAATGACGGGTGCGATGTTGACGAAGCCGCCGTAAGTGGGACCTTGTCCGGCAGGGGCAGGGATCGTCAGTCCTCGCACGCCGTGATGTCGTCGTCGCATCCCTCGACGTGGTCCGGGGCGATGGCGCTCAGCCGCCACAGGACCAGGCCCGTGCCGTCCTTCACCGGATCGACGCTGATCTTGAATGACGTGCCCGACGGGATGTTGAACTGGTCCGCCTCGGGGTCCCCGCATCCGATGCCGTAGGCCTGTTCGTCTTCTCCGCGGGAGAGCGTGAGGGTGAGTTCGTCGACGCCGCGGGTGTCGCAGGTGATGTCGAGGCGGTACGGCCTGTCGCCGGGGGCCTCGTAGGTCTTGTCGGCGCCGGACGCGATGTACGACGTATCGCTGTCGACGAGCGTGGGGTCGGTTCCGTCGTCGGCGTAGGCATCCAGAGCCCGCTGCGCCCGCTGGAGGGCGTCGTCGGGTTCCCAGCTCCGGCCGTTGCCGGACGACGTGTCCGAGGTGGGGCGAGAGGTGGACGGGGGCGGCGTGGACCTCTTCTCGCCGGGGGTCCCCCCACTGTCACCGTTCCCTTGTCCGGCACAGCCGACGAGGAGGGCGGCCGCGAGGGCGGCCACGGCACCGAGGCGGGAGGTGGAGCGTATATGCATGAATGCACCTTATGAGTTGAGAGGTGGGAAGCGTGATCCGACGCCGGGGCAGCCGCGAGGGCGGCCCCGGCCGTCAGGTCATCGAGCCGTGCCGGTTCGAGGGTCAGCGCGCCGCGCACTACCCACAGCTCAGGGCCGCACACCGCCTCGCAGGCCGCTCCGCTCTGCCCCGCATGCGGGGTCCGGGCAAGGGCCGCGGCCCGGGCGGGCGGCGGAACGAGCTGGTACTCCCGCCCCACTGCGTCGGCCTGGGTGTTGCCGTACACGGTCACCTCGCCGTCGGACCAACGTACGAACAGGTCGAAGTCGGAGTTGACGGAGCCGTCGAAGTCACCGCACGCGATGAACGACGCGTGCTCCTTCTTTTTCCCGTGGAGCGGTCTCGGTCGCTCGAAGGGTGGGCACGGGTGTGCGATCCGGCCAAGTGGACTTGTGGCCGACGGTTTCGGCGGCTCGGGGAATCCGCGTCCTCGCAGGTCGCGGGCGTGCCCGCGCCTCGCGGCATCGATGGGCAGTCGCTGATCAGTCATTCCGCCTCCCGAGCTTGGGCACAAGTTCCACACATCCCCTCTCCAGGCGGGCGCCGATGGTCTAGATTGACCGTGCTTCGCAGCGGACACGGGGCGACAAAAGGTGATCTTTGAGTCCGAGGCCGTGGACGGCCGGTAAGGGCGTCCACGGTGTCAGACGTGGCAGTGATCAGTTCCTGGAGCCCGAAGCGGAGGGCTCGGGTGCGGGGAGCATCCGAGTCGGCTGCCGCCAGGGTGCGTTGCGTACGCAGCGCTGAAACGGTCGGACATGTCATGTCCGGGAGGCGGGGGCCTCCCGAGGGGGAGAACGGCGCGGCGCGGGGGGCGGGGGTGCCTCCTGGGCGAGCAGACAGTGCGAGGCGAAAGCGTCGAACCACTGGCGACCTGGGGGGTTCTGTGGAGCAGGGGGAGTTAGTCAGCCCTTTTCCGTCGGCGCGCGGGCGGCTGCCGGACGAGGTGATCGGCAGAACCGCGACCGACTGGGAACAGCGGTACCGCCGTACCGTGATCACCACCGATACGGCGGTCACCGCCTGCGTGGTGGCGGCGATCGGCATCTTCTTCGGGGCCAGGGACGCGGCCAACTGGCACGAGAAATGGGGCATCCTCGCCTTCGGCACCGAACTGCTGGTGCTGGGAGCGCTCGCGGCGAGCCGGGCGTGGGCCCCGGCCGTGCTCGGCCAGGGCGCCGAGGAGTTCCGCCGGCTCGGCCGCTCGCTGTTCGCGGCCGTCGTCGTCCTGGCGCTCGGCGGGATCGCCCTCACCTCGCGCAACATCAAACTCTGGATCTTCGTCGCGGTCCCCGCGATCGCGCTCACCACCATGATCGCCCGGTACCTGCTGCGCCTTCGGCTGCACAGACAGCGGAAGGATGGGCTCTGCCTGAGACCGGTCCTGGCCGCCGGAAGCCCCGACTCGGTACGCGATCTGATCACTCGGGCACGCAAGTTGCCGCACCTCGGCTGGCGGGTGGAGGCGGTGTGCACGGCGGACGGCCACGGGCTCGACGGTGACCAACTGGACGGAGTGCCGGTCGTCGGCCGGCTGGCGGACGTCGCGGGCCACGTCCGCCGCGACGGCTACCGCGTCGTCGCGATCACCCCGGACCCGCACTGGTCACCGGAACGGCTCCAGCGGCTCGCCTGGAACCTCGAGGGCAGCGATGCCGAAATGGTCGTGGCCCCCGTGCTGATGGAAGTGGCCGGCCCACGGCTGCACGTCGACGCGGTGCTCGGGATACCCCTGCTGCGGGTCAGCATGCCGACCTTCACCGGGGGCCGCCGGGTGGTCAAAGAGGTCGTCGACCGCCTGGGCGCCGCGATCCTGCTGCTGCTCTTCGCGCCCCTGATGGTGCTCGTCGGGCTGCTCGTGCTGGCGGACAGCCGGGGCGGCGCGCTGTACCGCCAGCGCAGGGTCGGCAAGGACGGCCGCGAGTTCACCATCTTCAAGTTCCGCACCATGGTCCCCGGGGCGCACGGGGCACGTGCCGCGCTGGCCCACCGCAACGACGGCGCCGGTCTGCTGTTCAAGTTGCGCCGCGACCCACGTGTGACCCGGGTGGGGGCGGTGCTGCGCCGGTACTCGCTCGACGAACTGCCGCAGCTGTTCAACGTGCTCACCGGTTCGATGTCGCTGGTCGGCCCGCGGCCTCCGCTGCCGGAGGAGTCCGCCGCGTACGGCCCGGACATCCGGCGGCGGCTGCTGGTCAAGCCCGGACTCACCGGACTGTGGCAGATCAGCGGACGCAGCGACCTGCCCTGGGAGGAGGCGGTCCGCCTCGATCTGCGGTACGTGGAGGACTGGTCGCTCGCCCTCGACACGGTGATCTTGTGGAAGACGCTGCGTGCGGTGCTCCACGGGCAGGGGGCCTACTGATGTGCGCATCGAAGCGTGATCGGTCGCAGCGTGATCTGTCGACGCGTGATCTGTCGACGTGTGATCTGTCGCAGCGCGATACGCCGACGCGTGATCTGTCGAAGCGTGGGGGGCGTCGTCCGATCGGCGCACGGGCGCAGGCCATCAGGGCCTGCCCGGGGGGAGGGACGGGACATGAAGGTCAGCGTCTTGGGGCTCGGCTACGTGGGCTGTGTGTCGGCCGCGTGCCTGGCCGGCCTGGGGCACGAGGTCATCGGGGTGGACGTCAACCAGGTGAAGGTCGACCTGGTCAACGACGGCAAGGCCCCGGTGGTCGAGGAGCGGATCGGCGAACTCGTCGCCGAGGCCGTGGCGGGCGGAGCGTTGCGCGCCACCGGTGACGTCCGTGACGCGATCATGAACAGCGAGGTGTCGCTGGTCTGCGTGGGCACGCCGTCGGAGCCCAACGGCAGCCTGTGCACCACGTACTTGGAGCGGGTCACCGAACAGATCGGTGCCGCGCTGGCGGAGCGCGGCGGGCGGCACACCGTCGTGTTCCGCAGCACCATGCTCCCGGGGACCTGCCTGAACCTGCTCGTGCCGATCCTGGAGAAGTACGTCGGCGGCACGGCCGGGGTGGACTTCGGGGTCGCCGTCAACCCGGAGTTCCTGCGCGAGGGCACGAGTGTGCGGGACTTCTTCGACCCGCCCAAGACCGTCATCGGCGAGCTGGAACCGGCGAGCGGCGACGCGGTGGCGGCGCTCTACGACGGCCTGCCCGGCGAGGTGTTCCGGGTGCCGGTCCCGACGGCCGAGGCGATCAAGTACGCCGACAACGCGTTCCACGGCCTCAAGATCGGCTTCGCGAACGAGCTGGGCGCGGTGTGCCAGGCGCTGGGGGTCGACTCGCACCAGGTGATGGACGTCTTCCTCGCCGACCGCAAGCTGAACATCAGCCCCGCCTATCTGCGGCCCGGCTTCGCCTTCGGCGGCTCCTGCCTGCCCAAGGACCTGCGCAGCCTGGTCCACGCGGCGCAGCGGGCCGACGTGTCGGTGCCCATCCTCGCCCACGTACTGCCCTCCAACGCCGACCACCTCCAGCGCGCGGTCGAGCTGGTCGAACGCACCGGCAAGCGCCGGGCGGGCCTGTTCGGGCTCTCCTTCAAACCCGGCACCGACGACCTCCGCGAGAGCCCGCTCGTCGAGCTGGCGGAGCGGCTCTTCGGCAAGGGGTACGACCTGAAGATCTACGACGCCAACGTGAGCCTCTCCCGGCTGCTCGGCGCGAACCGCGAATACATCGAGACCCGGCTGCCGCACCTCGCGCAGCTGCTCGCGGACTCCGTCGAGGAAGTGCTCGACCACGCCGAGGTGTGCCTGGTCGGGACCAGGGACCCGGCCGTGCTCGCGCGCTGCCGCGCGGCGAGGGACCGGTCATCGTCGACCTCATCCACCTTCCCGACGCCGAGGCGCGCCGGGCCGAACCGGGGTACGTGGGCCTTGCTTGGTGACAGAACGTTCGGTGACGCGTCGTCGTCCGATGGCGCGTCGTCCGGTGACACCGCCGGCGGCGACCGGCCCGGCCGGCGCGCGCTGGTCCTGGTGGAGAACCTGTCGGTGCCGTTCGACCGACGGGTGTGGCAGGAGTGCACGACGCTGCGCGACGCGGGCTGGGAGGTGCATGTCATCTGCCCCCGGGGCACCAAGCGGGACACGGAGCCGGAGGCGGAGATCGACGGGGTGCGGATTCACCGCTACCCGTTGCGCGCGGCGACCGGAGGCCCGGCCGGCTACCTGCGGGAGTACGGATCGGCGCTGTGGCATACGTTCCGGCTGGCCCGCAAGGTCGGCCCGGTCGACGTGGTGCACGCCTGCAACCCGCCCGACCTGCTGTTCCTGCCCGCCCTGTGGCTGAAGCGGCGCGGCGCGCGGTTCGTCTTCGACCAGCACGACCTGGTGCCCGAGCTGTACCTCTCCCGGTTCGACCGCGGCGAAGACCTGCTCTACCGCGCCGTGTGCGCGTTGGAACGGCTGACCTACCGGGCCGCGGACGTCGTGCTGGCCACGAACGAGAGCTACCGGGACGTCGCGGTGCGCCGCGGCGGCCGGCGGCCGGAGGACGTCTTCGTGGTGCGCAGCGCACCGGACACCGACCGGTTCCATCCCGTACCGCCCGAGCCGGAACTGAAGCGCGGCAAGCCTCATCTGCTGTGCTATCTCGGCGTCATGGGCCCGCAGGACGGCGTCGACTACGCCTTGCGGGCCCTGGCGAAGCTCCGCGACGACCTCGGGCGTACCGACTGGCATGCGGTGTTCGTCGGCGGGGGCGACACCTTCGAGGCGATGGTGGAGCTGTCCCGGCGGCTCGGGCTCACGGAACACGTCCAGTTCACCGGCCGTATCCCGGACGCCGACCTGGCGCGCTACCTCTGCACCGCGGACGTATGCCTCTCCCCGGACCCGCGCAACCCGCTCAATGACCTGTCGACCATGAACAAGGTTCTGGAGTACATGGTGATGGGCCGCCCGATCGTCTCCTTCGACCTTCGCGAGGCGAGAGTCTCCGCCGGTGACGCCGCCGTCTACGCGCCCGCCAACGACGAGGCCCAATTCGCCGCGCTCATCGGGAAGTTGCTGGACGATCCCGAGCAGCGGGCCCGGATGGGCGAGATCGGCCAGGAGCGGATCAGCGGACAGCTCTCCTGGCGGAACTCGCAGGCCTCCCTGCTCGCCGCCTACGCCGCCGCCTGCCCTGACGACGCCCCGGCCGCGCCGGGCGCCCGGACCGGGCCCCGAGGAGGCAGCGCCGTTGAGCGAGGACCCGATACGCCTGGCCACCATCGGGCGGATCTTCCGGCGGCGCGCGCGGCTGCTCGTCGTCGTCGCCGTGGCGGGCGCGCTCGTCGGCTACAGCGCCTCACTGCTGTTCCCGCCGAGGTACACCACGTCGGCCTCGATACTGCTGGCCGGGCAGTGGGAGGAGCGCGAGCTGCTCACGCAGGCGGAGGTGGCGGCCAGTTCGGCCGTGGTCGACCGCGCGGCCGCCGCGCTCGACTGGAGCGGCGTCAGCGGCGGCGAACTGCGGGACCACGTGCGTGCGAGAGCCGCCGACGGGAACATCATCAAGATCTCCGGAACGGCCGACAGCCCGGAGCGCGCCCAGCGGCTCTCCGACCAGGTGGCCCGGCAGTTCGTCTCCTTCGCCGCGCGGATCGCGGGCGAGACCACCGACTCCGAGGAGGCGGCGGCGCCCGAGACGCTGCGGGAGAAGGTGGTGCAGACCAACCGCCGCATCAGCGACCTGGCCGCCGCGGCCGATCCGGGCCGGACCGTGGAAAGCGTGCAGGCCCGCACCGAGCTGGAGAAGCTGCGCACCGCCCTGCACGAAGCCATGAAGAAGCTGGACGAGGCCGACCCGGCGGCCAACAAGGCCGGCATGGTCGTCATGGGCCCCGCGGCCCGGCCGACCGGCGAGGCACCGCCGACGAGGACGCACCTCATCGCAGGCGGAGCACTGTCGTTCCTCCTGCTCGCGGTCATCGGCCACCTCGTCGCCGCACGGGCGAGCCGTCGACCGCGCACCGAACAGGTCATCGCCGCCGCGCTCGGCTCTCGACGCTGCTCGGCACGTCGACGTGCCCGGCGAACGGCCCGCGCACCGGCCACAAGGACGCGACCCGCGGGCCTGGACCCGCAGGCTCCTTGGCGTCGACACCCGGTGGGACATACCGGCACCCCCGCGCCCCTCCGGCGACGAAGCCGACAGACAGCTCCGCCACCGACGGGTGTGGGCCCGCCTCCAAGCCCAACTTCCCGCCCCCCAGCGGCTGCTGTTCGTTGTGCCGGAAGGCGTCGAGATCGCCCGCCGGCAGCCGGGCAGCTCGTCGCCGAGGCCGGGGGCGATCCGGCCCGCACCTCTTCGAGCGGGGGAGCCCCCACGCCGCGGGTGGTGGAGGTTCCGGTCTCCCGGCCGCTGGTCCCGGACCGCGACACCGAGTCCGGTGCCCTGGTCGTACTCAGCCTGGGCAGCTGGACCACGGAGGAGCTGGCCGGCATCGCGGAGGCCTGTGCGGACGCGGGGCACGAGGTCGTCGGGACCGTCGTCGCCTGCGCGGTCCGGACCCGTACGCCACGGACCGTTGATCCTTCTCCGCGCCCCATGACCGGGGTGGGCGACCACGCGAGGGGAGGTGCGCGGTGACGACGAGCAGGACAACTCCGGAGCCGTCCGCCGCCGCTCCACTCATAGACCTGCACGCGCTGGTGGTGGCGGTACGCAGGCGCCGCCGCCTCTGGTGCTCCCTGGCCCTCGCGGGGCTGCTGCTCGGCGCGGCGGTGGCGCTCCTGCGGCCGCCGCCGCCGAGCGCGGTGACCAAAGTGCTGGTCGCGCACAAGGAGGACCAGCCGAACGACACCGGAACGCTGATCCGTACCGACGTCGAGCTGCTGGCAACCACGCGGATCGCCGACAAGGCCCTGCGGTCCCTCGGCTCCCCGGAGAAACCCGAGGACTTCATGCGGGAGTACCGGGGCACCGGCCTGACCAACAACCTGCTCCGGATCGACGTGACCGGTGACAGCGACGCGCAGGCGGTGGCCCGGGCCAAGGCACTGGCCGACGCGTTCGTCGCCGACCATGTGCAACGGATGCGGGAGACCGCGAAGGCCGAGGCCAAGGCGCTGCTCGACCAGCGTGACCGGATGCGGGACGAGCTGGCCAAGGTCGACAAGGCGATAGGAGACCGTTCGCCGCAGGCCGACCCGAAGGCGGCGGCGGGCATCGAGACGCTCTTCGCCCGCCGTGCCGAACTCAACTCGCGCATCGCCGACTTCGACCAGCGCGCCGAGGAGGCGCGCATCGGCACACCGCGGCTCGTCGCCGGCACCCGGATCGTGGACGCCCCCCGCGCGGTGCGCCACTCCCTGCCCAAGGCGGCCGCCACCAACGCCGCGATCGGGCTCCTCCTCGGACTGGTCCTCGGGCTCGCGGTGGCCGCGGTCGGCGCCGTGGTGGCGGACCGGCCCGTGCTGCGCCGGGAGATCGCGGCGACCTCGGCGCCTCCGTCATCGCGGAGCTGCGCCGCGCACCCCGCCGGCCGGCCTGGCCGTGGCGACGCCGACGGACCCGGGTGGCGGGCGAACGCCTCACCACGACCCTGGCCCGCGCCGTACGCGGCTCCGCGGAACCGGTGTCGCTGCTCGAACTGGGCTGCGCGCGCAGTACGAGCGTGCTCGCCCTGGACGTCGCCGGGGCGCTGGCGGCGCAGGGGCCGGTGGCCGTCGTCGACGGACTGCCCGGCCCGCACCTCGCGGACAGCCGCCGCAAGCCGGGAGACCCGGACGTGGTCAGCGGCGAGGGCGCCGCGGCCCTGCCGCGCCAGGTACGCCGGCTCGGCGTCGGCTCGGTCGCGCCCGGCACCGCGTGGACCGACCTCCCGTACCTCGGGAGCCGGACCGTGCTCGTCGTGCGTGCCGGACACGCCAGTGCCGCCTGGCTGCACACCGTGGCGCGGCAACTCGCCGACCAGCGCGTCGCGGTGATCGGTGTGGTGCTGATCGACCCCGACCCGCGTGACCGGACCGACGGCACGCTCTGGGACGGGACGGACACCGCGCCGCGGGGCCGCGCCGAGCGGCCGCCCCGGCACAACGGGACGGACCGGCCGCGGGCGAAGCGGCCGCCGACGTGGGCCGCACGGGTCCCGGACACCGACCAGGAGGCCCCGTAGAACATGTGTGGCATCGCAGGCACCTACCTATGGCCGGACGGGAAGGCCGTGACCGACCGGCTCACCGACACCCTCGCCCACCGCGGCCCGGACGGGGCGGGCCGGTACGACCACCCCGTCGGCGACGGCGAAGTACACCTCGGACACCGCAGGCTGGCCATCATCGACCTGTCCGAAACCGGCGCCCAGCCGATGGTCTCGGGCGGCCTCGCCCTGACATACAACGGCGAGCTGTACAACGCGCCCGAGCTGCGCGCGGAACTGACCGCCGCGGGGGTGCGCTTCCGCGGGACCTCCGACACCGAGGTGCTCCTCGAGGCCTGGCGGCGCTGGGGCACCGACTGCTGCCGCGGCTGCGCGGCATGTTCGCGTTCGGGATCTTCGACGAACGCACCGGCGACCTGGTGCTCGCCCGCGACCAGCTCGGCGTCAAGCCGCTGTTCCTGCTGCGGCGCGGCACCGGCCTGATGTTCGCCTCCGAGCTGAAGGCGCTCGCCGCGGTGACCGGCGGGACGCTGGAGGTCGACCACGGGGCGCTGGTGGCCTCGCTGCTGTACTACTGGGTGCCGGACACGCGCTGCGCGTTCCGCGAGGCGGAGAAGCTGCCGCCCGGGAGCTGGCTCAGGTGCCGGGCCGACGGCCGGGTGGAGCGCGGCCGGTACTGGAACCTCAAGGATGTCGCCGCCGAGGGCCGGGAGCGGGCCCTCAGCGGCGAGCGGCCGGACCTCGCCGCCGCCGTCGTCGAGGAGTCGACACGGCGGCACCTGCTCTCCGACGTACCCGTGGCCACCTTCCTCTCCGGTGGCCTCGACTCCAGCTATCTGACCGCGCTGGCGGCCCGCCACCGGCCCGGCATCTCCGCGTACACCATCGGGTTCCGTGCCGAGGACGCCAAGTTCGAGGCGATGCCCGACGATCTGCGCTACGCACGGCAGGTGGCCCAGCGGTTCGGCGTCGACCTGCACGAGATCGAGATCGCCCCGGACGTGCTGGAGCTGCTGTCGCGGATGACGTACGACCTGGACGAGCCGATCGGCGACCCCGCGGCGATCAACACCTTCCTGATCTGCTCGGCCGCCCGGGAGGCGGGGTCAAGGTGATGCTCTCGGGGATGGGCGCCGACGAGCTGTTCGCCGGGTACCGCAAGCACCTGGCCAACCAGCTCGCCCTGCGCTACCAGCGCATCCCGCGGACCCTGCGGCGCGGCGTCTTCGCGGCCGTGGACCGGCTGCCGGTCGCGACGGCCCGCCGCGGGTACCGCTCGGTGCGCTTCGCGAAGCGGTTCCTGTCCTTCGCCGAGCTGCCGGAGGAGACCGCGTTCCGGCGCAGTTACACCATGTACGACCAGGCCGAACTGCTCGCCCTGGTGACCCGGAGCTGGCCGGGACGGTCGAGGACGTGCTCACCGAGCACGCGGACATCTACCACGACAACGACCTCGACGACTTCGTCAACCGCATGTGCCTGGGCGACGCCCGGATGTTCCTGCCGGGCCTGAACCTCGCCTACACCGACCGCTCCAGCATGGCCGCGTCGACGGAGGTACGGGTGCCGTACGTGGACGTCGAGGTGGTCGAGGCGGCGTTCGCCGTGCCCGGCGACCGCAAGATCGTCGGACGGCAGGGCAAGGCCGTCCTCAAGGAGGCGGCCACCTCCGTCCTGCCCCGCGAGATCGTGTACCGGCCCAAGGGCCTGTTCAGCGCCCCGCTGCGGGCCTGGATGAGCCGGGACCTGGCGCCCCTGGTGCGCGAGGTGGTGCACGACGGCCTGCTCGTCAACTCCGGGATTCTGCGCCGCGACGCGCTGGTGCGGATGGTCGCCGAGGACGCTGCCGGGCAGCGGGACTTCTCCAAACACCTGTGGCACGTGCTGACCCTTGAGCACTGGTACCGCGGCGCGACCTCCGGCTCCGGCCGGACCGCCCCCTGACGGGGCCCTGAAAGACGTGGAAACAAGAGGAGTTCGGGTGAAGCAGGTCGTACAGAACTACAAGAGCGGCGAGCTGGCGGTGCTCGACGTGCCGGTGCCCGGGTGCAAGCCGGGCGGCGTACTGGTCCGCAGCCTCTACTCGCTGATCTCCACCGGCACCGAGCTGATGAAGGTGTCCGAGGCGGGCATGTCGATGGTGGGCAAGGCCCGCTCCCGGCCGGACCAGGTGGCGAAGGTCATGCAGAGCGTGGCCACCAACGGGGTGCCCGCCACCTACCGCAAGGTGATGGGGAAGCTCGACTCCTACACGCCGCTCGGCTACTCGCTGTGCGGGGTGGTCGAGCAGGTCGGCGCCGGGATCGACGGCGTGAAGGCCGGCGACCTCGTGGCCTGCGCGGGCAACGAACACGCGCTGCACGCCGAGGTGAACTGGGTGCCGAAGAACCTCTGCGCCCCGGTGCCGGACGGTCTCGCACCGCGCCACGCGGCGTTCGGCACCGTCGGGTCGATCGCCCTGCAAGGTGTGCGGCGCGGTGAGTCGCAGCTCGGCGATGTGGCGCTGGTCATCGGCCTCGGGCTGATCGGGCAGCTCGTGGTGCAACTCCTGACCGCCTCCGGCGTCCACGTCGTCGGCGTCGACCCCGCCCCGGACCGCTGCGAACTGGCGGAGCGCCTCGGCGCCGCGGCCTGCGGCGACCCCTCCTCGCCTGCCGTGGAAGCGGCCGTCGCCGAGCTGACCGACGGCCACGGCGTGGACCAGGTGTACCTGCGCCGCGGGCGGCGGCAGCAACGAACCCGTCGAGCTGGCCGCCCGGCTCTGCCGCGACCGCGGCCGGGTCGTCGACATCGGCAAGTGCCGCCTGGACCTGCCGTGGAACGCGTACTACGAGAAGGAGCTGGACGTCCGGTTCTCCCGCAGCTACGGCCCCGGGCGCTACGACCCGGAGTACGAGCTGGAGGGACGGGACTACCCGATCGGCTACGTCCGCTGGACCGAACGCCGCAACCTGGCGTGCTTCCTCGACCTCGTCGCCCGCGGCCGTGTCGACGTGGAGCCCCTCATCTCCCACATCGCCGACTTCGACGACGCGGTCACGACGTACGAGCGCCTGAAGGACGGCGACTTGAAGGCGGTGGCGGTGCTGTTCCGCTACCCCGGACAGACGGGGGAGGCGGAGACAACGGCGCCTTCGGTGACCGTGCCCGCCGTGACCGCGCGGCGGCGGAGTCCGGCCCGGGCCGCCATGGCACCGGTACGCGTCGCTTTCGTCGGCGCGGGGAACTACGCGACGTCGATGCTGCTGCCCCACCTCGCACAGCGCGACGGCGTCACCCTGTCGACCGTCGTCACCACGACGGCGCTCTCCGCGGCCAACGCGAAGCGGAAGTTCGGCTTCGCCGAGGCGACCACCGATCTCGACGCCGTCCTCGGCGACGATTCCATCGACGCGGTGTTCGTCGTCACCCGGCACAGTTCGCACGCCGAACTGACCCGCAAGGCACTGCTCGCCGGGAAGGCGGTGTTCGTCGAGAAGCCGCTCGCCCTCACCGAGGCCGAATTGACCGGCGTGCTCGCGGCGGTGGAGGAGTCCGGCAACGACCGGCTCCAGGTCGGCTTCAACCGCCGGTTCGCGCCGCTGCTGCGGGAGGCCCGGCAGCGGTTCGGCACCCGCAGCGGTCCGGCGAACCTCCGGTACCTGGTCAATGCGGGCCGCCTCCAGCACGGCAGCTGGTACCTCCGCCAGGGCACCGAGGGGTCGCGGTTCGCCGGTGAGGGCGGGCACTTCATCGACACGGCGAGCTGGCTGCTGGGGGCCGACCCGGACTCGGTGTACGCGGTCGCCACGCCCGGCCACGAGGACCTCCCGACCGTGCTGCGCTACCCGACGGGTCCACCGCCACCATCAGCTATGTCACCACCGGCCCGGCCGGCTTCCCCAAGGAGACACTGGACCTCGTCGCGGACGGCGTGCGCTGCGGCTCGACGACTTCGTCCGCGCCTCCGTCCACGACAGCCGCAAGCGGTGGGTCAGTTCACGGCTCCCCAAGGCCAGGGACAAGGGCCAGAACGCCGAACTGGCCGCGTTCGTCAAGGCCGTGCGGACCGGCGGGCCGATGCCCGTGCGGCTGGAGTCGCTGGTCGCCACCACGGCGGCCACCCTCGCCGTCCGGACCGGCCTGGCGAGCGGCGCGCCGGTGACCCTGACGAGGGCGCGATGACCGTGAGCGCGGGGAGCGCGGGCTGGTACCTGCGGCGGCTCTCCCGGATGGGACCGCGTGAGGTCGCGGGCCGGGCGGGCGACGCGGTGCGCAGACGGCGGTGGCGGTCGGCGCGGCCGAGCAAGCCCGACGTGACGGCGCCCGGTTCACCGCGGTCCTGCCCGCCGGGGCGATCGCCGCGGTCCCGCCGGACGCCGCGAAACGTCTCGTCGCCGAGGCGGACCGGCTGATGGCCGGGCACATCGAGTACTTCGGGGTGGCCCGCGACGACCTGGCCGACCCGGACTGGTGGTACGACCCGAAGACCGGACGCCGGGCCCCGTGGGGGTACGCCTTCGACGTGCCGTACCGGAACGAGGACGTGACCGGGGACATCAAGCAAATCTGGGAGCTGTCCCGGCACCAGTACCTCACGGTGCTCGCCGCCGCCTACGCGGTCACCGGGAACGACCGGTACGCCGAGCGTGTCGCCGAGCACCTGCGCGCGTGGTGGTCGGCGAACGCGCCGCTGCGCGGGGTGCACTGATCAGCGGCATCGAGCTGGGCATCCGGCTGCTGTCCTGGGTGTGGGTCCGCCGGCTGCTCGACGGCTGGCAGGGCGCGGCCGAGCTGTTCGAGGACAACCCGGTGGCGCACAGCCAGATCTACCACCACCTGCGCTGGCTCGCCGCCTTCCCCAGCCGGGGGTCGTCGGCGAACAACCACGTCATCGCCGAGGCCGCCGGGCAGGCCGCCGCGGCCTGCGCGTTCGGGTGGTTCCCCGCCTCGGCGCGCTGGCGGGCGGATGCGGCTGCGCGCACTGGAGCGGCACCTGGGCGGCAATACCTTCGCCTCGGGCCTCAACCGCGAGCTGGCCACCGAGTATCACGGCCTGGTGCTGGAGCTGGGGCTCGCCGCGGTGGCCGAGGCGGATGCGGCGGGCGTACCGGTCCCCGCCCCGGTCCGGTCGACGCTGCTGCGGATGACCGACGCGCTCGCGGCCGTCGTCGACAGCCGGTTGCGGCCGCCCCGCCAGGGGGACGCGGACGACGGCCACGGCCTGGTCCTGGACGGTACGGGCACCGACCGCTGGGCCTCGCTCCTCGCCACCGGGGAGGCCGTGTTCGGCCGTCTCGACTGGTGGCCGGAGGTGACCGGCACCGATGTGCGCACCCCGCTGCTCGCCGCGCTCATCAAACCCGCTCACCTGCCGGTGTCCCGCCCGGCGAGCCGACCGGACCACTTCGCCGACGCGGGGCTCACCATCCTGCGCGGCCCGGACCTGCGCGGCCCGAAGGAGATCTGGTGCCGCTGCGACGGCGGTCCGCACGGCTTCCTGTCCATCGCCGCGCACGCGCACGCGGACGCGCTGTCCGTGGAGGTGCGGCACGACGGCGTCGACGTGCTCGCCGACCCGGGGACCTTCTGCTACCACGGGCAGCCCGCGTGGCGGCAGTACTTCCGGTCGACCCTCGGCCACAACACGCTGCAACTCGACGGCGCCGACCAGTCCGTCTCCGGTGGCCCGTTCCTGTGGACCCGGCATGCGCGCAGCCGCGTCCTGACCGCGGACACAGCGGGCCCAGCGAACACAGCGGGCGCCTCCGGCCAGGCCGTGGCCCGCTGGTGTGCCGAGCACGACGGATACGCACCCTCCGTGCACCGCAGACGGGTTGAACTGGCCGCCGCGGAGCGGGAGTTACGCGTGATCGACGAGGTACGCGGCCCCCGCCGCTCCGTGCTCCTGGCGTTCCACCTCGGCCCGGCGATCACCGCGGAGCTGGCGGGGGACCGGGCCGTGCTCACCTGGAACCGGGACGGTGAGGACCGCTCCGCCGTGCTGGACCTGCCCGGACAGCTGAGCTGGCGGGCGCACCGCGGCGAGACCGAGCCGCCGCTGGGCTGGTACTCCGCCGGGTTCGGCCGCAAGGAACCCGCCACCACGCTGCTGGGCACCGGTGTCGCCGACGGCGCCGAGGGATTCACCACCGTACTCAGGTTCAGGGACTAGGGGGACGCGTGGGGAGGACGTGGCGGAAGTGGGGGGCTCCCGGTGGTGGCGCTGGCCCTGCTGGCGGCCGGCTGCGAGCGCACGCCGGACGCCCCGGACGCCAAGGCGCGGCCGACCGCCGCGCCGGCCGCGCCCGTGGCCCGGGTGTGTGCCGAGCCTGCCGCCGGACCGGCGAAGGCACCGGCGGGCGCGGTGACCGTCGACCCCGCGAAGGTCGGTGACCTGGCCGCGAAGACGAAGAACAGCCCGCCCCACACCACGTTCTGGCTCCGCCCGGGCAAGCACAGGCTCGCACCGGACCGCTACGCCCAGGTCATCCCGAAGAAGGGCAACCGCTACCTCGCGCGGCGGGCGCGGTGCTCGACGGCCGCAAGACCAACCAGTACGCGTTCGGCGGCACCGCCCGCGAGGTCACCATCCGCCACCTGACCGTGCAGCGCTTCGTCGCGCCGCCGGACGAGGGCGTGGTCAACCACGACTCGGCCGACGGCTGGGTGATTGAACACGCGACGATCCAGTACAACTCCGGTGCCGGGCTGATGGCCGGTGCCCGCCAGCGGGTCCGCGCCAGCTGCCTGCGCGAGAACGGCCAGTACGGCATGAACGCGTACAAGGCCAAAGGGAAGATCAACGGCCTGGTGGTCGAGGGCAACGAGATCGTCGGCAACAACACCGACGACTGGGAGCGGCGGCGCAAGGGATGCGGCTGCACCGGAGGCGTCAAGTTCTGGGCCGTCGACGGCGCCGACGTGCGCGGCAACTGGGTGCACGACAACCGTGGGGCCGGGCTGTGGGCGGACACCAACAACAACGACTTCCGCATCGAGGGCAACCTCCTGGAAGCCAACGACGGTGCCGCGCTGATCTACGAGACCAGCTACAACGCCGTCATCCGGAAGAATACGATCCGGCGCAACAACTGGGTCGAGGGCCGCAGATACGCCGACCGCGGCGACACCTTCCCCTTCGCGACCGTCTACGTGTCCGAGTCCGGCGGCGAACCACGCGTCAAGGCCCGCACCGACAAGATCGAGATCCACCGGAACGTGCTGGAGGACAACTGGTCCGGGATCACCCTGTGGGAGAACGCCGACCGCTTCTGCAACAGCCCGGCCAACACCTCCTCCGGCGACTGCACGCTGCTGGTGAAGGACACCGACCGCTGCGCGCGCCCGGCGATCGCCAAGGCGCCGCTGTACGCCGACTGCCGGTGGAAGACCCAGCGGGTGGACATCCACGACAACCGTTTCGTGCTCGACAAGTCGACTGTCGACTGCACGGTGAAGTGCGACCGCATGGCGGTCCTGGCCAACTACGGCACCTACCCCGACTGGTCGCCGTACCAGGGCGAGCGGGTGGCCCGGGCGATCACCCGCAAACAGCACAACCGCTGGCACGACAACACCTACGTCGGCCGTGGAAGTTCGTGGCCCACGACCCGAGCCGGGTGCTCGACTTCGGGCAGTGGCAGGGCGATCCGTACCGGCAGGACGCGGGCAGCACCTTCCGCGCGCGGGACGGTGGTTGAGATGCGCACCGGCCCCATACCGGACACGGACCGCATACCGCCGAAGACCGTCGGGGCGGTCTGGGGACTGCTCGTCCTCAACACGCTCGGCTCCACCGGGGCGAAGACCATCGTCCCGCTGCCCCGCTCCCTCATCCAGATGGTCACCATGGGCGCGCTGGTCGCCGCGTTCACGCTGGCGCTCGCGGTCAACCTCCGGCTGCGCGTCCGCCCCAGCGCCTACGTCTTCCTGCTCACCCTGCTGCTCGTACCGAGCGTGATCTCCAGCGCGGACCTGGGGTCCGGGTTCGGCGCGCTGTTCCGCTGCGCCCGCCTCGCCCTCTTCGTGGGCACGCTGTGGCTGCTCAGCCGCTGGTGGGACGGCGGTGTCACGTTCGTCCGGCACCACATCCGGATGTACTTCGCGGTGCTCGGCTCGGTCGCCGTGGGACTGGCCGTCTCGCCGGGCGCCGCCCTGCCCGACCTGTACGGCGGGCGGCTCGTCGGCGCGCTGTGGCCGCTCACCCCGCCGCAGATCGGACAGTACGCCGCGGTCGTCATCGGACTCACCGTCCTGCTCCTCCTCGGCCGCCGGACCGACAAGGGCAGCGCGGCGGTGGTCATCGTGCCGTCACTGGTCCTGCTCGCCCTGACCCACACCCGTACGGCCACGCTCGGCCTGCTCGTCGGGCTCGCGCGGCCGCGATCGGCTCGCTCGTGCTGACCAGCGCCGCCGCCCGCCGCTTCTTCGCCTGGGCGGTCCTGGGCGCCGTGGTGGCCGGGGTGGGGTTCGCCTCCGCGCTGCGGGCGTGGTTCCTGCGCGGCCAGAGCCAGGAGCACTTCACCAGCCTCACCGGCCGGGAGAAGGTCTGGGACGCCCTGCTGGCGGCGCCCCGGACGACCTCGGAGCAGCTGTTCGGCATGGGCCTGGGCGACAAGTCCTTCGGCGGGCTGCCGATCGACAACAGCTGGCTGGCCGTCTACCACGAGCAGGGCCTGACCGGGGCCGCCATCGTGGCGGCGATCATCGTCGTCCTCGCCGGTGTCGCACTGCTGCGCCCGCCGTCGCTGTCGCGGGCCTGCGCGATCTTCCTGATCGGCTACTGCGCCATCGCGTCGTACACCGAGGCCGGGCTCGGCGACGCCTCGCCGTATCTGCTGCATCTGGCCGTGGCCGCCTCCCTGTTGGCGGCGCCCGCCGCGGCGGCGCCTCTCGCGACGCCCGAAGCCCCTCGACGACGTGTCCCGCGCTGGGCCCCGAGATCGGAGATGACCTGAGGATGCACGGCATGCACGTGTTGGTGGTGCACAACCGCTACGCCTCGGCGCAGCCGAGCGGCGAGAACAAGGTCGTCGACCAAGAGGTGGAGCTGTTGCGGGCGGCAGGCCACCGGGTCGAGGTGTTCGAGCGGCGCATCGACGACATCGCCGCCCGGTCCCTCCCCGCCAAGGCCGCCGTGCCGCTCCTGGTGCCGTGGAATCCGGCGGTCCGCGCGGAGCTCGCCGCCCGGCTGCGCGCCGAGCGGCCCGACGTGGTCCACGTCCACAACGTCTTCCCGCTCCTGTCGCCCGCGGTCCTCGCCGCCTGCGCCGACCTCGGGCGTACCCGCCGTCGCCACGCTGCACAACTACACCCAGGTCTGCCCGCCCGGCACGCTCCAGCGGGATGGCCGGCCGTGCACCGAGTGCGTCGGGTCGGCGGCGCCGCTGCCCGCCGTCCGGCACGGCTGCTACCGCGGCTCACGCCTGGCGACGGTGCCGCTCGCGGTCAGCATGGCGGTCAACCGGCGGCGCTGGTGGACCGGTGTGGAGCGGTTCCTGTGCATCTCCGCCGCGCAGCGCGACGTCCTGGTACGGGCGGGCATGCCCGGCGAACGCCTCGCGGTGAAGCACAACTTCGTGCCCGACCCCGCCCCCGACGACCGCCGATCGGCCCCCGGCGAGCATCTGCTCTACCTCGGCCGCCTCGCGGAGACCAAGGGCGTACGGCTGCTCATGGCCGCCTGGGACGAGATCGCCGCCGGCGGCGGTGTGGGGCGTACCGCTGGTCACGCGGGGCGCCGGGCCGCTGGAGCGTGAGGTGAGCGCCTGGGCGGCGGGCCGGGACGACGTGCGCTGCGTCGGCCTGTTGGACACGGCGGAGTGCCGACGGGCCAACTCGCGGTCGTCGCCGTGGTGCTCCCTCGACGTGGCTGGAGGCGTTCGGCCTGGTGGTCGTGGAGGCGATGGCGGCCGGGGTCCCGGCCGTCGCCGCCGGCCACGGCGCCTTCGTCGCGCTGGTCGAGGACGGCGTGGCCGGGCTGCTGCACCGCCCGGGCGACCCGGCCTCGCTCGCGGCGTGCCTGCGCCGCGTCACGGCCGACCCGGACCGCAACCAGCGGATGGGGCGGGCGGCCCGGCGCCGTTACGAGCAGGACTTCAGCCCGGCCGTCGGGCTGGAGCGCCTGGTGGAGGAGTACCGCACCTCGATCGCGGCGCGGACGCAACCAAGGGGGACGGAAACCATGGGGGGCAGCAAATGACACGATGCCGACTCTGCGGCTCGGCGGCGATGGCGAGCGTCGTCGATCTCGGGGCGACACCACCGTGCGAGAGCTTTCTCGCCACGGACCAACTCGATCTGCCGGAGCCCGCGTACCCACTGCACCTGCGGGTCTGCACCGACTGCTGGCTCGCGCAGATCCCTCCGCTGATCACGCCGGAGGAGACGTTCAGCGAGTACGCGTACTTCTCCTCCTTCTCGACGTCCTGGGTGGAGCACGCGCGCACGTTCGTCGCCGACGCCGTGCGCAGGCTTCCGCTCCGCCCCGACGCGTTCGTGGTCGAGGTGGCGAGCAACGACGGGTATCTGCTGCGGCACCTCGTGGACCGGGACATCCGCTGCCTCGGCATCGAGCCGTCGGTGAACGTCGGCGCCACGGCGCGGGACGCGGGTGTGCCCACGCTCACCGCGTTCCTGGACCCGGCCACCGGCGCCGCCGTCCGCGAGGAGCACGGCCCGGCGGACCTGGTCGTGGCCAACAACGTGTACGCGCACATCCCCGACGTGGTCGGGTTCACGCGAGGGCTGCGCACCCTGGTCGCCGACGACGGCTGGGTCTCCATCGAGGTGCAGCACCTGCTGACCCTGATCGAGGAGAACCAGTACGACACGATCTACCACGAGCACTTCCAGTACTACACGGTCGCCTCCGCGACCCGGGCGCTCGCGAGCGGTGGACTGACGCTCGTGGACGTCGAGCTGCTGCCCACGCACGGCGGCTCCATCCGCCTGTGGGCCCGGCCCGCCGAGGTGGCGGGCGAGCCGTCACAGCAGGTCGCAGACGTACTGGACCGGGAGAAGGCCGCCGGACTCCAGGAGCTGTCCGGATACACCGAGTTCTCCGCCCGCGTGGCCAAGGTGCGCCGGGACCTCCTCACGTTCCTCATCGAGGCCGCCGAACGCGGCGAGACGGTCGTCGGGTACGGCGCCCCGGGCAAGGGCAACACCCTGCTCAACCACTGCGGCATCCGGCCCGACCTGCTCCCGTACACCGTCGACCGCAACCCCTACAAACACGGCAGGTTCACCCCGGGCACCCGCATCCCGATCCTGCCGCCCGAGCGGATAGCCGCCGACCGGCCGGACTACGTCCTCGTCCTGCCGTGGAACCTGCGGGCCGAGCTGGTCGAGCAACTGTCCTACGTGCACGACTGGGGCGGCCGCCTTGTCTTCCCCATCCCGGAACTGAGCATTGTCGAGGTCGAGCGATGAAGGTCGTACTGTTCTGCGGCGGTTACGGGATGCGGATGCGCAACGGCGCCGCCGACGACGTGCCCAAGCCGATGGCGATGGTCGGCCCGCGGCCGCTGATCTGGCACGTCATGCGCTACTACGCGCACTTCGGGCACACGGAGTTCATCCTGTGCCTCGGCTACGGCGCCCACCACATCAAGGACTTCTTCCTCCGCTACGAGGAGACGACGTCCAACGACTTCGTGCTGCGGGGCGGGAAGACCGAGCTGCTGTCCACCGACATCTCGGACTGGACGATCACGTTCGCGCAGACCGGCATCGAGTCCCCCATCGGGGAACGGCTGCGCCGGGTGCGGCACCACCTGGACGGCGACGAGATGTTCCTCGCCAACTACGCCGACGTCCTCACCGACGCCCCGCTGCCGGAGATGATCGACCGGTTCGCCCGGCGCGACGCCGGCGCGTCGATGATGGTGGTGCCGCCGCAGTCCTCGTTCCACTGCGTGGAGCTGGGCGAGGACGGGCTGGTGGGCGGCATCACCGCGGTGAGCGACCTGCCGCTGTGGGAGAACGGCGGCTACTTCGTGCTCCGCCAGGAGGTCTTCGACCACATCCCGGAGAACGGGGACCTCGTCGCCGACGGATGCGCACAACTGGCCAAGCAGGGACGCCTGGTGGCGCACCGGCACCGCGGCTTCTGGAAGCCGACCGACACCGTGAAGGAGCGCGCCGCGCTCGACGCCGCCTACGCCCAGGGCGACCGCCCGTGGGCCGTGTGGGAACGGAACACCGCGGGGGTGAGCTGCGTGATCGGGCACGGCGTGGGCGCCTGCACCGGATCGCCGCCGTGGGCGCGCACTGCGACGACATCGCCATCGGCGCCGGCGGCACCCTGCTGACGCTCTGCCGCGCACACCCCGGCATCCGCGTCGACGCGCTGGTCTCTCCGGCGGCGGCAGCGAGCGGGAACAGGAGGAGCACGCCGCGCTCACCGCGTTCTGCCCCGGCGCCGACCTGCGGCTGACCGTGCTCAAACTGCCGGACGGCCGCATGCCGACGCACTGGGACGAGGCCAAGGCCGCGGTCGAGGAACTGCGCGGGCGGACCGACCCCGACCTGATCCTGGACACCGACGACGCGCACCAGGACCACCGCGGCCTGGCGCGGCTCGTCCCCACCGCGTTCCGCGACCACCTCGTGCTCGGCTACGAGATCGTCAAATGGGACGGCGACCTCGGCCGCCCGGCGGCCTACCAGCCGCTGACGCCACGGACCGCCGAACAGAAGGTGCGGCTGCTCCAGGACCACTACCCGTCACAGCGGCACCGGCCCTGGTACGACCGGGAGGCCTTCCTCGGCCTCGCCCGGATTCGCGGCATCGAATGCCACGCGCGCTACGCCGAGGCGTTCGCCGTCACCAAACTCACGCTCGATCTCGGCACTCTTGACCTGGGAGATTGAACCTTGCGCGTACTACTGACCGGCCATCAGGGCTACCTGGGCACGGTGATGGCCCCGGTCCTCACGGCCGCCGGACACGACGTCGTCGGCCTCGACTCCGGCCTGTTCGCCGACTGCGTCCTCGGCCCGCCGCCCGCCGACCCGCAAGGGCACCGGGTGGACCTGCGCGACATCACCGCCGACCACGTGGCCGGGGTGGACGCCGTGATCCACCTGGCCGCGCTCTCCAACGACCCCCTGGGATCGCTGGCGCCCGACCTCACCTACGACATCAACCACCACGCCTCCGTACGCCTGGCCCGGCTGGCCCGCGACGCCGGGGTGCGGCGCTTCCTGTACGCGTCCACCTGCTCGGTCTACGGCGCCGCCGGCGGCGGAGATCTGGTGGGCGAGGACGCCCCGCTGCGCCCCGTGACGCCGTACGCGGAGTCCAAGGTGCGGGTGGAGGACGACCTGCACGCCCTGGCCGACGACGACTTCACCCCGGTGTTCATGCGCAACGCCACCGCCTTCGGCTTCTCGCCCCGGCTGCGCGCCGACATCGTCCTGAACAACCTGGTGGGGCACGCGCTGCTCTCCGGTGAGGTGCTCGTGCTCTCCGACGGCACCCCCTGGCGTCCGCTGGTGCACGCCGCCGACATCGCGCGGGCCTTCGCGGCCGCGCTGACCGCGCCGCGCGACGCGGTGCACGACCGCGCGTTCAACATCGGCAGCGAGACCAACAACGTCACGGTCGCCGACATCGCCGAACAGGTCGCGGAGGCGGTGACCGGCGCGAAGGTGGTGATCACGGGGGAGACCGGCGCCGACCCGCGCTCCTACCGCGTGGACTTCTCCCGGTTCCGCGCCGCGATACCCGGCTTCGAGTGCGCGTGGACGGTCAAGCGGGGAGCAGTCGAACTCGCCGACGCCTACCGGAGGTTCGGGCTCACGCAGGACGACTTCGAGCAGCGCTTCACCCGGCTCGCCGTGCTGCGCGCCGCGTCCGACGCGGGCACCGTCGACGACACGCTGCGGTGGCGCCGGTGACCGGGGGCGGCTCAGGCGAGGAGATGTACGCGCTGGTGGAGCGGTTGTACCCGCTGTGCAGGAGCATCACCGGCGACGGTGTGCGGGCCACCCTGAAGATCGTCGACGAGTACCTTCCGCTCCAGCTGCACGAGGTGCCGACCGGGACGCAGGTGCTCGACTGGACGGTGCCCCAGGAGTGGAACATCCGGGACGCGTATATCGCCGACGCCTCCGGACAGCGGGTCGTCGACTTCGCCGCGTCCAGCCTGCACGTCCTCGGCTACAGCGTGCCGGTGTCCCAGACCATGCCCCTGTCCGAGCTGCGGGCGCACCTGCACACGCTGCCGGACCACCCCACCTGGGTGCCGTACCGCACCAGCTACTACAAGCCGGACTGGGGTTTCTGCCTCTCCCAGGAAACCTTGGACGCGCTGCCGGACGGCGAGTACGAGATACGTATCGACTCCACCCTCACCGACGGACACCTCACCTACGCCGAACACGTGGTCCCCGGTCAGGTCCCCGACGAGGTGATCGTCTCCTGCCATGTGTGCCACCCGTCGCTGGCCAACGACAATCTGGCGGGCATCGCGGTGGCGACCTACCTGGCGCGGGCGCTGGCGGAGCAGACGCCGTACTACACCTACCGGTTCATCTTCGCGCCCGGCACCATCGGCGCGATCACTTGGCTGGCCCGCAACCAGGAGCGGGTGGAACGGGTCAAACACGGGCTCGTGCTGGCCTGCGCGGGGGACTCGGGACGGCTGACGTACAAGCGGAGCAGGCGCGGTGACGCGGAGATCGACCAGGTGCTGCGGCACGTACTGGCCGCCTCCGAACGGCCTCATGAGGTACGGGAGTTCACCCCGTACGGCTACGACGAACGGCAGTACTGCTCGCCCGGTTTCGACCTCGGCGTGGGCTCGCTCAGCCGTACGCCGTACGCCGGATACCCCGAGTACCACACGTCGGCGGACAACCTCGACTTCGTCTCCCCGGAGGCGATGGCGGACACCCTCGCCGTCTGCCGCGAGGCGTTCACCGTCCTCGACCGCAACCGCCGGTACCTCAACCTCAGTCCCTACGGCGAACCACAGCTCGGCAGGCGCGGGCTGTACGACTCGCTCGGCGGCCGCAGCGACGCGAAACAGGCGCAGATGGCGATGCTCTGGGTGCTCAGCCTCTCCGACGGCGCGCACAGTCTGCTGGACGTCGCCGAGCGGGCCGGGCTGCCGTTCGACACCGTCGCCGCCGCGGCCGACGCCCTGCGCGGCGCCGGACTCGTCAAGGCGTGACGCCGATGACCACCGGGCGGGAGAAGGCGGCAGGAGAGGAGACGGTGCGGGAGGAAGCGGCGCGGCCCGCCGCGAAGCGGGCCATGCTCGGCCGGCTGTCCTGGGGCCTTGCCGACCAGGCGGCCTCCAGCATGACCAACTTCGCGGTGGGCATCTACGTCGCACGCTCGCTCGGCCTTGCCGCGTTCGGCGTCTTCAGCCTGGCGTGGGTGACCTACGGCGTGGTGCTCAGCGTCTCCCGCGGCCTCGCCACCGACCCGCTCGTGGTGCGCTTCAGCGGCGTACCGGACGCCTCCTGGCGCGGGGCGGTGGCCCGCTCCTCGGGTGCCGCCCTCGGCGTCGGAGGTGTCATCGGCGCGGCCTGTCTGGTGGCGGGGCTCGCCCTCGGCGGCTCTGTGGGGCCCGCCTTCGCCGCTCTCGGCGTCATGCTGCCGGGGCTGCTGCTCCAGGACGCCTGGCGGTACTCGTTCTTCGCCGCCGGGAACGGGCGCAAGGCGTTCGTCAACGACCTCGTGTGGGGCGCGGCACTTGTCCCCGCCATGGTGATCGCCGCCCGTGTGGACACCGTGGCCGCCTTCGTGCTCGCCTGGGGCGCGTCCGCCGCGGTGGCCGCACTCTACGGCTGCCTCCAGTCCCGGGTCCGGCCCCGCCCGACCGGTGCCCGCGAGTGGCTTCGCGCGCACCACGACCTCGGCTACCGGTACGTGGCCGAGAACGTCAGCACCAGTGGCGCGAGCCAGCTGCGGGCCTACGGGCTCGGCGCGATCGTCGGGGTCGGCGCGGTCGGCGCGATCCGGGGCGCCGAACTCCTGCTCGGCCCCTTCCTCGCCGTGCTGATGGGCCTCTCGCTGGTCACCGTCGCGAGGCGGCACGTGTACTGCGGCAGGCCCCGCACCGCCTCGGTCTGTTCTGCCTCGTCCTGGGCGGCGCGCAGGCCGTCGCCGCACTGCTCTGGGGCGCGGCGCTCCTCCTCGTACCGGACCGGGCGGGCGCGTTCGTGCTCGGCGACGTCTGGAGCACCGCCTCCGAACTCATCGTCCCGGCCACGCTCGGCGTCGCGGGCGCGGGCCTCGGCACCGGCGCCGCGGCCGGGCTGCGCGCGCTCGCCGCGGCCCGCCGCAGCCTGCGCGCCAGCTGTTCGCCTCCGCCTGCTACGTCGGCGGCGGCCTCGGCGCGCGCGGCCGTGGCCGGCACGGTCGGCTCCGCCTGGGGTGTCGCCGCCGCGACCCTCGGCGCCTCGGCCGTGTGGTGGCTGCACCTGCGGGCCGCCCTGCGCGAGCACCACCAGAACCCCCTTCCCGAAGTGAGGACACCATGACCGCCCCACCGCGGTTGAGCATCGGCCTGCCCGTGTACAACGGCGAGGAGTACCTCGCCGAGTCGCTCGACGCCCTGCTCGGCCAGACCTACGAGGACTTCGAACTCGTCATCACCGACAACGCCTCGACCGACGGAACGCAGGACCTCTGCCGCAAGTACGCCGCGCGGGACTCCCGCATCCGCTACATCCGGCTGCTCCGGAACATCGGCGCCGCCCCGAACCACAACTACGTGTTCACCCAGTGCCGCGGCGAACTGTTCAAGTGGGCCTCGCACGACGACCTGTACGCCCGGGACCTGCTGCGGCGCTGCGTCGAGGTGCTGGACGAGCGGCCGGAGGTGGTCCTCGCGCACAGCGGCCAGGCGGTCATCGACGGCGCCGGCCAGGTGAAGGTCCCCTACGAATACGGGCTCGCCACCGACTCGCCGCACGCGCCGGGGCGCTTCCGCAGCCTGCTGTTCGAGCCCGGCGGCGACGACTTCTACGGGGTGATGCGGGCCGACGTGCTGCGCCGGGTGAAACCGCACGACAGCTACCACCACGCGGACCGCACGTTCGTCGCCGAGATCACCCTGCACGGACCCTTCCACCAGGTCCCCGAACTGCTGTACTTCCGCCGCGACCACCCCACCCGCGCCGAACGGGCCAACCCCTCGAAGCGGTCCCGGTGCGTCAACCTCGACCCGCGCCGGGCGGGCCCGCTGCACCCGACGCCCCGGCATGCTCGCCGAGTACGTCGGGGGCTTCGCCTCGGCGATCCGGCGGGCGCCGCTCTCCTCGGCCGACCGGCGCGCCTGCTACGGCCACCTGGCCGCGTGGCTGACCAGCCGGGCCCGGCCGGGCGCCGGGGAGCGGGTCGAGGACCGCGCGCCGGTCGACCCGGCCCGGCTCACCGTCGCCGTCGACGCCCTCGTCGCCAGGGCGTGAAGGCCGTGCAGGGAGGGGGGCGTGACCGCTGCCCGCGTCGGGCTCTTCGGCCTGCTCGGTTCCGGCAACCTCGGCAACGACGGGTCGCTCGAAGCGGTGCTCGGGTACCTGCGCGCCGCACACCCGGAAGCGGCCGTCGACGCGCTGTGCGGCGGCCCCGAGACCGTCACGGCCCGGTACGCGATCCCCGCGACCCGGCTGCACTGGTACCGGGGGGAGTACCGCACCGCGTCACGCGCGGGCGCGATCGCGGGCAAGGGCCTCGGCAAAGTCGTCGACGCCTTCCGCACCGCCGCCTGGGTGCGCCGGCACGACGTGGTGATCGTCCCCGGCATGGGCGTCCTGGAGGCCACGCTGCCGCTGCGGCCGTGGGGCTTTCCGTACGCCCTGTTCCTGCTCTGCGCGTCCGGCCGGCTCCTCGGCACCCGGGTCGCGCAGTCGGCGTCGGCGCCGGCCCGATCGGCAACCGGGCGACCCGGACCCTGGTGCGCTGGTCGGCGCGGCTGGCCGCCTACCGGTCGTACCGCGACGCCCCGTCCCGCGCCGCGATGCGGGCGATGGGCGTGGACACCGCGCGGGGCAAGGTCTACCCGGACCTCGCGTTCGCCCTGCCCGCGACCGCGGGGAGCGCGCCCCGCGTCCGCCGGGCCGGCCGGGTGCGGTCTGCGTCGGCGTCATGGCCTTCCACGGCGGTGACGACGACGCGCCCGAGCCGACGAGATCCACCGCCGCTACCTCGACGGGATGACCCGGTTCGTCCGCGCGCTGGCCGCGGACGGCAGGCCGGTGCGGCTGCTCACCGGCGACGCGTGCGACGCGCCGGTGGTCGCCGCCATCGTCGACGCGGTGGACTCGCCGCTGGTCACCGCGGCCGAGACGCCTCGCTCGCCGACCTGATGAAGGAGACGGCGGCCGCCGACACCGTCGTGGCGACCCGCTACCACAACCTGGTCTGCGCCCTGAAGACCGGCACACCGACGCTGGCGCTGAGCTACGCGGCCAAGAGCGACGCGCTCATGGACCGGATGGGCCTTGCCGCCTTCTGCCACCCGGCGCGCGACGTCGACGCGACCGGCTGCTCGCGCAGTTCCGTGAACTGGAGCGGCGGTCGGCGGAGCTGCGGCAGACCCTCACCGAGCGGAACCGCACCGCTGAACGGCAACTCCAGGACCAGTTCGCGCAGTTGACCGCGGCCCTGTTCCCCACCATCGACCCCGCACGAGCCCAGATCCGGCAGGAGACACCATGAAGGCCACCGAAGTCCCCAAGATCGCGGGCGCATTCCTCTTCGAACCCACGCCGTACGCCGATGACCGCGGCTTCTTCTGCCGCACCTTTGACGCCGACGTGATCCGCTCGGTGGGCCTCGACCCGGCTGGTTTCGTCCAGGACAGCCTGTCCCGCTCGGTCCGGGGCGTGCTGCGCGGGCTCCACCTGCGCTCCGGCGCCGGTGAGGCCAAGCTGGTGCGGTGCTCGTACGGGAGGATCTTCGACGTTGTCGTGGACCTGCGGCCGGACTCACCGACGTACCGCAACCGGGCCTTCTTCGAGCTGTCCGGTGAGACGCAGAGAACCCTGTACGTCCCGGCGGGATGCGCGCACGGCTTCCAGGCGCTGACCGAGACCGCCGACATCGCCTACCGGATCGACCGCCCGCACGATCCGGCCGAGGACGTGACGATCGCCTTCGACGACCCGGACCTCGCCATCCCCTGGCCCCTGCCGGTCACCTCGATGTCCCCACGGGACCGGGAGGCGCCCAGCCTCGCCGAGGCCCTCAAGCGCGTGGAGAGTTGAGGCCGACGTGAACACCGAACAGGGCACGCCGCCCGAGGAGTTCGCCCTGCCCCGGTCGCGGCGGGCGAACGAACGGCTGCACGCCATGATCCCCGGGGGCGCGCACACCTACGCCAAGGGCGACGACCAGTACCCCGAGCACCTGGCCCCGGTCATCAGCCACGGCCGGGGCGCCCACGTGTGGGACGTCGACGGCAACCGCTACATCGAGTACGGCTCCGGGCTGCGGTCGGTCAGCCTCGGCCACGCCCACCGCGCGGTGCTCGAAGCGGTCGGGCGGGAGATCGGACGCGGCGGCAACTTCGTCCGGCCGTCCATCGTGGAGGCCGAGGCCGCGGAACGCTTCCTCGCGACCGTGCCCACCGCCGAGATGGTGAAGTTCGCGAAGAACGGCTCCGACGCCACCACCGCCGCGGTGCGCCTCGCCCGAGCCGTCACCGGCCGCCCGCGGGTGGCGGTCTGCGCCGACCACCCCTTCTTCTCCGTCGACGACTGGTTCATCGGCACCACGTCCGATGTCCGCCGGCATCCCGGCGGCGACCACCGGCCTCACCCTGTCCTTCCCGTACGGCGACCTGGCCGCCACGGAGAAGCTGCTCACCCGGCACCCCGGCGACGTCGCCTGCCTGATCCTCGAACCCGCCACGCACACCGAGCCGCCACCGGGGTACCTCGCGGGCCTGCGCGAGCTGGCCGACCGGCACGGCTGCGTCCTGATCTTCGACGAGATGATCACCGGCCTGCGCTGGTCCGAGGCGGGCGCGCAAGGGCTGTACGGCGTCGTCCCCGACCTCTCCACGTTCGGCAAGGCGCTGGGCAACGGCTTCGCCGTCTCCGCGCTGGCCGGACGCCGCGACCTGATGGAGCGGGGCGGCCTGCGCCACTCCCACGAGCGGGTGTTCCTGCTGTCCACCACGCACGGCGCGGAGACGCACTCCCTGGCCGCCGCGATGGCCGTCCAGGCGACTTACGTCGAGGAGGGCGTCACCGCGCGCCTGCACGCCCTCGGGGAGCGGCTGGCCGCCGGGGCCCGCGAGGCGGCGGCCGCCATGGGCGTCGGCGAGCACGTCCTCGTCCGGGGCCGGGCCAGCAACCTGGTCTTCGCCACCCTCGACGAACAAGGGCGGCCGTCGCAGCCGTACCGCACGCTGTTCCTGCGCCGCCTCCTCATGGGCGGGGTGCTTGCCCCGTCGTTCGTGGTGAGCAGCGCGCTCGACGACGCCGACATCGACCAGACCGTCGCGGTGGTGGCGCAGGCGTGCGCGGTGTACCGGAAGGCGCTGGACGCCGGTGACCCCACCCCCTGGCTCGGCGGGCGGCCGGTGAAAGCCGTGTTCCGCCGCACCGACTGAAGTGACGTGACGTGAGCAGCGTCGCCGACCGGCGTCGGCCTGGTCCGCCGACCGACCGGCGGCCCGACCGGCGGCCCGACCGGCGGCCCGGTCGGCCGCCCCGTCGACCAGCCACGCGGTGGCCGGTACCACCGCCGGCGCGGTGCACCAGCCGCCGAGGACGTCGGTCGGGTAGTGCGCGCCCAGCACGACCTGCGCCCAGCCCATGGCGGCGCCAACGACGAGCGCCGAGGCGAGCACGAGTACGGTGCCGGTCATCCTGCCGAGACCCAGTCGTCCGGCGGCGACCAGTGCCACCGCGAGCGCGAGTGCCGTGAGGAAGGCGGTGTGCCCGCTCGGGTAGGACAGATTGCCGTCGCCGTGGATGGTGCGTCCCACCAGCGGCTTGAGCAGCTTCGTCGCCCCCACGGCCAGACCGGGGCCGACCACGACGAGCACCGCCGCGCGAGGACACCGGAGCAGCAGGCAGCCCGTCACGGCGACCGCGACCAGCACCGCCGCGCCCACGGGCTCCCCCAAGAAGTCCGTGGCCAGGGCGACGCCCCGCCACGGCGACCTCACGCCCTCCACCGCGGCCCAGATCCGCGCGTCCACCGTGCCGGGCCGACTGTCATCGGCGTACAGGACCCCCAGCAGCGACGACCAGCAGGGCGGCGAGGCCCCCGATCGGCCCGAGCCATCCGCGCAGCGGCACCGGCAGCAAGGCGGGCGTCGGCCGACCGGTCACAGGTCCGCCGCGCCCCACCGGACCGACGTCCGCGGCCGTTCCGCCCAGGCGATCCAACGCGTACCCCCGTGGTGTACCGGTCACCCTGCGGCGACCGTGAGCCTCTGCTCCACACCCTAGCCAACAACCTGCTGGTGCCAGGCGGCCGTTGGAGGCGGTCCTGCTATGGTGCGCCGATGTCTTCGATCAAGAAATTCCAGGTCACCTTCGACTGCGCGGAGCCCGAACGCGTCGCTCGTTTCTGGTGCGAGGTGCTGGGGTACGTCGCACCACCGCCGCCGGAGGGTTTTCCGACGTGGGACGCGTACAACCGCTCCCTGCCCGCCGAGGAACGGGGGGCATGGTTCGCGTGCAGCGACCCGTCGGGCGTCGGCCCGCGCCTGTACTTCCAGCGCGTACCGGAAGGGAAGGTCGCCAAGAACCGGGTGCACCTCGACGTGCGCGCCGGTACCGGTCTCGTGGGCGACGAGCGCCTCGCCACGCTGGAGGCCGAACGCGACCGGCTGGTCGCGCTCGGCGCGGTCTGCGTGCAGGTGCTGACCGCCGACGAGGAGAACGAGTCGTGCATCGTGATGCAGGACATCGAGGGCAATGAGTTCTGCCTCGACTGAGCGTCCTCCCCGACGGGGGGCCGGGCGGGCGGCGGACTGATGGGCGGGCGCGCTCGACGCGCGTCCGTCAGCCTCCTTGCGCCTTGATGTGCTCGACCACCTTGTCGAAGTCCTCGGCCGGCGAGAAGTCGATGTACTCGCAGTCCTCGAGCGCCAACGGTGCGTGGCCGGGCGACCAGTAGAAGGCGTCACCCGCCTCGTAGGTCTCGTCGCCGTCCGGCGTCCGCATCTTCAGCCGTCCCTTGAAGACATAGCCCCAGTGCGGGCACGGGCAGAGGTCACCCGCCAGCCCCTTGAGGGCGGGCCCCATGTCGGTGCCCTCGGGAAACCTCACGAAGGCGACGGACATGTCTCCGCCGATGTCCTGAACACGCAGCTCCACACCGTCCCCTTCGATGGCGACGGGAATGTCATCGCGCTTGGTCGCTTTCATGGCTCCTCCACGCTCACCTGCTGAGGAACACCCGGGAGGACCTTCTCTCTCCAGCCTGGACCCGCGAGCGCCGCAACGCGATATCTGGTGAACGGGCGGACGACGGAGCAGGCGGTGCCGACATGTGCCCGCCGACATGTGCCCGCCCTGCAACGGCCTCCTCAACGCCATGGAGATCGCCGATGCCCTGATCCGCACCCACCAGTACCGGCGAGTCCTTATCTGCACCGGGGAACGGGGGAGCCTGCTTTCCCGCCAGCCACGCCAAAGCGGCAACGACCTCGCCGAGTTCCTGCCCGTCTGCACGCTGGGCGACCTCGGCGCGGCGCTCCTGATGGAGGCGGGGGAGCGCCCCGGAGTGCTCGGCGGTCACTTCAGGTCCAACTCCGCGGGCTGGCAGGCCGCCACCGTCAGCAACCCCTACTTCACGCCGGCCTTCGGCACGATGACCGTGCGCTTCGACTCAGTCGCTCTGGCCGCCTCCTTCCACGGCATGGAGACCGCGGCGTTCGACGCCCTGCGCGCCCTGGACCGCACGATCGACGACATCGACCTGTTCTGCGTCCACCAGCCCTCCGTGGGCTTCGCCCACGCCATCTGCGAGGCGCTGGGCATCCCGAAGGACAAGGTCGTCCCCACCTTCCCGCAATACGGCAACGTCGCCACGGCCAGCCTGCCCCTCCAACTGGTCGAAGCGACGCGGCAGGCCCGGCTGCCAGGCGGGCAGTGGCTCCCGTCGCGGCCGGGATGGTGCTCGTCGAGTGGTGACCCGGCATCACACGTGTGACGGCCAGAAACCGGTGCCGGCCACCCGCCGCCCCCGCGAACCGGCCCGGCCACGCGGCGGTCAGACCGCGACCGGCGCCCCCTCCAGCAGCCGACGGGATGTCACGCACCGCGCGAGCCCCGCGCGGTTGGCGCCGATCGTGCTGGCCGAGGGCCCGTACCCCACCAGGTGGACGCGGGGGTCGGCGGCCGCCCTGGTGCCCTCCATGCGGATGCCGCCGCCCGGCTCGCGCAGCCGCAGCGGGGCCAGGTGGTCGATCGCGGCGCGAAGCCAGTGGCCCACAGGATGACGTCCGCGTCGACCGCCGCCCGTCGTCCCACTCCGACCGCCGGCGCGTGATCCGGTCGAACATCGGCAGCCGGTCGAGGACCCCGTCGGCCCGCGCCTGCCGGATCGCGTCGTTCACCGGCAGCCCGGTCACGGACACCACGCTGCGCGGCGGCAGCGGCGTACGCGCTCTCGACCATGGCGACCGCCGAGCGCCCCCAGTTCTCGTCGAACGGACCCTCGCGGAACACCGGTGGGCGCCGGGTGACCCAGGTGGTCTCCGCCGCGTACGGAGCGATTTCCATCAGGTGCTGCGTGCCCGACGCGCCACCGCCGACGACGATCACCCGCTGTCCCGCGAACGCCTCGGGGCTCGGGTAGATCGCGGTGTGCAACTGCCGTCCGCGGAACGTGTCCTGGCCCGGGTAGCGCGGCCAGAACGGCCGGTCCCACGTGCCCGTCGCGTTGATCAGCGCGCGCGTCGACCAGGTGCCCGCCGAGGTCTCCACGAGCAGCCGCCCGCCCTCGCCCTCCCACACCTCGCGTACGACGACGAGGCGCCGCACCCGCAGGTCGAAGCGGTCCTCGTACGCCGTGAAGTACTCCCCGATCACCTCCGATGACGGCCGCGCGGGGTCGGCGCCGGTCAGCTCCATGCCGGGGAGCGCGTGCATGCCGTGCACCTTGCCGTACGTCAGCGAGGGCCACCGGAACTGCCAGGCGCCGCCGGGCCGGGGCGCGTGATCGAGGACCACGAAGTCCCGGCCGCGCGAAACCCACCCGCCGCAGGTGGTAGGCGCTGGAAAGGCCGGCCTGACCTGCGCCGATGACCACCACGTCCACGTCGAGCGCCGCCGCGGCGGCTGTGTCTCGTACCCCGATGTAGTTCACGGTTCTACTAACCGTGTCGGGAGTCGAGATCTTCCCGGTGGCCCTCCGCCGCTCAGCGTCCGCCCGCCACCAGCAGCGGAGCACCGCCGGGAGCCGACGCGGGGCGGCCGTTCGCCGCGGGCACCCCGGTGAGCGGCGAGGCGGGGATGCGGGCCAGCAGGCCGCCGCCGCGCAGGTCGGGGATGACGCCCTCGCCGAACCAGTACGCCTCTTCGAGGTGCGGGTAGCCGGACAGCACGAAATGCTCGATGCCGAGCGCGTGGTACTCCTCGATCCGGTCGGCGACGTCCGCGTGACTGCCGACGAGGGCGGTGCCCGCGCCGCCGCGTACGAGGCCGACCCCGGCCCAGAGGTTCGGCGCGATCTCCAGCTTGTCGCGGGAGCCGCCGTGCAGCGCCAGCATCCGCTGCTGGCCGACCGACTCGCTGCGGCCGAGCGCCTCCTGGGCCGCGGCGATCGTGTCCGGGTCCAGATCGTCCAGCAGCCGGTTCGTGGTCGCCCACGCCTCGGCCGAGGAGTCGCGGGAGATGGTGTGCAGCCGGATGCCGAAGCGGACGGTACGCCCCTCCCGCTCGGCCAGCCCTCGGACCCAGTCGATCTTCTGCTCGACCTGCTCCGGAGGCTCGCCCCACGTCAGATACACGTCCGTGTGCCGGGCCGCGACCGGACCGGCCGCCGCCGAGGAACCCCCGAAGAAGACCTCCGGCAGCGGGTCGGGCGGCAGCGCGGTCAGCCCGCCCTCCACCTGGTAGTGCTCACCGTCGAAGTCGTAGGGCCGGCCGCTCCACACCCCTCGTACGACCGAGAGGAACTCATCGGTGCGGGCGTAGCGGCGATCGTGGTCCAAGTGGTCGCCGAACCGCCGCTGTTCGGTCGCGTCGCCGCCCGTCACCACGTTGAGCAGCAGCCGTCCGCGCGTGATGCGCTGGTACGTGGCCGCCATCTGCGCCGCGAGCACGGGGGAGAGGACACCGGGACGGAAGGCGACGAGGAACTTGAGCCGCTCCGTGTGCTGCGCGAGCGCGACCGTCGTCAGCCAGGCGTCCTCGCACCAGGTGCCGGTCGGCGTGAGCACCGCCTCGAAGCCCAACTGCTCGGCGGCCTTGGCGATCTGGGCGAGTTACGCGATGTCCGGCGCGCGGATGCCGCTGACCGGGGTCACGCGGGAGCGCGTGATGCCGCCGTCGGTGTAGGCGTGCCGGTCGACGAGGGTGCGGCCGTCGCCGCCGGTCGGCAGGAACCAGTGCAGGTGGACGGTCATGGTCAGGACTCCTCGCGGTTCGGGTGCTCGTCGTACGTGCGCGGCTTGCTGGTGGAGGGCGGCAGATCGCCGTTGAAGCGGGTGTCGACGAAATCGCCGAAGTCGATGCGGCGCGGGATCAGCTTCAGCTCGGTGAAGGTGTCCGCGATCTCCTGCTCGGAGGCCACGGCGTTCTTGTCCACCGCCACCGGAACCCGCGTGCCGTTGGTGCGCTTGACCGCGTCGAGCGCCACCTCGTAGGGCAGGCCGGTGTCCTTCGCCCAGACCTTCGCCCACGCCCGAGGGTGTTCGTGGACCCAGTCCTGCGCCCTGCGCAGCCGCTTGAGATAGTCGGCGACGGCCGCCGACTTCTTCTTGTCCCGCAGCGCGCCGGGCGCCGCGACCTGGAAGCTCAGGCCGTTCACGACACCGTCGCCGTCGGTCAGGACCCGGCCCTTCCCCGCCCGCAGCACCTGTGAGGTGTACGGGTCCCAGACCGCCCAGGCGTCCACCTTGCCGCCGGTGAAGGCGGCCAGTGCGTCGGCCGGTTGCAGGTACTTCACCTCGATGTCCTTGAGGCCGAGGCCCGCCTTCTCCAGGGAGGCGATCAGCTGGAAGTGCGCGGAGGACCCCTGGGCCACGGCGACGGACCTGCCCTTGAGGTCCCGCGGCTTCTTCAGGGGCGAGCCGTCCGGGACGAGGATCGCCTCGCCCGCCGCCGTGCCGTGCGTCGCGGCGACCACGGAGATCTTCGAGCCCGCGCCCGCCGCGAACACCGGCGGGGTGTTGCCCACCGCGCCGATGTCGACGGCCTTGGCGTTGACGGCCTCCAGGAGCGGTGGCCCGGAGGTGAAGGTCGACCAGCGGATCTTGTACGTGAGGTCGTCCAGCTCTCCGGCCGCGCGCAGCACGGCCTCGGAACCGCCGCGCTGGTCCCCGACGTTGAGGGTGAGCGCCCCCTTGCCGTCGGTGCCGCCGCCCGCGCCGCCGACCGAGGTGCCGGCCGACGAGGTACCGGAAGCAGGCGGCGAGCAGCAGGGCCAGGGGGAGGAGCAGGGCGGCGGGGGCGGGATGTGGTCGTCGTGGCATGGCGTGTTCCGTTCGGTCGGTCGATGCGGGAGAGGCGAGGGGAGGGGCCAGGGGCTCGCAGAGGGCTGGCGGGTAGAGCTGGCGGACAGGGCTGACAGGTCGGGGCTGACAGCCGGGCTGCCGGGCCGGGGTCAGGCGGTGGCGGTCTCGGCGGGCGCCTCCACGCCGAGGCGACGGAGCAGCTCCTCGCGCAGTCCGGCGAAGCGCGGGTCGGCGATGCCGCGCGGCCGCTCCAGGTCGATCCGCCGCTCGTACGCGATGACGCCGCCGTCCATCACGAGGACCCGGTCGGCGAGCAGCACCGCTTCCTCCACGTCGTGCGTGACGAGCAGGACCGCGCAGCCGCGCCGCTGCCACAGCTCGTCGACGAGCCGCTGCGCCTTGATGCGGGTGAGGGCGTCCAGCGCGCCGAACGGCTCGTCGAGCAGGAGCAGGCTCGGGTTCCCGTACCAGCGCCCGGGCCAGGGAGGCGCGCTGGGCCTCGCCGCCGGAGAGCGTCTTGGGCCAGGCGCCGGTGCGGTGCCGCAGGCCCACCTCCGCGAGCGCCTGTTCGGCGACCGCCCGCCCGGGCTTGCCCGGCAGGCCGAGCAGGACGTTGCGCCACACCCGCTTCCACGGCAGGAGGCGGGGCGCCTGGAACGCCACGGCCTTGCGGCGCGGCTACGAGGACGGTGCCCTCGACGTCGCGGTCGAGTCCCGCGAGGATGCGCAGAAGCGTCGACTTGCCGCAGCCGCTGCGGCCGAGGAGCGCCACGAACTCGCCCGGCCGGACGTCGAGATGGAGATCGTCGACGACGGGGCGCCCGTCGAAGGAGCGGGTGAGGCCGTGGACGCGTACGGCGGACGCGGGGCCCGGGACAGGGCTCGGGACGGGGTGCGAAGCGGGGGCGTCGGTCGGGGTCATCGGCCGGTGAACGTCGGTCGCCATTGCAGCAGGAGCCTTTCGAGGGTGCGGACGATGAAGTCGGCGAAGAGGCCGAGGAAGGCGTAGACGATCAGGCAGACCACGATCACGTCGGTCCGCAGGAAGTCACGGGCCTGGACCATGAGGAACCCGATGCCGGAATCGGCGTTGACCTGCTCGGCGAAGACGAGCGCGAGCCAGGCGATGCCCAGGGAGTAGCGCAGTCCCGTCATGGCCCCCGGCAGCGCGCCGGGCAGCACGACATGCCGTACGAGACCCCAGCGCGACAGGCCGAGCGACTCCCCGGCCTCGATCAACTGCGCGTCCACGCCCCGGATGCCGGCGTACACGTTGAGGTAGAGCGGGAAGGAGACGCCGAGCGCGATGATGGCGATCTTGGGCGTCTCGCCGATGCCGAACCAGATGATGAACAGCGGGATGAGCCCGACGAACGGCACGGTGCGCAGCATCTGCACACCGGCGTCCACGAGGTCCTCGCCGACCCGGAAGAGCCCGGAGACCAGGGCGAGTGCCGTACCGGCGACGATGCCGAACAGCAGCCCGACAGCGACCCGGCGGAGAGAGACGCCCATGGCGGACGGCAGCGAGCCGTCCCGGATCAGATCACCGGCGACATGGGCGATGGTCCCCGGTGAAGCGAGTACGTCACCGGTCAACACGCCCGTGGCGCTGAGGAGTTGCCAGAGCGCGAGGGCGAGAACCGGCCCGGAGGTGCGGCGCAGCCAGCGGGGGAGGCGGGTCCGGTGGCTGGAGGAGGGGACGAGGGCTTCGAGTTCCGGAGCGGCGGATATAGGGGAAATGTTGGTCGAGGCATGCGGAGAGGCATGGCTGACGCTCATAGGCGCTCCACGGCAGGGAGAAGGGGGGGAGGGGGAGGAAGGGAGGGGGGCGGTCGGCACAGGCGTGCCTCAACCGTGTCCGGTTCGTGCGATTCGTGCGGGTCTACGGGTCAGACGCCGTGCGCCCGGAATCCGCGTGAGGTCGGGCGGGACAGCGGGACACGGATGGCCCGCGCACAAGAGAACAGCGGATGAGAAGGCGTCAGCAGCCGCGGCGACACGCGGAGGAGGCCACCCGCAGCAGGTCGATGTGACCGCGCGTGGTGAGCAGGGCTGAACGCGACATGCCGCAGAACGTAGCGAGATCGCGTACGCAGGGTCAACGGTGTCTCGAGAGCCGGACATCCCGTATCGCGGGTCGGAAGGCGGGGTGAGGGATGATGGGGGTATGTCCGATGCGTTCACCACCCGAATCCTGCGAGTCACCACCGGTTCGAGCGAGCGGGTCCTCGACCTCACCCGTGACTGCGAAGCCTTCCTGAGCGAGGCGGCGGCCGGCCGCGACGGCCTCCTCAACATCTTCGTCCCGCACGCCACGGCGGGCGTCGCCATCCTGGAGACGGGCGCGGGCAGCGACGACGACCTCCTCGCCGCGCTGCACACCCTGCTCCCCGCCGACGACCGCTGGCAGCACCGCCACGGCAGCCCCGGCCACGGACGCGACCACGTCCTGCCCGCCCTGGTCCCGCCCCACGCGACCCTCGCGGTGGTGGGCGGGGCCTGGAGCTGGGCACGTGGGCAGTCGGTGTGCCTGGTCGACACGAACGTCGACAACCCGGACCGCCGGGTGCGGTTGAGCTTCCTGGGGTGAGCGAGGTGAGCGAGGGGGTCATCACGAGGGACCGCCGTCGTTCCAGGTGAGGCGCGTCTCACCGGGCCGGTGGCTCTTGTCCATGCAACGAGTTGCATAGAAGGATCGGCGCATGGCGCTAGAGCACGCGATCCTCGTCTCGCTGCTGGAGAAGCCGGGCTCCGGCTATGAGCTGGCCCGGCGGTTCGAGCGGTCCATCGGCTACTTCTGGACCGCCACCCACCAGCAGATCTACCGCGTCCTCAAGCGGATGGAGGGCGACGGCTGGATCGACGCCCGCGAGGTGGAGCAGCAGGCGCGGCCGGACAAGAAGGAGTACTCCGTCACCGCCCTCGGCCGCTCCGCCCTGTCCGCGTGGCTGCACGAGCCCATCGCGCCCGAGAGCGTCCGGCACGAACTCGCCGTGAAGATCCGCGGCGCGGCTTTCGACGACCCGGTCGCGCTGATCCGCGAGGTCGAGCGGTACCGCGAGGAGCACGCCGAGCGGCTCGGCGCGATCTCGCGGGGGAGCGGCGGGACTTCACCGGTCCCGACGCTCCCGCGCCGCCCGACGCCGGGCAGCAGCTCCAGCACGTCGTGCTGCGCGGCGGCATCGCGTACGAACGCATGACGCTCGCCTGGCTCGACGACGTGATCGACACCCTCCACCGGCTCGGCCCCCAGGGCTGAGCGCCCCGTACCCCTCACCCCTCAGGAATAGGCGGACCCTCATGGCCGACGCGCTGCTGTTCAACCCCCGCACCTACGACCCGACGCACTTCGACCCCGAGACCCGCAGGCTGCTGCGCGCCACCGTCGACTGGTTCGAGGCCCGCGGCAAGCGCAGGCTGATCGAGGACTACCGCTCCCGAGCCTGGCTGGCGGACTTCCTGGAGTTCTCCGCCAAGGAGAAGCTGTTCGCGACCTTCCTCACCCCGGCCTCGGCGGCCGAGGACGGCCCGGACAAGCGGTGGGACACCGCCCGGATCGCCGCCCTCAACGAGATCTTCGGCTTCTACGGGCTCGACTACTGGTATGCCTGGCAGGTGACCATCCTCGGTCTCGGCCCGGTGTGGCAGAGCGACAACGCGGCGGCGCGCGAGCGGGCGGCCGAACTCCTGGACCAGGGCGAGGTGTTCGCGTTCGGCCTGTCGGAGAAGGCTCACGGCGCCGACATCTACTCCACGGACATGCTGCTGGAGCCCGATGGCGCCGGCGGTTTCCGGGCGAGCGGCTCCAAGTACTACATCGGCAACGGCAACGCCGCCGGGCTCGTCTCCGTCTTCGGCCGCCGCACCGACGTCGAGGGCCCCGACGGGTACGTCTTCTTCGCCGCCGACAGCCGCCACGAGGCGTACCACCTGGTCAAGAACGTCGTCGACTCCTCGAAGTACGTGAGCGAGTTCCGCCTGGAGGAATACCCCGTCGGCCCCCAGGATGTCCTGCACACCGGCCGCGCCGCCTTCGACGCCGCGCTGAACACCGTCAACGTCGGCAAGTTCAACCTCTGCACCGCCTCGATCGGCATCTGTGAGCACGCGATGTACGAGGCCGTCACCCACGCCCACCACCGCATCCTGTACGGGCGTCCCGTCACCGCCTTCCCGCACGTGCGCCGCGAGCTGACCGACGCCTACGTCCGTCTCGTCGGCATGAAGCTGTTCAGCGACCGCGCCGTCGACTACTTCCGCACCGCCGGGCCCGAGGACCGCCGCTACCTCCTCTTCAACCCGATGACGAAGATGAAGGTGACCACGGAGGGCGAGAAGGTCATCGACCTGATGTGGGACGTCATCGCCGCCAAGGGCTTCGAGAAGGACAACTACTTCGCCCAGGCCGCGATCGAGATCCGGGGGCTGCCCAAGCTGGAGGGCACGGTCCACGTCAATCTCGCGCTGATCCTCAAGTTCATGCGCAACCACCTGCTGGACCCGGCCGAGTACGCGCCCGTGTCGACCCGCCTCGACGCCGCCGACGACGCGTTCCTCTTCCGCCAGGGACCGGCCCGCGGCCTCGGCTCCGTACGCTTCCACGACTGGCGTCCCGCCTTCGACGCGTACGCCCGCGTGGCCAAATCGCCCGCTTCCGCGAGCAGGCCGACGCCCTGTGCGAGTTCGTCACCACGGCCGCGCCCGACGAGGAGCAGAGCCGCGACCTCGACCTCCTCCTCGCCGTCGGCCAGCTGTTCGCGCTGGTCGTGCACGGCCAGCTGATCCTGGAGCAGGCGCGCCTGACCGGGCTCGACGAGGACGTCCTCGACGAGCTGTTCGCCGTTCTCGTACGCGACTTCTCCGCGCACGCCGTCGAACTGCACGGCAAGGACTCCGCCACCGAGGAGCAGCAGCGCTGGGCACTGGGCGCCGTGCGGCGTCCGGTCGTCGACGAGGCCCGCTCGGCGCGCGTGTGGGAGGCCGTCGAGTCGCTGGCGGGCGCCTACGAGATGGCGCCGCAGCCGGCGCCGGACCGCGCCCGTGCCTCAGGCGCGGGCGCACTCCGGGCAGCGGCCACGGTAGGTCATCTCGACCGCGGAGATGGTGAAGCCGAACCGCTCCGCGGCCGGCAGGGCGCTCAGCGGATCGCCGGTGGGGTGGACGTCCCGGATCGCGCCGCAGGTCGAGCAGATCAGGTGCTGGTGGGGGCGGTGGGCGTTGGGGTCGTAGCGCTTGGCGCGGCCGTCCGTGGCCACCTCCAGGACCTCGCCGAGCGAGACCAGTTCGCCGAGGGTGTTGTAGACCGTGGCGCGCGAGATCTCCGGCAGCCGGTCGGTGGCGCGCGCGAGCACCTCGTCCGCGGTGAGATGGACGTGGTCGCCGTTGAGCACCTCGGCGACCACCCGGCGCTGAGCGGTCATCCGCCAGCCGCGCCCGCGCAGCCGTTCCAGCAGGTCACTCATTGCCACCAGCCTTCGTGTGCGTCGTCCGACAACTGACTTCTCATGGGCTTGTCCGCCGTATTGACTTGGACTTGGTCCATCGTAGGATCGGCTCCGGCCGTAGCCAAGGGACAGGGCAACAGCAGGGAAAAGTACGTGACTTCAGGGGACGGGTCCGTTCGTCGCGGAGCCGGGTACCCCGGTCACGGGCGATCCATGCGGCGAGCGCACCGCCCCGTTTTTGGTGACGTCCGCAGCTCCCGAGCAGTGTGATCCGCCCCGTCCGGAGGGATTCGCATGACCGAGAACCACGACGCGATCGTCACCGACCCGAAGCCGGAGGAGGTGACCGGCTGCCCCGTCGCGCACCAGCGCGCCCCGCACCCCACCCAGGGCGGCGGAAACCGCCAGTGGTGGCCGGAGCGGCTCAACCTGAAGATCCTCGCCAAGAACCCCGCCGTGGCCAACCCGCTCGGTGAGGAGTTCGACTACGCCGAGGCGTTCACCTCCCTCGACCTGCCGGCCGTCAAGCGGGACATCGCGGAGGTCCTCACGACCTCGCAGGAGTGGTGGCCCGCCGACTTCGGCCACTACGGCCCGTTCATGATCCGCATGGCCTGGCACAGCGCGGGCACCTACCGCATCAGCGACGGCCGCGGCGGCGCGGGCGCAGGTCAGCAGCGCTTCGCGCCCCTCAACAGCTGGCCGGACAACGCCTCCCTCGACAAGGCCCGCCGCCTGCTGTGGCCGGTCAAGAAGAAGTACGGCCAGAGCATCTCGTGGGCCGACCTCATGATCCTCACCGGAAACGTCGCCCTGGAGTCCATGGGCTTCAAGACCTTCGGCTTCGCCGGTGGCCGCGCGGACGTCTGGGAGCCCGACGAGGACGTCTACTGGGGCCCCGAGACCACCTGGCTCGGCGACGAGCGCTACACCGGCGACCGCGAGCTGGAGAACCCCCTCGGCGCCGTCCAGATGGGCCTCATCTACGTCAACCCCGAGGGCCCCAACGGCAACCCGGACCCGCTCGCCGCGGCCCGCGACATCCGCGAGACGTTCCGCCGCATGGCGATGAACGACGAGGAGACCGTCGCCCTGATCGCCGGCGGCCACACCTTCGGCAAGACCCACGGCGCGGGCCCCGCCGACAACGTGGGGCCCGACCCCGAGGCCGCCCCGATGGAGCAGCAGGGCCTGGGCTGGCGGAACACGTACGGCACCGGCAAGGGCGCCGACACGATCACCAGTGGTCTGGAGGGCATCTGGACGAACACCCCGACCACCTGGGACAACAGCTTCTTCGAGATCCTCTTCGGCTACGAGTGGGAGCTGTTCAAGAGCCCGGCGGGCGCGCACCAGTGGCGGCCCAAGGACGCGCCGGTGCCGGGACCGTCCCCGACGCCCACGACGGGTCGAAGAGCCACGCCCCGACGATGCTCACCACCGACCTCTCGCTGCGGTTCGACCCGGCCTACGAGCAGATCTCGCGCCGCTTCCTGGCCGACCCCGAGGCGTTCGCGGACGCCTTCGCCCGCGCCTGGTTCAAGCTGACCCACCGCGACATGGGCCCGGTCGCCCGCTATCTCGGCCCGGAGGTCCCGCAGGAGACGCTGGTGTGGCAGGACCCGCTGCCCGCGCGCGACCACGAGCTGGTCGACGCGGCGGACGTCGCCGCCCTCAAGGCGCAGATCCTCGCCTCGGACCTGTCGGTCTCCCAGCTGGTGTCGACCGCGTGGGCCGCGGCCTCGTCCTTCCGGGGCAGCGACAAGCGCGGCGGTGCCAACGGCGCCCGTATCCGCCTGGAGCCGCAGAGCGGCTGGGAGGTCAACCAGCCCGACCAGCTGGCGACCGTGCTGCGCACCCTGGAGGGCCTCAAGGAGTCCTTCGATGCCGCGCAGAGCGCCGCGCCGAGCGGTGGCAAGCGGATCTCGCTCGCCGATCTGATCGTGCTCGCCGGTGCGGCCGGGGTCGAACAGGCCGCCAAGGACGCGGGCTTCGACGTCGAGGTGCCCTTCACGCCGGGACGCGTTGACGCCACGCAGGAGCAGACGGACGTGGAGTCGTTCGCCGCGCTCGAACCGGCCGCCGACGGGTTCCGCAACTACCTCGGCAAGGGCAACCGCCTCCCCGCCGAGTACCTGCTGCTCGACAAGGCGAACCTGCTGACCCTGAGCGCCCCCGAGCTGACGGTCCTCGTCGGCGGGCTGCGTGTCCTCGGCGCGAACCACCAGGGCTCACGGCACGGCGTGTTCACGGCCACGCCCGGGACGCTGACGAACGACTTCTTCGTCAACCTCCTCGACCTCGGCACGGAGTGGAAGTCGACGTCCGAGGCCCAGGACACGTTCGAGGGCCGCGACATCGCCACGGGCGAGGTGAAGTGGACCGGCACCCGTGCCGACCTCGTCTTCGGCTCCAACTCCGAGCTGCGGGCGGTCGCGGAGGTGTACGCGAGCGACGACGCGCGGGAGAAGTTCGTGAAGGACTTCGTCGCGGCCTGGGACAAGGTCATGAACCTCGACCGGTTCGACCTGGTCTGACCGTCCCGGCCGCCCGCGAGGGCCGGCCGGGCCGTCGCAGGACTCATAAGGCGGCCTTATGGGGTCATAAACCTGACCCGGCTACATACTTAGGCTTGCCTTAGCTTAGGCTTCCCCGGTGAGTACCCCATCACCGCTCGAAGGGAACCTGAACATGCCTCGCCCTCTGCGGGTAGCCATTGTCGGAGCCGGTCCGGCCGGGATCTACGCTGCCGACGCGCTGCTGAAGTCCGCGGTGGCTGTCGAACCCGGTGTGTCGATCGACCTCTTCGAGCGGATGCCGGCCCCCTTCGGCCTGATCCGTTACGGCGTCGCCCCCGACCACCCGCGGATCAAGGGCATCATCACGGCCCTGCACCAGGTGCTCGACAAGCCCCAGATCCGTCTCTTCGGCAACGTCGACTACCCGGGCGACATCAGCCTGGACGACCTGCGCACCTTCTACGACGCGGTGATCTTCTCCACCGGCGCGACCGCCGACCGGGACCTGGACATACCCGGCATCGACCTCGACGGCTCCCACGGCGCCGCCGACTTCGTCTCCTGGTACGACGGCCATCCCGACGTGCCGCGCACCTGGCCGCTGGAGGCGGAGAAGGTCGCCGTCCTCGGCGTCGGCAACGTCGCGCTCGACGTGGCCCGCATCCTCGCCAAGACCGCCGACGAACTGCTGCCCACCGAGATCCCGGCCAACGTGTACGAGGGCCTGAAGGCCAACAAGGCGCTGGAGGTCCACGTCTTCGGCCGCCGCGGCCCCGCCCAGGCGAAGTTCAGCCCGATGGAGCTGCGGGAGCTGGACCACTCCCCGAACATCGAGGTCATCGTCGACCCCGAGGACATCGACTACGACGACGGCTCGATCGCCACGCGGCGCGGCAACAAGCAGGCCGACATGGTCGCCAAGACCCTGGAGAACTGGGCCATCCGCGACATCGGCGACCGCCCGCACAAGCTGTTCCTGCACTTCTTCGAGTCGCCCGTCGAGATCCTCGGCGAGGACGGCAAGGTCGTCGGCCTGCGCACCGAGCGCACCGCCCTGGACGGCACCGGCAACGTCAAGGGCACCGGCGAGTTCAAGGACTGGGACCTCGGCGCCGTCTACCGCGCCGTCGGCTACCTCTCCGACGAACTGCCCAAGCTGCCCTGGGACGTCGCCTCCGGCACGGTCCCCGACCAGGCGGGCCGGGTCATCCAGGAGACCGGCGAGCACCTGCCGTCGACGTACGTCACCGGCTGGATTCGGCGCGGCCCCGTCGGCCTCATCGGCCACACCAAGGGCGATGCCAACGAGACGGTCGCGAGCCTCCTGGACGACCACGAGAACGGCCGCCTGCTCACCCCCGAGGCACCCGCCCCGGAGGCCGTGGACGCCTTCCTCAAGGAGCGGAACGTCCGCTTCACCACGTGGGACGGCTGGTACCGCCTCGACGCCGCCGAGAAGGCGCTGGGCGAGCCCCAGGGCCGCGAGCGCGTGAAGATCGTCGAGCGCGAGGACATGCTCGACGCGAGCGGCGCCTGACCTTCCCGCCCCGGTCTCAGCCGAGGTGACGCGTGTCGCCGAGGCTGACGACCTGCCGGTTGTGGAAGAAGTCGTCCTCGCGCAGCACGGTGATGCTGCCGCTGGGCGCCCGGAAACTGACCGAGCCCACCGTCTCGTACGGCATCTTGATCCAGGCCGCCACGACGAACGTCAGCGCGAAGCCGTGCGTGACGACGATCTGGTGCGCGCACGGGCGGCGCAGCAGCGCGTCCATGACGTCGTAGACGCGCCGCGCGCACTCCCCCCTGGTCTCCGCACCCGCCACGCCCTCGTGGTGGCCCATCCGGTCCCCGGCCGCCGGCGGTGGGACGAACCGCCGGTCCAGCCACTCCTGCGGGCGCCCCTCCGCCTCTCCGTAGGACTTCTCCCGCAGGCCGCGTTCCAGGAGCAGCGGCACGCCGAATCGGCGGCCCCGCCTGCGCCGTCTGCCGGGCGCGGCGCAGGTCCGAGGAGACCACCTCCACCCCCTCGCCCTCGGGGACCCGCTGCCGCAGGGCCCCGGCGATCGAGGCCGCCGCGCTCAGCCCGGCCGCCGTCAGCTCGTGTCGTGCCAGCCGCCCACCACACGCTCGACATGGTGGGTCGCCTCCGGGTGAGCGACGACGTACAGGCCGCGCATGTGGGTCTGCCTTCCGTAGCGGTGTCCACAGACGTCCACTCTGCGTCATGCGCGTGCACGCGTGGCTGAATCCTGGTGCTCAGCGGCCAGTTGGGGCCGAGCGGACGTACCATGACCAGTCGATCGGGGGCCGGGCGGGGCAGGGGAGCGGGTACGGCGGGGAGCAGGGAGCGGGGGCGGTGCGGGGCAAGGACCCATGGAGACGGGCGTGGACACGGACATGCACTTCCGCTTGCTGGGACCGGTCGAGGCGTGGCGCGAGGGCCGCCGTCTGGCCCTGGGAGGCCCCAAACCCCGGGCGCTGCTCGCGGCGCTGCTCCTGGAACCCGGCCGGGTGGTCTCCGCCGACGCCCTGATCGACGCGATCTGGGGCGACAACCCGCCCGACACGGCACGCTCCCTGATCCAGTCGTACGAGTCGGCGCTGCGCCGCGCGCTGTCCCCCGACGTCATCGAGACACAACCACCGGGCTATCTGATCCACGCGGACGCCGTCGTCGTCGACCGCGCCGCGTTCGAGAGGCTCACGGCCCAGGGCCGGAAGGCGGCCTCCTCGGGCGACCACGCGGGCGCCGCCCGGCTCCTGAGCGAGGCCCTCGCGCTCTGGCGCGGCCCCGCCCTGGGCGGGATCGGCGAGACCCTGCGCGCCATGGCCGACCAGCTGGAGGAGGCCCGCCAGGCGGCCCTGGAGGAGCGGATCGCCGCGGACCTCGCGCAGGGCGGGCCGCGAGACGGAACTGGTCGCCGAACTCACCGCCCTCGTCGCCACCCACCCCACGCGCGAGCGGCTGCGCGGCCAACTCATGCTCGCCCTCTACCGCTTGGGCCGGCAGGCCGACGCCCTCGCGGTCTACGCCGAAGGCCGCGCCGTACATCGCCGAGGAGCTGGGCATCGACCCCGGGCCGGGCCTCCGGGCCATGCACGAGGCCATCCTGCGGGGCGACGAGGAACTGCTGCCCGCGGCGCGGAGCACGCCGGCCGCCACCGACGACCCCCGCCGGGGAACGGCGCGCCCCCGCCCCCTCGCCCCCCGCCCCTGCTGCCGCCCGCCATCGGCGACTTCACCGGACGCGAGGCACTGCTGAGCGAGATCCGGGCCGCGCTGACGGGGCCGGAGGCGGGGACGGGGCCACGCGAGGCCATGCCCGTCGTCGCCGTGACGGGCCCCGGCGGCATCGGCAAATCCGTCCTCGGCGTCACCGCCGCACACCGGGTCGCCGACGCCTACCCGGACGGGCAGCTCTACGCCGAACTGCGCGGCGCCACCGACCCCGTGGCCCCCGGCGAGGTCCTCGGCCGGCTGCTGCGCGCCCTGGGCGCCGACCCGCCCGAGGGCGACGCCGAGCGCAGGGACCTCTTCCGCAGCCTGGTCGCGGGGCGCCGTCAGCTGCTCGTGCTCGACGACGCGGGCAGCGAGTCGCAGGTCCGCCCGCTGCTGCCCGGCAGCGCCACCTGCGGAGTGCTGATCACCGCGCGGCCCCGCCTCGCCGCCCTGCCGTGCACGCACCGCACCGATCTCGACGTGCTCGACACGGAGCCCGGCGCCCGCCTCCTCGTACGTATCGCAGGTGAGCGGCGGGTACGCGACGAGCCGGACGCCGTCCGCCGCATCGTCGAGCTGTGCGGCGGCCTCCCGCTGGCCCTGCGCATCGCCGGGGCCCGCCTCGCGACCCGCAGGCACTGGACGGCGCGCACGCTCGCCGAGCGGCTCGCCGACGAACGCCACCGCCTGGACGACTCGGCCGTCGGCGACCTGGAGGTCCGCGCCGGACTCGGCCTCAGCTACCGGGCCCTGGACGTGCCCGCCCGCACCGCGCTGCGCCGCCTCGGCCTGCTCGCCGCGCCCGATGTCGCCTCCTGGGTGGTCGCGGCCCTGCTCGACGTGAGCGAGACCGAGGCCGAACGTGTCGTGGAGCAGCTGATCGACGCCCAGCTGCTGCACTGCACGGTCGTCGACCGCGCCCGGACAGCCCCGCTACCGACCGCACGACCTCGTGCAGGTATACGCCGCCGAACGCGCCGAGGCCGAGGACACGCCCGCCGAGCGCTCCGCCGCCGTCGGCAGGGCCCTCGGCGCCGGGCTCTGGCTCACCGGCCGCGTTGCGTCCGCCACGCCGTCCGGCGCCGTCGAACTGCACCGCGGGTTCCTGGACTCGGGCGGCCCGGTCAGCGCCGCCTCCGACGCCATGCGCCGGCTCGTCCGGCCCGTCGGGCCCGAGGCCACCCGGCGGGCGCTCGCCGACCCCTCCGCCTGGTTCGAGGCCGAGGCCGACGCGTTCGCAGCCGCCGTCGAGCGGGCCGCCGCCTACGACCTGCACAGCCTGGCCTGCGAGGCCGCGGCCGCCCTGTGATCGTCGCGTACGCCGTCGGCAACCGCTTCGAGGCCTGGTGGCGCAGCCATGACGCCGCCCTGGCCGCAGCCCGCCGCGCCGAGGACCGCTCCGGCGAAGCCCTGCTGCTCATCGGCCTCGGCCAGCTCCGCTACGAACAGGACCGGTTCGACGAGTCGCAGGCGTACTTCCGCCAAGCGGCCGGGATCTGCGCCGAACTCGGCGACGCGCGCGGCCGGCCGCTGCCCTCGCCGGACTCGGCAGCGCCCTGCGCGAGGCGGGCCGGCTGCGCGCCGCGCTGGACGTCCTCACCCGGGCGGTCGAAGGCTTCCGCGGCCTCAAGGACGATCCGGGGCTCGGGCTCTCCTGCCGCTTCGCGGGCACCGTCCACCTCGAACTCGGCGAGCACCAGGCGGCGTTCCGCCTCCTCGACGAATCCCTGCGGGCCTACCGCCGCCTCGGCAGCCGCCGCGGCGAAGCCCTCACGCTGCGCTCCCTCAGCCTCGTGCACCGCGCGCTCGGGGGCGTACGAGGAGGCGGAGAAGCTCGCGGACGGGGCCGTGGAATCGCTGCGCCTCATCGGTGACCCGCTCATGTCGGCGTACGCGGTGCAGGCGCGCGCCAAGTGCCGCTTCCGGCTGGGTCGTTGCGCCGAGGCGGCGGCCGATCTGCGGGACGTCCTCGACACCTGCCGCTCCCACCACGACCGCTTCGGCGAGGCCCTCGCCCTGCGCACCCTCGGCGAGTGCGAGCTGGCCGCGGGCCGCCCCGGCACCGCCGAGCAGCATCTGAGGAAGGCGGCCGCCCTCTGGGCCGCCCTGGACCTGCCGCTGCCCCGCCGCCCGCACCCTGCGCGACCTCGCCGCGGCGCGTGAGGCGGCGGGCGGCCGGGAAGAGGCCCGCGCGCTGCGCGCCGAGGCCCGGGAGGTCTTCATCGCGTACGAGGCACGGGAGCGGGACGAACCGGGCATCTGACTCCCGCTGCCGCGGTTGCGGGGCTCTTGCCGTGGTTTTGCAGAGAACTTGCAGCGGTCCGCGCCATGCTCTGAGGGTCGGCGGCACCAAGGGGCCGACAGCAACGGGGGACCAACGGGGGAAGGCCACTGTTGCCTAGCACGGCCCATACGACCGCGACAGTCGGCCGTGTGGGCCGTCGCCGCGTGGCGCCCGGGGCGCCACAGCGACACGGAGCCACTGCCACAAGGGGGAGTCCGGGGGCGGGTGGGAGCCCGCCCCCGGGGCTGTGCCCGTCACTTCCGCCACGAAGGGGCCGAAGCGTGCCGCCGATCATCCTCATGAGCGATCCCCGGATCGTCGACATCCCGGTCCAGGAGTGCGGCGAGGCCCTGGTCGACCTGCGCCACCTGCCCTTCGTCGACGTCGCGACCGTCTCGCCGACCCGGCGGGGGCCTACGCCCAGCTGCGCGAGGGCGTCGCCTGGCGCCTGGCGCGCGCCGCGCGGCTGCTGCCCGAGGGGCTGCGGCTGCTGGTCACCGAGGGCTACCGCCCGCTCGACCTGCAGATCCAGTACTTCGAGGAGTACGCCGCCGAACTCAGGCGCGCGCACCCCGAGTGGTCGGCCGACCACCTCCACCGGCAGACGAGCCGCTCCCTCTCGCCGCCCGAGGTGGGCCCCGCACGTCGCGGGCGCGCCGCCGTCGACGTCACGCTGTGCACCACGGCCGGGGAGGAACTCGACCTCGGGACGCCGGTGAACGCCAGTCCGGAGGAGAGCGACGGCGCCTGCTACACCGACACCGACCGCATCTCCGCCGAGGCCCGCCGCAACCGCCGCACGCTGAGCGCGGCCCTGGCCACGGCGGGCCTGGTCAACTACCCCACGGAGTGGTGGCACTGGTCCTACGGCGACCGCTACTGGGCCCACCAGACCGGCACCCCCGCCGCCCGCTACGGCCCGGCGGCCTTCAGCGCGCGCAACGGCGGGCGGGGCGTCTCCCCCTAGGCCAGCGGCACGTCGAGGCGCGCGCGGCGGTGGCTGAACGTGGCGATGGAGTGCGGGCCGTGGTAGCTGCCCATGCCGCTCTCGCCGACGCCGCCGAACGGCAGGTCGGATATGCGCAGGTGGGCCATCGGCAGCCCGAAGCCGAGCCCGCCGGACGAGGTCTCCGCGGCGAGGCGCCGGCGGGTGGTGTCGTTCTCCGTGAAGCCGTAGAGGGCCAGCGGCTTGTCGCGGTCGTTGATGAAGGCGATGGCCTCGTCCAGGTCCGCCACCTCCACGATGGGCAGGACGGGTCCGAAGATCTCCTCCCGCATGACGGGGTCGTCCCCCGTCACACCGGTCAGGACGGTCGGCGCGATGTACAGGTCGTCGCGGTCCGTCTGCCCGCCGAATGCCACCGTCCCCGAGTCGAGCAGCGCCGAGACGCGGTCGAAGTGCCGCTGGTTCACCAGGCGGCCGTACCCCTCACCGGCCTGCGGGTCCGCGCCGAACATGTTCTCCACGGCTTCGGCGAGCGCGGCCGCGAGGGCGCGGGCGGTGGCCGGGTCGGTCAGGACGTAGTCCGGCGCGACGCAGGTCTGCCCCGCGTTGCGGAACTTGGCGTCCGCCAGGCGCCGGGCCACCGTGGCGACATCGGCGTCCCGGTCGACGAACACCGGTGACTTGCCGCCCAGTTCGAGCGTGACGGGAGTGAGGTGCTCGGCGGCGGCCCGCATCACGATGCGGCCGACCGTGCCGTTCCCGGTGTAGAAGATGTGGTCGAAGCGCTGGGCGAGCAGTTCCGTGGTCTCGGGGACGGCGCGCCCTCGACGACGGCGACCGCCTCGGGGTCCAGGTACCGCGGCACGAGGCGGGCCATCAGCGCGGAGGTCGCCGGGGCCAGCTCGCTCGGCTTGAGGACGACGGCGTTGCCCGCGGCGAGCGCACCGGCCATGGGGACCAGCGAGAGCTGGATCGGATAGTTCCAGGGCGCGATGACCAGGACGGTGCCGAGCGGCTCGTACTGCGTACCGGCCGTGGACCCTTCCGGCAGCCCGGCGAGGGCCTCGCGGTCGAGTCGCGTCGGGGCGAGCCACCGCTCCAGATGGGCCAGCGTGTGGTCGATCTCGTGTACGGGGAGGTCGACCTCGGCGGCGTACGCCTCGGGGCGCGGCTTGCGCAGGTCGCTGTGGAGCGCGTCGGCTATGGCCTCGCGGTTCTCCGTGAACAACGCGCGCAGCCGGGTCAGCTGCTCCACACGCCAGGCCAGGGGGCGGGTGCGGCCGGTGGCGAAGCCGGCGCGCAGCCGGGCCACGAGGGCCGCGGTGTCTTCGGTGGGGGTGACGGTGGTGGTCATCAGGGGGTTCCTCGGTGGTTGCTGG
>RBWT01000070.1 GCA_004010275.1 Streptomyces huasconensis
GTGGGGGGAGTGGCGCGAGCGGGCGTGTGCCTGGCGCCCCGTGGGGGGACTGGTGGGGGGCGGGGAGTGTTCCTCGCCCCCCGTAGGGGACCAGTGGGGCGGGCGACGCGGGGCTGGGCATGTGCCCCACCTGCGACGGGGGCCGGCTTGGGGCTCGGCGGCGGGGGGCGGACGCCCTGACCCGGGCCTCGGGCTCGACGGTGAGGGTCACGCCGGACCGCCCTTCCGCGCCGCGGTTGGCGAGCACTGCCCACCCCGCAACCCCCGCGACGTGTCGCCGCCGCGGCTGTGCGTCGTCGGTGCGGCGCGGCTGCGGGCGGGCCCGGGCGCTCGTGTCACCGGTGCGGCGAGGCTGACCGGGCTGTGGGCGCCGCGCGTCATCAGTGCGGGGCCGCAGCCTGGGAATGCGAAGGCCGCGTCACGGGCGCGGCGCCGACTACGGAGTTGCGGAGAGGCCGCACGTCGCTGGTGCGGTGCGGCTGCGCAGGTTGCGGGGCCGCGTCACGGGCGCGGCGCGGCTTCGGACGGTGCAGGGGCCTCGCGTCACCGGTGCGGTGCGGCTCCAAGGGTTGCGGTATTCCCGTCACGTCCCGCAACCGCCCGAAGCCCTGCCGCACCGATTACGCGCGGCCGCCACAACCTCCGCAGCCCCACGGCACCTGCGACGCGAGGCCCCGCAACGACCACAGCCCGCACTGGCGATGACGAGGCCTCAGCAACCCTGCACCGGCGACGCGCCCCCCACTCGCCCCGCAACCGCACCGCACCGCGCCGCCCCCGGAGGCGTACTCCCGCAGCTCGTGCGGCGCGGCCGTTCGGCTGGTCGGTGAGCCAGCCGACCGGTGAGCCAGCCATCCGACCAGCCAGCCGACCGCTAAGCCAGTCAGCCGACCGACCAACCAGCCACCCGACCAGCCAGTCAACCGCTAAGCCAGCCGCCCGGTAAGCCAGCCGACCGACCAGCCGGGCAGCCGGTAAGCCAGCCGACCGGTGAGCCACCCAACCGACCGACCAGCCGACCAACCGGCTAAGGCCGGTCAGGCCTTCCGCGCCGCCATTCGGGCCTTGCGGGCCGCCAGCCTCTCGTCGAACTTTGATGCCTCCGCGTCCAGGCCGCCCATGTAGAGGCCCAGCTCCTCCTGGGCCTGGAGGCCCTCGGGGCCGAGACCGTCGATCTCCAGGACCTTCAGGAAGCGCAGCACGGGCTGGAGGACGTCGTCGTGGTGGATGCGCAGGTTGTAGACCTCGCCGATGGCCATCTGCGCGGCGGCCCGCTCGAAGCCCGGCATGCCGTGGCCCGGCATGCGGAAGTTGACCACCACGTCCCGCACGGCCTGCATCGTCAGGTCCGGCGCCAGCTCGAAGGCTGCCTTGAGCAGGTTCCGGTAGAAGACCATGTGGAGGTTCTCGTCGGTGGCGATGCGCGCCAGCATGCGGTCGCAGACCGGGTCGCCGGACTGGTGTCCGGTGTTGCGGTGCGAGATGCGGGTCGCCAGCTCCTGGAAGGCCACGTACGCGACCGAGTGCAGCATCGAGTGGCGGTTGTCCGACTCGAAGCCCTCGCTCATGTGGATCATCCGGAAGCGTTCCAGCTCGTCCGGGTCGACGGCGCGCGAGGCGAGGAGGTAGTCGCGCATCACGATGCCGTGGCGGCCCTCCTCGGCGGTCCAGCGGTGCACCCAGGTGCCCCAGGCGCCGTCGCGGCCGAAGAGGGAGGCGATCTCGTGGTGGTAACTGGGGAGGTTGTCCTCGGTGAGCAGGTTCACCACCAGGGCGATGCGCCCGATGTCGGTGACCGGGGACTGGCCCTTCTCCCACGCCTCGCCGTCCTCGAAGAGGCCGGGGAAGTTGCGCGCGTCCGAGAACGGGACGTACTCGTGGGGCATCCAGTCCTTCGCCACCTTGAGGTGGCGGTTCAGTTCCTGCTCGACCACTTCCTCCAGCGCGTAGAGCAGCCGGGCGTCGGTCCAGCTGTCCGAGCTGCTGCCGAGGTGGGGAGAGGTGATCGTCACGTGGGCTCCATACGGGGACGGGGGTGCTTACGGGCAGCGCGAGCGGTGCGCTACCTACGGTCTCGTAGGTTACGTTGCCGTAGGTTAAACCCTCCGTAAAGGGCCTGCGAGACCGCACCCCGCCGGGTTCCCCGCCACGAAGGCCTCATCACTGGTCAGACGTACAGTTCACGGAGCCGGACTGAGAGGCACGTCACACATCCTTCGAGCTTCTCGAACTCGCTGATGTCCACCCGAACAGGGTCATAACCGAGATCGGCGAACAGCTCCGCGCTCTTCGGCGCGCTCGCCGCCGTCAGCAGCTTCCCGCCGCCGAGCAGGACCACGTGCGCGCCCGACTCCTCCGGTACGGGCAGGAAGCGCGGGAAGAGCGAGGGGCGCCCCATCGGCGGCTCCCGGCCGATCACGGTCCCATCGGGCATCGCCGTCACCGCGGACTTCAGATGCAGGGCCCGGGCGAAGGACCCGGTGAAGGGCCCGGTGAGAGGTACGGCCACCACGCGCGCCCCGAGCGGTTCGAAGGCGGCCCGCAGTTGCCGCACTCCCTCCGCGTCGGTCCGCCCGCCCCGGCCGACGTAGAGCGTGTCGCCGATTCTGAGGACGTCGCCGCCGTCCAGCGTGCCGGGCTCCCTGACCCGGTTCACCGAGCAGCCGAGCCGGGCCACGGCCTCCTCGACGCCCGCCGTCTCGCCCCGCCGCGGCTCGGCGCCCGGCCGGGCGATCAGCGCCACGTTCCGGAAGACGACCACCGCGTCCTCGACGAACACCGAGTCCGGGCAGTCGTCCGCCGGCTCCACCTCCACGGTCTCCCAGCCATGGGCGTCGAGCGCGCCCACGTACGCCTCCCACTGGCGCAGCGCGAGCCGCACATCGACCGGGGTGCGTGTCAGGTGCGTGACGAGGCCTTCGGCGAGGCGCGGGCCGGGGCGGCGGACCAGGGCCTTCTTGCTGGGCACGGCAGGCTCCTCACGGGGGGCGGGGCAGTGCCGCACATCATGCAGCGTGCGTCCGCCCCGTGCCCAGAGCGCCTCGGAGGTGCTCCGCGGTGAACGACCCTTCGGCCTCCACGAGTTGGGACGGGGTGCCCTCGAAGACGATCCGCCCGCCGTGCTTGCCGCCGTCGGGGCCGAGGTCGATGACCCAGTCCGCGTGCTTGACGACGTCGAGGTTGTGCTCGACGACGAGCACCGTGTTCCCGGCGTCGACGAGCCGGTCGAGGAGCGCGAGCAGCCCGTCGACGTCCGCCAGGTGCAGGCCGGTGGTCGGTTCGTCCAGGACGTACGTGGTGCCGGTGCGGTGCAACTGCGTGGCCAGCTTGATGCGTTGGCGCTCGCCGCCGGACAGGGTGCTCAGCGACCGGCCGAGCGTCAGGTAGGTGAGGCCCACATCCCGCAGGGCGCCCAGGCGCCTGCGTACCGCCGTGTCGTCGAAGCGCTCGAAGCGCTCGAAGAAGTCCAGCGCGCGCTCGGCGGTCATTTCCAGCACGTCGACGACGGACCGGCCGTCGACGGTCAGGCGCAGCACCTCGTCCTTGAAGCGCCGCCCCGCGCACGCCTCGCACGTCGTGGTCACCGGGTCCATGAACGCCAGGTCGCTGTAGATGATCCCGCGTCCCTGGCAACGCTCGCACGCCCCATGGGAGTTGAAGCTGAACAGGCTCGCCTCGGCGCCGGTCTCCCGCGCGAAGAGCTTGCGTACGGTGTCCATGATCCCGAGGTACGTCGCGGGGGTCGAGCGGCCCGAGATGCCGATGGACGACTGGTCGACGACCACGGCGTCCGGGTGCGCCGCGGTGAACGCCTTCGACACCAGCGTGCTCTTGCCCGACCCGGCGACGCCGGTGACCGCGGTGAGCACCCCGGCCGGCACCCGCACGCTGACGTTCTTGAGGTTGTGCAGATCGGCGTCCTTGATCCGGAGTTCGCCGGTCGCCCGGCGCGGGTTCTCCTTGACGCCCCGGACGCGGCGCAGGTGGCGGCCGGTGAGGGTGTCCGCCCGCCGCAGCTCGTCCGGGGTGCCCTCGAAGACGACCAGGCCGCCGCCGGAACCGGCCGCGGGGCCCATGTCGACGACGTGGTCGGCGATCGCGATCACGTCCGGGTCGTGCTCGACCACCAGGACGGTGTTGCCCTTGTCGCGCAGCCGCAGCAGCAGATCGCCGAGGCGCCCCACGTCGCGCGGGTGCAGGCCGACGCTCGGTTCGTCGAAGATGTACGTCATGCCGGTGAGGCTGGAGCCGAGGTGGCGCACCATCTTCAGCCGCTGCCCCTCGCCGCCGGAGAGCGTGGACGTCTCGCGGTCCAGGCTGAGGTAGCCGAGGCCGATCGCCTCGATCCGCTCCAGCGCCGTCGACGCCCGCCGCGGCGAGCGGGCCCGCCGCGGGATCGTCGATGCGCCCCAACTCCTGGATGAGGTCGGTGACTTCCATCCTGGTGCAGTCGGCGATCCCCAGGCCGTTGATCCGGGTGGCGAGCGCCGCCGGATTGAGGCGGGCGCCCCGGCACGCCGGGCACGGGCCCTCGCGGAGGAAGGCCTGGGCGACGTCGCGGGTCTTCTGGGAGAGGGTGGAGAGGTCGCGTTTGAGATAGAGCCGCTCGAAGCGGTCCGCGAGGCCCTCGTAGTCGGTGTCGCGGGCGCCGCCGGTGTTGCGGATGGGCACCTTCTTGCCGCTCGGCTTCCCGCGGGAATCGCGGCCGCCCCGCATCAGGAACTCCCGCTCGGCGTCGGTGAACTGACCGACCGGCTTGTGCGGGTCGAGGTCGGGCGTGTTGGTGTAGGTCTGGCCGTGCCAGGTCCCCACGGCGAACGGCGGGAAGAGGATCGCGCCGTCCGCCAGGGACCTGGTGGGGTCGAGGACGCGGTCGTAGTCGGGCCGCACGGTGCGGCCGAGGCCGTCGCACTGGGGACACATGCCCGACGGGTCGTTGAAGGAGTAAGCGGTCGCCGGGCCCGCGCTGGGCGTCCCGTACCGGGAGAAGAGCACCCTGATCACGGAGTAGATGTCCGTCATCGTGCCCACGGTGGACCGGGAGTGGCCGCCGATCGGCTTCTGGTCGACGACGATCGCGGGCGAGAGATCCTCGATGGCGTCCGCGTGCGGCCGCTCGTACTTCGGCAGCCGGTTGCGCACGAACCAGGTGAAGGTCTCGTTCAGCTGGCGCTGGGACTCGACCGCGATCGTGTCGAAGACGACCGACGACTTCCCGGAGCCCGAGACCCCGGTGAAGACCGTGAGGAGGCCTTTCGGGATGCGCAGATCCACCTCCCTGAGGTTGTTCTCCCGGGCTCCGGCGATGGTGATGTGCTGATGCGTGTCGTGTCGGATGTCTCGCTGCGTGCGCGTATCGGGCTCCATACGCGCGAAGCTAGCCAAAATACCCGACAGCTTCTGTCTTCTTTTCCTGGGTGATCTCCTTCAGTTCCCCGTCCAGCAGCAGCCACCGCGTGATGCCGATGGACTCCAGGAACGGCAGGTCGTGACTGGCCACGATCAGCGCGCCCTCGTACGACTCCAGGGCCGACGAGAGCTGCTTGACGCTCGCCATGTCGAGGTTGTTCGTCGGCTCGTCGAGCATGAGCAGCTGCGGCGCCGGCTCGGCGAGGAGCAGCGCCGCGAGCGCCGCCCGGAACCGCTCGCCGCCCGAGAGCGTCGCCGCCTGCTGATCGGCCTTGGCGCCCTTGAACAGGAAGCGCGCCAGGCGGGCCCGTACACGGTTGTTGGTCGCGTCCGGGGCGTACGCCGCCACGTTCTCGGCCACCGTAGGCGGTCGTCGTCGAGCACGTCCAGCCGCTGGGGCAGGAAGCGCAGCGGCACGTGGGCCAGCGCCTCGCCCGAGACCGGCTCCAGCTCCCCGGCGATGGTCCGCAGCAGAGTCGTCTTGCCCGCGCCGTTGCGCCCGGTCAGCGCGATCCGCTCGGGGCCGCGCAGCTCGAACCAGCCCTGCACACGGGCTCCGTAGCAGAGTTCGAGACCGCTGAGGGTGAGGACGGTGCGGCCCGGGTGCACCAGGGTCTGCGGCAGGTCGACGCGGATCTCATCGTCGTCCCGCACCGCCTCCACGGCGTCGTCGAGGCGCTCCTTGGCCTCGGCGAGTTTCTCCTCGTGCATGATGCGGTGCTTGCCCGCGGATTCCTGGGCGGCCCGCTTGCGCGCGCCCATCACGACCTTCGGCTCGCGCTTCTGGTCCCACATCTTCTGGCCGTACCGCTTGCGGCGGGCCAACTTGACGTGCGCGTCCGCCAGTTCGCGCTTCTGCTTGCGCAAGTCGGACTCCGCGACGCGCACCATGCGCTCCGCGGCCTCCTGCTCGGCGGCGAGGGCCTCTTCGTACGCGCTGAAGTTGCCGCCGTACCACGTGACCTCGCCGTCGCGCAGATCGGCGATCTGGTCGACCAGGTCCAGGAGTTCGAGGTCGTGGCTGACCACGACGAGGACCCCGGACCAGGCCTCGACGGCCGCGTACAGCCGCCGACGGGCGTACAGGTCGAGGTTGTTGGTGGGTTCGTCGAGCAGCAGGACGTCCGGTCGGCGCAGGAGCAGCGCGGCCAGGCGCAGCAGCACCGACTCGCCGCCCGACACCTCGCCCGTGGTGCGGTCGAGACCGATGTGGCCGAGCCCGAGCTGGTCGAGGGTGGCGAGGGCGCGCTCCTCGACGTCCCAGTCGTCGCCGACGGCGGTGAAGTGCTCCTCGCGCACGTCGCCCGCCTCGATGGCGTGCAGCGCGGCGCGCGGCGCGGCGATGCCGAGGACCTCGTCGACGCACAGCCCGGTGTCGAGCGGGACGTTCTGCGGCAGGTAACCGACTTCACCGGCGACCTTGACCGCGCCGTCGGTGGGCGTCAGCTCACCCGCGATCAGCTTCAACAGGGTCGACTTTCCTGAGCCGTTGACGCCGATGAGTCCGGTGCGGCCGGGCCCGAAGGACATCTGGAGCCCGTCGAAGACGCCGGTGCCGTCCGGCCAGGCGAAGGTGAGGGAGGTGCAGGTGATGGAGGTGGGGGAAGTAGACATACGGGCCTCGCGTCTGCGTGGTGTGGAGCGCGGTCAGGGGCAACGCGTTCGAGACACCGCGGCGGTGGTGAGGCCTGGAGCGGAAAGCATGAAAAAAGGCCTGTGCCGGGGCGGGACGGCTCGTGAGCCGAGGTCGCACACGACGTGCACGGCAGCGAAGGCTGCGTGACGCGGTGTCTCAAGACCTCAGACGAGCAACGTCCTTCTCCTATCGGCGGCAACAGAACCGAGAACACCGTAGGAAGAGCCGCCCGGCCCTGTCAACGAATTATCCGGGTGCCGCCTTCCGGGCCGCCGTCGGGGAGAGGGGCTGGACCGGTCGTTCGAAGAAGGTCTCCAGGGCCACCGTCGCCTGGGTCCCGCTGACGCCCTCGATGGCGTACAGCCTGCGCAGCACGTCCTGGAGCTGTTCCGTCGTCGCGGCGCGCACCTTCACCAGGACCGAGGCACTGCCCGCGATGACGTGCGCTTCCTGGATCTCCGGGATCGCCGCGAAGGCGTCGGCCGAATCCCCCATCCACGCGGTCGATTCCACCATCACGAAGGCCAGGACGCCCCGGCCGAGCGCCGCCGGGTCCACCTCGATGGTGGTGCGCCGGATCACGCCCCGTTCGCGGAGCTTGCGCACCCGTTCATGGGCGGCACCCGCCGAGAGGCCGACCTCCTTGCCGAGCGCCGCGTACGCGGTGGTCGCGTCGCGCTGGAGGGCCGCGATCAGCCTCCGGTCGACCTCGTCCATGCCGTGCACCCCGCCCATGCCGCTCACCGCCCCCATGCCGTCGCGTCCCCCGCTCCCATGCCGTTCACCATCCCCATGGCAAAATCATATAGCGTTCTGGCATAGTCCACTACGGCCATACACGGTTCGGTCTCAGCTCGCTTAGGGGTAATCATGCCTGGTTCCGGTGACACGATGCTGTACGAGATCCTGGACGACCGGTTCCGCACCGGACGCTGCGCCAACGGCGACGACCGCCTCGAAAAGCTGTACGGCGACTGCCGCTGGGCCGAAGGCCCCGTCTACCTCCCCGCCTGGCGCCAGCTGATCTGGAGCGACATCCCCAACGACCGGATGCTGCGCTGGGACGAGGAGACCGGGGCCGTCTCGGTCTTCCGCCGCCAGGCCGGACACAGCAACGGCAACACACTGGACCGCGAGGGCCGCCTGATCAGCTGCGAGCAGGGCAACCGCCGGGTCACCCGCACCGAGCCCGACGGCACGGTGACCGTCCTCGCCGACCGCTATGACGGCAAGCGGCTCAACAGCCCGAACGACGCGGTCGTACGCTCCGACGGCTCGGTCTGGTTCTCCGACCCCGACTTCGGCATCACCAGCGACTACGAGGGCTTCCGCGCCGAGCCCGAACTCGACGGCCTGAACATCTACCGGATCGACCCCGGGACGGGTGAGGTGCGCCTGGTCGCCGACTGCTTCGGCGCGCCGAACGGGCTCGTCTTCTCACCCGACGAGCGGCACCTGTACGTCTCCGACACCCGCGCCCGCGTCATCCGCGTCTTCGACGTCCGCGACGACGGGACACTCTCCGACGGCGAGGTCTTCGCCCGGGCCGCGGACGGCACCGGCAGCTTCGACAACCTCCGCTTCGACGACGGCGGCCGGCTGTGGGCGGCGGCCATGGAGGGCGGCGTGCACTGCTACGACCCGGACGGGACGCTCATCGGCCGCCTGAACATCCCCGAGCCGGTCTCCAACATCGCCTTCGGCGGCCCCAAGAACAACCGCCTCTTCATCACCGCGACGACCTCGTTGTACTCGGTGGTGATGGGGGTAACCGGACTGCCGAGGGTGGCGCGCCGGGCCTGACCCCACGTCTGCCCCGACCTCCGCCGCATACAACCGTTCGACACAGGAGCAACCATGACCGACCGCACGACGCTCTCTCCCCAGCAGGAGATCGCCCGGACACTCCGCGTGAGCGCGGACTTCGACGCGACGACGGAGACCGAGCGCCGCGTGGCCTTCCTCGCCGACCAGCTGACCACCACGGGCCTGCACGCGCTGGTGCTCGGCATCAGCGGCGGTGTGGACTCCACGACCGCGGGCCGGCTGTGCCAGCTCGCGGTCGAACGGGTCCGCGCCACCGGGCGGGACGCGACGTTCTACGCGATGCGGCTGCCGTACGGCGTCCAGGCCGACGAGAGCGACGCGCAGGCGGCGCTGGAGTTCATCCGGCCCGACCGGGTCCTGACCGTCGACGTGCGGCCGGCCTGCGACGCGGCCCTGGACGCCCTGCTGGCCGGTGGCGCGATCTTCCGCGACGCCCACCACCAGGACTTCGTCCACGGCAACATCAAGGCACGCCAGCGCATGATCGCCCAGTACGCGGTGGCGGGCGCGCACGACGGCCTGGTGGTCGGCACCGACCACGCCGCGGAGGCGGCCTCCGGCTTTTTCACCAAGTTCGGGGACGGCGGCGCGGACGTCGTACCGCTCGCCGGTCTCACCAAGCGACGGGTGCGGGCCGTGGCACGGGTCCTCGGCGCGCCGTCCGCGCTCGTCGAGAAGGTCCCGACGGCGGACCTGGAGACGCTGGACCCGGGCAAGCCGGACGAGGAGGCACTCGGCGTCTCCTACGACGACATCGACGGCTTCCTGGAGGGCGAGCCGGTGGCGGAGGAGACCGCCGCGGCCATCGTCCACCGGTACCGGATCACCGAGCACAAGCGGCAGCTACCGATAGCTCCCTGAGGCCGGGGCCCGGCGGGACGGGCGCTCACCGGCATGCGCGTCAGCGCGTCAGCACGCGTCCCGCATCAGCTCGACCAGGTCCTGGTCCAGGTCGACGTGGCGGTGCTCCTGCCCGACCGGCACCAGAGCTGTCGTACGGCGCAGGAAGCGGCGCAGCTCCCCGGTGCGGACATGGACGATCGCGGTGCCCTCGGGGGCGTGGAACTCCACCACCGTGCGGTCGAACCCGTACGGACGCACCCGCACGTCGCCGTCGCCCACCGCGCGCTCCACACCGTCCGTGAGCAGTTCGCGGGCGAACGTCCAGTACACCTCGACGCCTTCCAGCGTGGCCGGGGCGGGAAAGCTCATCCGTACGGCGAAGGGGTCCCGCCGGTCGTAGTGGAGCGTTGCGGGAATGGTCGGCATCCGCGGCGCGGCGGCGACCAGGCGGGCCTCTACGGCTTGCTCGATGACGGTGGACAACGCCTGCTCCCTCACTGACTGCTGGACGACTGGGGTCGGCACTTGGATAGACGACGGAATGACGAGATCCGTGCACACGCGGGGTGGGCGAGACCGAGTGACCTCTGTCACCGCGACACCGTGGGAGCGCCCGCGGTTCCCGGAGCCCGTCGCACAGGGGGCACCTTCCGGCCATCTGGACGAGGCCCGGTGCGTCGGCTAGCTTCGCCCGCCATGAGGGCCATGGGGAAGTCGAAGTCGGTGGGCCGCGCGGTGCTGGCGGGACTGTGCGGGGCGGCACTCGCGGGAGCCGTCCTCGCGGCGCCCGCGTCCGCGAGCGGCGCGAGCCCGGACGGGCACGGGCCCGCCCCGGGCAAGGGGCTGAGCTGGCGGCTCAAGGAGAGCGGAACGGACGCCCGCTTCCGCGGCCTCGCCGCCGTCAGCCGGAACACGGCCTGGGTGGCGGGGACCAAGGGGACGGTGCTGCGCGCCTCGGACGGCCGGCAGGACCTGGCGCGATGTGTCCCCGCCAGGGGGCGCCGGTCTCGAACTGCGGGACGTGGAGGCCTTCGACGGCCGGCGCGCGGTGGTGCTCGCCATCGGCGAGGGCGAGGCGTCCCGCGTCCTGCGCACCGACGACGGCGGCGCGACCTGGTCGGAGTCCTTCCGCAACACCGACGCCAAGGCGTTCTACGACTGCGTGACCTTCTTCGACCGCCGCCACGGCCTCGCCATGAGCGACCCGGTCGACGGCAAGTACCGCCTCCTGTCCACGGCCGACGGCGGCCGCTCCTGGAAGGTGCTGCCGTCCGCCGGCATGCCGGCCGCGCAGGAGGGCGAGGCGGCCTTCGCGGCGAGCGGCCAGTGCCTGGTCGCCTCCGGGCCGCGTGACGTGTGGCTGGCCACGGGCGGGCGGCACGCGCGCGTTGTCCAGCACTCCGCCGACCGGGGACTCACCTGGACGGCCGCCGACGCGCCGATCCCGGCGGGCGACCCGGCCCGCGGCGTCTTCGGCCTCGCCTTCCGCGACCGTACGCACGGCATCGCGGTCGCCGCGGACTCGGGCGGGCCAGGCCTCGCCCCGGGCGGCCGCGGTCACCGGGGACGGCGGCCGCACCTGGACCCCGGCCGGGCGCCCGCCGCCCGCCTACCGCTCGGGCGTCGCGTGGTTCCCGCACAGCCGGGCCACGGCCCTCGCGGTCGGCCCGACGGGCACCGACGTCACGCGGGACGGCGGGCGGACCTGGCGGACGTTCGACGCGGGGTCGTTCGACACGGTCGACTGCGCCGCGGACCGTGGCTGCTGGGCGTCCGGCGAGAAGGGGCGGATCGCCCGGCTGGAGCCGCGCTGAGGCCCATCGCGGCGACGGACGGCCCCCGGCGGCCACCCGTTACGCGGGCAACTGCTCGCGGTAGCAGGCCAATTCGGGTGCCGTCTTCGTCGCGTAGAACTCGGTGACGCGGTACTCGCACACACCGGCCAGCACGAACGGGTCCGCGGCGGTGATCTCCTCGATCCGCGCGCGATCCTCCGCCACGGCGATGATCACGCCACCGTCGCGGGGGTTCTTGCGACCGGAGGCGATGAAGACCCCCGCCGCGTACTGCTCGTCGAGCCAGGCCACGTGGGCCGCCAGCTGCTCGTCGACGGCCGTGACGGGCGCGGTGTAGGTCAATTCGAGAATGAACATGATCGCGAGGCTACCGGGCTCCCCGGCAGCGGCCGAGGGGCACCTGGCGGCTGCCGGGCACTCCAAGGTGCTACCAGGTGCCCCGTGGCCGTCGGGCACTCCATGGCCTTCGGGCACCCGCTCAGGGCGCTCGTCCAGCCGCCGCGCCCCCTGCGTACGCCTAGTCGGTGACGTCGATCCGGCCGTTGACCGTGGCGGGAGCGGCCGCGGCTGCGGCCGGTGCGGGCGCCGGTGTCTTGCCGCCCGTGAGGCCCTTCAGCAGCTCGGCGAGGTCGACTCCCGTGGTGGAGCCGAGGAGTTCGATGCCCTGGGCGACGTTGTCGGCGACCGTGCGCGACAGCTGGCTCGCCCCGTCCGTGGAGATCACCGTCATCTTGTCCACCGCGCTGAGCGGCTCGGACGCCTTCGCGACCACGCTCGGCAGGACCTCGACGACCATCTGCAGGACGGCGGCGTCACCGTACCGCGCGAACGCGTCGGCCTTCTTGCGCATCGCCTCCGCCTCCGCGGCGCCCTTCGCGCCGATCGCGGCGGCCTCGGCCTCGCCCTCCAGACGGACGGCGACGGCGAGCGCCGCACCGTGCGCCTTCTCGCCCTCACCGGTCAGGCGGGCCCGCTGCGCGTCGGCCTCGGCCTGCTTGACCAGGGCGATCCTGCGGGCCTCCGCCTCCTGCTCGGCCTGGTAGCGCTCGGCGTCGGCGGGCTTGCGGACCTTGGTGTCCAGCTCGCTGTCGGTCAGGGCGGCCTGGCGCTGGGCGACCTTCTCCTGCTCGGTCAGGACGTCCTGCTGCCGCGCGGCCTCGGCGAGCGGCCCCGCGGCGGCGGCCCGCGCGGCCGCCTCGTCCGTCTCGGCCTTGATCTCGGCCTGCTTGAGCGCGAACGTCCGCTGGGCGACCGCTATCTCCTCCTCGGCCTTCAGCCGCGCCTGCTCGGCGGCGCGGCGCGCCACGGCCTCGGCGATGTCCGCCTCCTGCTTGGCGCGGGCGGCCTCGGGGCGCCCGAGGTCCTCCAGGTAGGAGCCCTCGGTGGTGATGTCCTGGATCTGGAAGGCGTCCAGGACCAGGCCCTGCCCGGAGAGGCTGGCCTCGGCCTCCTCGGCGACCTGCCCGGCGAACGCGGCGCGGTCGCGGATGATGTCCTCCACCGACATGCGCCCCACGATGGAGCGCAGCGCTCCGGAGAGCACCTCCTGGGTGAAGCCGACGATGCCGTCCTGCTGCACGAGGAAGCGCTGGGCGGCGGCGCGGATGGAGTCCTCGGTGCCGCCGACCTTCACGATGGCGACGCCTTCGAGGTTGGCCTTCACGCCGCGCAGGGTGACGGCGCCGCGCACCGCGATCGGGATGTGCCGCGAGGACAGGTCGAGGGTGAACTTCTGCTGGACGAACGGCAGACGAAGACACCGCCGCCGACCACGACCTTCTGGCCGCTGTTGTCGGTCATGACACGGCCGGTGTCCGGATCGGTGGACCGCTTGCCGCGCCGCCCGGTCACGATGAAGGCCTCGCTGGGCCCCGCGACCTTGTAGCGGGTGATGACGACGAGCGCCAACAGGACGAGGAGTACGACGACGCCGACGACGGCGGTCAGGACTGGACTCATGGTGCATTCCCCCCTGCCACCCGGGGACGGCAGATCGGTTACGTGATGGTGGTCGGTCGGTACGTGCCCGGGGCGGGGTCAGCGCTCCACGGGCCGTACGGTCACCGAGGTCGGCGAGAGCGAGGCGTCGACCCAGATCTCGGTGCCCCGCGCCACGGCGGCGGAGCTGCGCGCCGCGATCTTCACGGGCTGGCCGCCGAGGCGCAGCAGCACCTCGCCGTAGCCGTCGGCCGGGATCGCGGTGACGACGGAACCCGCCGTACCGACGAGATCGGTGCCGCGCGGCGTGGCGGCGGTCTGGTCGCGCATCAGGGCGCGGGTCAGCTTCAGCGTGAGCCAGCCGGCCCCGGCCCCGGCGCAGCTCCCCGCCACCGTGGCGGGGACCGCGCCGAGACCGGTGGTGCCGAGCACGATGGCTCCCCCGAAGCCGAGCATCGACACGAACCCGGCGACGACCGGCAGGGAAAGGAGCCCGTCGAAGAGCCCGTCCAGCACGCCCGCTCCGCCGAAGAGCCCTTCGAGCACTCCGTCGAGGACGAGCGAGAGCACCAGCAGCACGAGGCCCGCGATGCCGAGAACCAGAAAGACCGTCATCGGACCACTTCCCCCGTCGTGCCGTTCACCTCGGTACGGACAGATCGTGGCATGCCGGTCCGACAACCGACATTGCCTGGTTCCGGCAGTCTTTACGCGTCCTTGATGCCGGTCGGCGGCGAGGGGCACCCCACTAGGCTGGCCCGCACCATGATCAGCTACACGCTTCCCGCCGCCTGGCCCACCGACGAGAAGGCGGCACGCGCCGTCCAGGACGAACTGCGCACCCGTGTCGTCCTCGATGAGCCCGGGCCCGCCGCCCGGCACCGGACACGTGACGGGGGTCGACGTCGCGTACGACGACGAGCGCGACATCGTCGCCGCGGCCGTCGTCGTGCTCGACGCGGCCATGCTCGACGAGGTGGAGGAGGCGACGGCGGTCGGCACGGTGGCGTTCCCCTACATCCCCGGGCTGCTGGCCTTCCGGGAGATCCCCACCGTGCTCACCGCGCTCCGAGGCCTCACGGCCGACCCGGGTCTCGTCGTCTGCGACGGCTACGGCGTGGCGCACCCGCGCCGCTTCGGCCTCGCGAGCCACCTCGGCGTCCTGACCGGCCTCGCCACGATGGGCGTCGCCAAGAACCCCTTCACCTTCTCGTACGAGGCTCCCGCCGCGCCCCGGGGCAGCGCCTCGCCCCTGCTGGACGGCACGGAGGAGGTGGGTCGCGCGCTGCGCACCCGTGAGGGCGTGAAGCCGGTCTTCGTGTCGGCGGGCCACCGGGTGACCCTGGACCACGCGTGCGCGCACGCCCTGCGCCTCACTCCCCGCTACCGCCTGCCGGAATCCACCCGCCGCGCGGACGCCCTGTGCCGGTCCGCGCTGCGGGAGGCGACCGGGTGAACGATCAAAAAGAAGAGCGGGTTAGCATATGAGCGCCGCCTAGCTCGAAAGAGAAACCTGTGACTGTCAACGACGACTCGTTCACCAACTGGAAGCACCGCGAGGAGATCGCGGAGTCGATGATCCCGCTCATCGGGAAGCTGCACCGCGAGCGGGACGTGACGGTCCTGCTGCACAGCCGCTCCCTGGTGAACAAGTCGGTGGTCAGCATCCTCAAGACCCACCGCTTCGCCCGGCAGATCGCCGGCGCGGAACTCTCGGTCACCGAGACGCTGCCCTTCCTGCAGGCTCTCACCGCGCTCGACCTCGGCCCGTCGCAGATCGACATCGGCATGCTCGCCGCGACGTACAAGACCGACGACCGCGGCCTGTCGGTGGCGGAGTTCACCGCCGAGGCCGTCGCCGGCGCCACGGGCGAGAACAAGATCGAGTGCCGCGAGGGCCGCGACGTCGTCCTCTACGGCTTCGGCCGCATCGGCCGCCTCGTCGCCCGCCTCCTCATCGAGAAGGCCGGCTCCGGCAACGGCCTGCGGCTGCGCGCCATCGTCGTACGCGGGGGAGGGGAGCGGGCCGCCGAGGACATCGTCAAGCGGGCCTCGCTGCTGCGCCGCGACTCCATCCACGGCCAGTTCCAGGGCACGATCACCGTGGACGAGGCGAACAGCACGATCATCGCCAACGGCAACGAGATCAAGGTGATCTACGCCAACGACCCCTCCGAGGTCGACTACACGGCGTACGGCATCAAGGACGCCATCCTCATCGACAACACGGGCAAGTGGCGCGACCGCGCGGGTCTGTCGAAGCACCTGCGCCCCGGTGTCGACAAGGTCGTCCTGACCGCCCCGGGCAAGGGTGACGTGCCCAACATCGTGCACGGCGTCAACCACGACACGATCAAGCCCGACGAGCGGGTCCTGTCCTGCGCCTCCTGCACCACCAACGCGATCGTCCCGCCGCTGAAGGCCATGGCGGACGAGTACGGCGTGCTGCGCGGCCACGTGGAGACCATCCACTCGTTCACCAACGACCAGAACCTCCTGGACAACTACCACAAGGCCGACCGTCGCGGCCGCTCGGCGCCGCTCAACATGGTGATCACCGAGACCGGTGCGGCCTCCGCCGTCGCCAAGGCGCTGCCGGACCTCAAGGCGCCCATCACCGGCAGCTCGATCCGCGTCCCGGTGCCGGACGTCTCGATCGCCATCCTGAGCCTCACGCTCGGCCGCGAGGCCACCCGCGAGGAGGTCCTGGACTACCTCCGCGAGGTGTCGCTGACCTCGCCGCTCAAGCGCCAGATCGACTTCACCAGCGCCCCCGACGCGGTCTCCAACGACTTCATCGGCTCGCGCCACGCATCGATCGTCGACGCGGGCGCCGACCAAGGTCGACGGCGACAACGCGATCCTCTACCTCTGGTACGACAACGAGTTCGGCTACTCGTGCCAGGTCATCCGCGTCGTCCAGCACGTCTCCGGGGTGGAGTACCCGACGTACCCGGTGCCGGTCGCCTGATCCACACGTGATCCTCATGGGTGCCCCGCCCCGCCCTGCGTGGGGCGGGGGCACCCGGTTCCGGCTAGCGCACCGACGCGACCCGGAAGGTCAGCCCCGCCGCGTCCAGGCGCGCGATGAGCGCGTCGCCCATCGCCTCGGCCGTGGTGACCTGCCCCGCGGACGGCGGCAGTTCGTCCAGCGCGAGGCAGAGCGCCGACTCGGCCAGCATCTTCGCCGTCTCGTCGTACCCCGGGTCGCCGCCCGCGACCTCGGTGAAGACCCGCTTGCCGCCGCCCTCTGACGACGAACCGCACCGAGAACCACGTCCGGTCCCTGACCTCCTTGCCCGGCCCGTCGCCGGGCTTGAGGCGGCCGGACAACCACCGCCGCACGGGCGGCAGTTGCGCGGCCGCCAGCAGACCGCCGAGGGCCACGGGCCCGCCCAGGGCCATCGGCAGCGTCTTCACGGCCGCGTAGTGGCGGTAGCGGAAGTCCGGCCCGTACCGCTCCAGGGCGCGCGCGGAGCGCTGCACGACCTGCGGGTCGATGGTCGGCAGCGGCAGCGCCCAGGCGCCGACCTCGGCCGCGTACCGCGGTGGCCCCAGGCGGCGCGTACGCCGTGCGGCGGTCGGGCGTGGCTCGAGGCGGCGCCGGTCCTTCGCGGCGGCCAGCATCTGCCGCCCCCGCCCGAACTGGTTGAGCGCGGAGGCGAACGTCCCGCCCGAGAAACGTCCGTTGGTCCGCACGAACCCGTCCACCCGCAACGGCACACCCTCGGGCAACTGCTGCACCGTGAAGTACGCGCCCAGGTCGTGCGGGACCGAGTCGAAGCCGCACGCGTGCACGAGCCGGGCCCCGGTCTCCCGCGCGCGGGCGTCGTGCCGCACGTACATGAGGTCGACGAACTCCGGCTCACCCGTCAGGTCCACGTAGTCCGTGCCCGCCTCCGCGCACGCGCCCACCAGTTCCTGGCCGTACGTGAGGTAGGGGCCGACGGTCGTGGCCACCACGCGCGCGTGGGACGCCATGTCCCGCAGGGAGGCGGGGTCCGCCACATCGGCCCGCACCAGCGGCAGTCCGGCACACGCCGGGTCGAGCGCGGCCAACCGCTCCCGCAGCTTCTCCAGCTTCGCGGTGTCACGCCCCGCGAGCGCCCAGCGCAGCCCCTCGGGCGCGTGCGCGGCCAGGTACTCCGCCGTGAGCACCCCCACGAAACCGGTCGCTCCGAAGAGCACGATGTCGTACGCGCGATCCCTCTTCGCACCGCTCGCCGTGGTCCCGCTGCCCTCACTGCTCTCGCCGTGCTGCTGACTGGTCATGGCACCTCTCCGTCGTACGCCGGGGCGGTTGTGGGTGCCGAGGCTAGCAATTCGCTAAGCGCTTGCTCCTCAGGGGCTTGTGCGCGGTGGAACACGTTCTTAGCATCACTGGTGTTACATCAGTTGTGTCATAACGCTGGGGGCTCAATGGCAGTACCGGGCAAGGGCGTTAACGGTCCGCTCGCCGGGGTGCGCGTGGTGGAGCTGGCGGGCATCGGGCCCGGCCCGTTCGCGGCCATGCTCCTGGCCGATCTCGGCGCCGACGTCGTACGCGTGGACCGGCCGGGCGGCGCCGGCCTCGCCATCGACCCGGCGTTCGACGTCACCAACCGCAACAAGCGCTCCGTGGTGATCGACCTGAAGGCACCCGGCGGCGCCGCACAGGTCCTCGACCTGGCCGAGCGCGCCGACATCCGCATCGAGGGCTACCGCCCCGGCGTGGCCGAGCGCCTCGGCGTCGGCCCCGAGGAGTGCCACGCCCGCAACCCCCGGCTCGTCTACGGCCGGATGACCGGCTGGGGCCAGGAGGGACCGCTCGCGCCCCGCGCCGGGCACGACATCGCGTACATCGCCATCACCGGCACCCTCGGCATGATCGGCGACGAAGGGGAGCCGCCCGCGATCCCCGCGAACCTCCTGGGCGACTACGCGGGCGGCTCGCTCTACCTCGTCGTCGGCGTCCTCGCCGCGCTCACCCACGCGCGCGCGGGTGGGCGAGGGGCAGGTCGTGGACGCCGCGATCGTGGACGGGGCGTCCCACCTCTCCGCCATGATCCACGGCATGCTCGCCGCCGGTGGCTGGCAGGACCGCCGCGGTGCCAACCTCCTCGACGGCGGCTGCCCCTTCTACGGCACCTACGAGACCTCCGACGGCGGCCACATGGCCGTGGGCGCCCTGGAGCAGCAGTTCTACGACGAGTTCATCGCGCTGCTGGACCTGACCGAGGCGGCGCCCGCCCGCAAGGACCTGGCGCGCTGGGGCGACCTGCGCGAGGCCGTCGCCGCCCGCTTCAAGGAACGTACGCGCGAGGAGTGGACGGCCGTCTTCGAGGGCTCCGACGCCTGCGTGGCGCCGGTGCTGTCCCTGCGCGAGGCGCCCACGCACCCCCACCTCGCCGCCCGCGGCACCTTCACCGACCACGGCGGCATCACCCAGCCCGCCCCCGCGCCCCGCTTCTCCGCCACCCCCACGCGCGTGCGCACCCGGTCCCGCGCGGCCGGGTGCCGACACCACCGACGTGGCCCGCGACTGGGACGTACCGGCCCTCACGCCCCCGACGACGCCATGATGACCGCCAACCGCCAAGGGCAGGCCCGCACCGGGCCCCAGGAGGCCACGTACCGATGAAACGGCAGATCTTCTCCGCCGAGCACGACGCGTTCCGCGAGACCGTGCGCACCTTCCTCGCCAAGGAGGTGCTTCCGCACTACGAGCAGTGGGAGAAGGACGGCATCGTCTCCCGCGAGGCGTGGCTCGCGGCCGGACGGCAGGGGCTGCTCGGGCTCGCCGTCCCGGAGGAGTACGGCGGGGGCGGGAACGCCGACTTCCGCTACTCCGCGGTCCTCGCCGAGGAGTTCACCCGCGCGGGCGCCGCCGGGCTCGCGATCGGCCTGCACAACGACATCATCGGCCCCTACCTGACCTCGCTCGCCACCGAGGAGCAGAAGCGCCGCTGGCTGCCCGGTTTCTGCACCGGGGAGATCATCACGGCCATCGCGATGACCGAGCCCGGCGCGGGCTCCGACCTCCAGGGCGTCCGCACCAGCGCCGAGGACCACGGCGACCACTGGGTGCTGAACGGCTCCAAGACGTTCATCTCGAACGGCATCCTCGCCGACCTCGTCATCGTCGTCGCCAAGACGTCCCCCGAAGGCGGCGCCCACGGCCTGTCCCTGCTCGTCGTCGAGCGCGGCATGGCGGGCTTCGAGCGGGGCCGCAACCTCGACAAGATCGGCCAGAAGGCCCAGGACACCGCCGAGCTGTTCTTCCACGACGTACGCGTCCCCAAGGAGAACCTCCTCGGCGAGCTGAACGGCGCCTTCATCCACCTGATGACCAACCTCGCGCAGGAGCGCATGGGCATCGCCGTCGCGGGGATCGCCGCCGCCGAGCACCTCCTGGAGATCACCACGGCGTACGTGAAGGAGCGCGAGGCCTTCGGGCGGCCGCTGGCCAAGCTCCAGCACATCCGCTTCGAGATCGCGGAGATGGCCACCGAGTGCGCCGTCACCCGTACGTTCCTCGACCGGTGCATCGTCGATCACTCGAACGGGGAGCTGGACGCCGTCCACGCGTCGATGGCGAAGTGGTGGGCCACCGAGCTGCAGAAGCGCGTCGCCGACCGCTGCCTGCAACTGCACGGCGGCTACGGCTACATGACGGAGTACCGCGTCGCGAAGGCCTTCACCGACGGACGCATCCAGACCATCTACGGCGGCACGACCGAGATCATGAAGGAGATCATCGGCCGTTCCGTCCTCGGCTGAGCCCCAGAGCCTCTCACCCCTCCCGGACACCCTGAAAGGCACACGCGTGACCACCGAAGCGTACGTATACGACGCGATCCGCACCCCGCGCGGACGCGGCAAGGCCAGTGGCGCCCTGCACGGCACCAAGCCGGTCGACCTCGTCGTCGGCCTGATCCACGAGCTGCGGGACCGGTTCCCCGGGCTCGACCCGGCCGCCATCGACGACATCGTCCTCGGTGTGGTCGGGCCCGTCGGCGACCAGGGCTCCGACATCGCGCGGATCGCGGCCATCGCGGCCGGTCTGCCCGACACGGTCGCGGGCGTGCAGGAGAACCGCTTCTGTGCCTCGGGACTGGAGGCGGTCAACCTCGCCGCCATGAAGGTCCGTTCCGGCTGGGAGGACCTGGTGCTCGCGGGCGGCGTCGAATCGATGTCGCGGGTGCCGATGGCCTCCGACGGCGGCGCCTGGTTCAACGACCCGATGACCAACTTCGAGACGAACTTCGCGCCGCAGGGCATCGGCGCCGACCTCATCGCCACCGTCGAGGGCTTCTCGCGGCGGGACGTGGACGAGTACGCGGCCCTCTCCCAGGAGCGCGCCGCCGCGGCCTGGAAGGACGGGCGCTTCGCCAGGTCCGTCGTCCCCGTCAAGGACCGCAACGGCCTCGTCGTCCTCGACCACGACGAGCACATGCGCCCCGGCACCACGGCCGACTCCCTCGCGGGGCTGAAGCCGTCCTTCAAGGACATCGGCGACATGGGCGGCTTCGACGCGGTCGCGCTGCAGAAGTACCACTGGATCGAGGAGATCGACCACGTCCACCACGCGGGCAACTCCTCCGGCATCGTCGACGGCGCCTCGCTGGTCGCCGTCGGCACCAAGGAGGTCGGCGAGCGGTACGGCCTCACCCTGCGCGCGCGGATCGTCTCCGCGGCCGTCTCCGGCTCGGAGCCGCTGATCATGCTGACCGGGCCCGCGCCCGCGACGCGCAAGGCGCTGGCCAAGGCCGGGCTCACCATCGACGACATCGACCTCGTCGAGATCAACGAGGCGTTCGCGGCGGTCGTGCTGCGCTTTGTCAAGGACATGGGGCTGTCCCTGGACAAGGTGAACGTGAACGGCGGCGCGATCGCGCTCGGGCATCCGCTGGGGGCGACCGGGGCGATGATCCTCGGCACGTTGGTCGATGAGCTGGAGCGGCGGGACCTGCGGTACGGGTTGGCCACGTTGTGCGTGGGGGGCGGCATGGGCATCGCCACGATCGTGGAACGGCTGTAGGGCTGCGCGCCGTTAGGGGCTGGGGTGCGTCGCCGACCGCGGGTGCGTCGTGGTCGCTCGCGCAGTTCCCCGCGCCCCTGAGGCAGCGGCTTCGCCGCGCCTCATGAAGGCGCACGCAGTGCGTCCTTCAGGGGGCGCGGGGGGAAACTGCGCGACCAGCCCCCACCGGCGGACAGCCGGTCACGAACCCAGCCCCCCCAGACTCCGACCCCCGCCCGACACAGACCTCCCGGAGACACAGACATGACCGAAAGCACGACCATCCGCTGGGAACAGGACGACACCGGTGTCGTCACCCTCGTCCTGGACGACCCCAACCAGTCCGCGAACACCATGAACCAGGCGTTCAAGGACTCCATCGCGGCGATCGCCGACGAGCGGAGGCCGAGAAGGAGTCGATCCGCGGCATCATCTACACCTCCGCCAAGAAGACCTTCTTCGCGGGCGGCGACCTCAAGGAAATGATCAAGGTCGGGCCCGAGAACGCCCAGCAGGCGTTCGAGACGGGCAACGCCATCAAGAACTCGCTGCGCCGCATCGAGACCCTCGGCAAGCCCGTCGTCGCCGCCATCAACGGCGCCGCGCTCGGCGGCGGTTACGAGATCGCCCTCGCCGCCCACCACCGCGTCGCCCTGGACGCCCCCGGCTCCAAGATCGGCCTGCCCGAGGTCACCCTCGGCCTGCTGCCGGCCGGTGGCGGCGTCACCCGCACCGTACGCCTGATGGGCATCACGGACGCGCTCCTGAAGGTGCTCCTCCAGGGAACCCAGTACAACCCGAAGCGCGCCCTGGAGAACGGCCTCGTCCACGAACTGGCCGCCACGCCCGAGGAGATGCTCGACAAGGCCCGCGCCTTCATCGACGCCAACCCCGAGTCGCAGCAGCCCTGGGACAAGCCCGGCTACCGCATCCCCGGCGGCACCCCGGCCCACCCCAAGTTCGCGGCGAACCTGCCCGCGTTCCCCGCCAACCTCAAGAAGCAGCTCGCGGGCGCCCTCTACCCGGCCCCGCGCAACATCCTGGCCGCGGCCGTCGAGGGCTCCCAGGTCGACTTCGAGACCGCGCTGACCATCGAGGCCCGGTACTTCACCGAGCTGGTCACCGGCCAGACCGCCAAGAACATGATCCAGGCGTTCTTCTTCGACCTCCAGGCCGTCAACTCCGGAGCCAACCGCCCCAAGGACATCGAGCCGCGCCAGGTCCGCAAGGTCGCCGTCCTCGGCGCCGGGATGATGGGCGCGGGCATCGCGTACTCCTGCGCCCGCGCGGGCATCGAGGTGGTCCTCAAGGACGTCTCCGAAGAGGCGGCGGCCAAGGGCAAGGGCTACTCCGAGAAGCTCTGCGCCAAGGCCGTCCAGCGCGGACGTACGACGCAGGAGAAGGCGGACGCGCTGCTCGCCCGCATCACTCCCACCGCCAACCCGCAGGCGCTCGCCGGCTGCGACGCCGTGATCGAGGCGGTGTTCGAGGACACCTCGCTCAAGCACAAGGTGTTCCAGGAGATCCAGGAGATCGTCGAGCCGGACGCGCTGCTCTGCTCCAACACCTCCACCCTGCCGATCACCACCCTCGCCGAGGGCGTCACGCGCCCCGCCGACTTCATCGGGCTGCACTTCTTCTCGCCCGTCGACAAGATGCCGCTCGTGGAGATCATCAAGGGCGAGCGGACCGGCGACGCGGCGCTCGCCCGCGCGTTCGACCTCGTACGCCAGATCAACAAGACGCCGATCGTCGTCAACGACTCGCGCGGCTTCTTCACCTCGCGCGTCATCGGGCAGTTCATCAACGAAGGCGTCGCGATGGTCGGCGAGGGCATCGAGCCCGCCTCCGTCGAGCAGGCCGCCGCGCAGGCGGGCTACCCGGCGAAGGTGCTGTCCCTGATGGACGAGCTGACCCTCACCCTGCCCCGCAAGATCCGCAACGAGACGAAGAAGGCCGTCGAGGCGGCGGGCGGCACCTGGGCGGGCCACCCCTCGGACAGCGTCATCGACCGCATGGTGGACGAGTTCGAGCGCCCCGGCCGCAGCGGGGGAGCGGGCTTCTACGACTACGAGGACGGCAAGCGCGGCAAGCTCTGGCCGGGTCTGCGCGAGCACTTCACCAAGCCGGGGCACGAGATCCCGTTCCAGGACATGCAGGAGCGCATGCTCTTCTCCGAGGCGCTCGACACGGTGCGTCTCCTGGAGGAGAGCGTCCTGACGTCGGTGGCCGACGCCAACATCGGTTCCATCCTCGGCATCGGCTTCCCCGGCTGGACGGGCGGTGTGCTCCAGTACATCAACGGCTACGAAGGCGGCCTCCCCGGCTTCGTGGCACGCGCGCGTGAGCTGGCCGAGCGCTACGGAGAGCGGTTCACGCCGCCCGCGCTGCTGGTCGAGAAGGCGGAGAAGGGCGAGAAGTTCAGCGACGGCTGACCTCGCGCCGACGGTGCGCGGGGGTGGCCGGACCCGCCGAGAGCTGTGCCTTCAGCTCTCCTTGAGCCACTCCCGCAGCTCCTCCTTGAGCGACCGCTGGAACGCCGTCACCAGCGCCTGTACCACCATCGGCTGCATATGGGCCGACAGCGACCGCATCGCCGCCACGTGCTCCGGGTCCGACTCGCGCTCGCGGTAAGGGCCCCACACCTCGTCCCGGAAGAGGCGGGACAGCTCGTGCGCGGCCGAACGCGTGTGCTCCAGCAACACCGTGCGCGCCGCCAGGATCGTCTCGTGCGCGATCGGTACGTCCAGCAACTGCACCCCGAGGCGCAGCAGCCCCAGATCCACGCGGTACGTCCCCGGGACCTCCGTCCGGGCGACCACGCTCATCGCCGCGAGCCGGTCCAGGTCCTCCTCGCCCAGCGCGCGCCCCGCCCTGCGCTCCAACTCGGCGCGCGGCACGTCCTCGGCGGAGTCGGGCGCCCAGGAAGCCACCAGCGCACGGTGGATGGCCAGGTCGTGCGCGCTCAGGTCGGGCGGCAGCTGCTCCAGATACCGCTCTATCGCGGCGAGCGTCATGCCCTGGTGCTGCACACCTCGATCAGCGCGAGCCGGGACAGGTGGTCCTGGCCGTAGTGCCCGACGCGGCGCGGCCCGATCACCGGCGGCGGCAGCAGCCCCCTGGTGCCGTAGAAGCGGATCGTGCGGACCGTCACGCCCGCGCGCGCGGCCAGCTCGTCGACCGTGAACGTCGGTTCCTCGGCGCCGCGCGCGCCGCCCCCGCGTCCGTCGACACGCTTTCGGTGTCCGTCGCCATCGCAGCGCCCTCCCTCCCCGGCCGGCTCCGGCGGACCTCTCGCCGGTCCCGCGGCAATCCGGTCCAACAGTATTGCTGGCACACCAGTGTTGTGAAACCCTCCGGGCCAGTCACACGCTCCGTCCACATGCTCCGTCGCGCGCCCCGCGAAGCCACAGTCACGCGTCCGCTCACGCCCAGCCGATGGCACCAGGAGGCGGTCATGACCACGCCCTTGCGACTTCCCGTAGACCCCGCCGGCATCACGCTCCCCGCCCTGCTGCTCCGCAACGCCGAGGACCACGGTGACCTCCCGGCGCTGTCGTGGCGCTCGGGCGAGGGGTGGTCGACGCTCACCTGGCGCGAGGCGCGGCGCGAGGTCGCCGTCCTCGCCGCCGGGTACGCCGCACTCGGTGTCGAACCCGGCGAGCACGTCCTGATGATGCTGGGCAACCGCCCCGAGCACTGGCTGAGCGACCTCGCCCTGACCCACCTCGGCGCCGTCCCCGTCACCGTGTACGGCACCTCCGCCCCGGAACAGGTCGCGCACATCGTCCGGCACAGCGGGGCCCGCCTCGCGATCGTCGAGGGCGCCGGGGAGCTGCCGCGCTGGGAGCCGCTGCTCGCGGACGCCACGGCCCCGCTGGAACGGCTCGTCGTCGTCGAGGCCGCCGAGGCGGGGGAGCACCGTACATACGGCTCGCTGCACGCCACGGGCGCCCGCCTCCTCGACCCCGACGCCTTCGAGAAGGCGCGGCGCGGAATCCGGCCGAGCGACGCGCTCACCGTCGTCTACACCTCCGGCACCACTGGCGACCCCAAGGGCGTACGCCTCACCCACCGCAATGTCCTGGTGGGCGGCGTCGCCCTGGATGCCGTCGTCGACTTCCCCGAGCACGTCGGCCACATCTGCTACCTGCCGTTCGCGCACATCGCGGAGCGGCTGCTCGGCATCTACCTGCCGGTGCTGCGCGCCGGACACGTCTACCTGTGCGCCGACCCGGCCCAGGTCGCCGCCACCGCGCGTGAGCTGCATCCCTTCCAGTTCTTCGGCGTCCCGCGCGTGTGGGAGAAGCTCGCCGCGTCCGTACGGGGGGCGCTCGCCGGACTGCCGGAGGAGCGGCGGCGCGCGGTCGAGGCGGCGAACGAGACGGCCCGCGCGCACGTCGCCTGCCGGGAGCGCGGCGAGCAGCCGTCCGCCGAGCTGGAGGCCGCGTACCGGCGGGCCAAGGAAGAGGTGCTCGATCCGCTGCTCGCGCTCGCCGGCTTCGACCGCCTGGTGTGGACCGCGAGCGCCTCGGCGCCGATGCCGCTGGACGTCGCCCGCTTCTGGGCCGGCTTCGGCCTGGTGATCATGGACGCGTGGGGGCTCACCGAGACCTCCGGAGTGGTCACGGCCAACGTCCCCGACGCGTTCCGCCTCGGCTCGGTGGGCCGCCCGCTCGACGGCATGGAGATCCGCACCGCCGGCGACGGCGAGATCCTGGTCCGCGGCGCCACCGTCTGCGACGGCTACCTGCGGCCCGACGGCGGTGTCGACAGCGCCTGCGACGCGGACGGCTGGTTCGCCACCGGCGACATCGGACGGATCGACGAGGACGGCTTCCTCTGGCTCACCGACCGCAAGAAGGACATGATCGTCACCTCGACCGGCAAGAACGTCTCACCCGCCCTCGTGGAGAACGCGCTCAAGGAGCACCCGCTGATCGGCCAGGCCTTCGTGCACGGCGACGGCCGCTCCTACCTGGTGGCGCTCCTCGTCCTGGACCCGGAGCTGGCTCCCGCCTGGGCCGCGGCGCGCGGCATCGAGGGCGACCTCGCCACCCTCGTCTCCCACCCGGCCGTACGGGAGGAGACCGACCGCGCCGTGGCCGCCGCCAACGCACGCCTCAACCGCACCGAGCAGATCAAGCGTCACCGCCTCCTCGCCGAGGAGTGGGGCCCGGGGACGGGCGAGCTGACCCCGTCCCTGAAGCTGCGCCGCCGGGCCGTCCTTGCCAAGTACCAGCAGGTCATCGACGCTCTGTACACCCCCTGACCAGCATGTGAGAAGTCCCGCTATGTGACGTGCGCCACCGCGTGGACGGGGGCCTCTGAGGGAAGGTGTCCCGTCGGTCCGCGCGCGTCAGGGGTGTCGTGGGCCGGAGCACCATCCGGACCCCGGAGCTCTTCCGGGCACCAGAGAGTAGATCCCCCACGTGAGCAAGGAAGCCGTAGATTCGGCCGCCCTGGACGCATCCCGCACAGATGCGTCCCAGGCCCCCGCGGACGCGGGCGACGCCGGTTACAGCAAGGACCTCAAGGCCCGTCACGTCAACATGATCGCCATCGGTGGCGCGATCGGCACTGGGCTCTTTCTCGGGGCGGGCGGCCGCCTCCACTCGGCGGGCCCCGCGCTCGCCCTCGCGTACCTCGTGTGCGGCATCTTCGCGTTCTTCGTCGTCCGCGCCCTCGGCGAGATGGTGCTCTACCGTCCGTCGTCCGGCTCCTTCGTGAGCTACGCGCGTGAGTTCCTCGGCGAGAAGGGCGCCTACTTCGCCGGTTGGATGTACTTCCTCAACTGGTCGACCACGTGCATCGCCGACATCACGGCGATCGCCCTGTACACGCACTACTGGAGCTTCTTCACCGACATCCCCCAGTGGGTGCTCGCGCTGATCGCCCTCGCGGTGGTGCTCTCCGTGAACCTCATCTCGGTGAAGTACTTCGGCGAGATGGAGTTCTGGTTCGCGATCATCAAGGTCGCCGCGCTGACCGCCTTCATGATCATCGGCGTCTTCCTGCTGGCCAGCCAGCACGAGGTGGGCGGCGGGAAGCCCGGCCTGAGCATGATCACCGACCACGGCGGCTTCCTGCCCAACGGCATGATGCCGGTCGTGATCGTGATGCAGGGCGTCGTCTTTGCGTACGCCTCGCTGGAGCTGGTCGGCGTCGCGGCGGGCGAGACCAAGGACCCGCAGAAGATCGTCCCGCGCGCGGTGAACTCGATCATGTGGCGCGTGGGCCTCTTCTACGTCGGCTCCGTCGTCCTCCTCGCGCTGCTGCTGCCGGGCTCCGTGTACTCGGCGGACCAGAGCCCGTTCGTGACGGTGCTGTCCAAGATCGGCGTCCCGGCCGCCGGCGACGTGATGAACTTCGTGGTCCTCACCGCGGCCATGTCCTCGCTGAACTCCGGCCTGTACTCCACCGGCCGCATCCTGCGCTCGATGGCGATGGCGGGCTCCGCCCCCAAGTTCACGGCGAGGATGAACCGCAACCAGGTGCCCTACGGCGGCATCCTGCTCACCGCCTCCATCGGCGTGCTCGGCGTCGGCCTGAACCGCATCGTCCCGGACCAGGCCTTCGAGATCGTCCTGAATGTCGCCTCGCTCGGCATCATCGGCACCTGGATCATGATCATGGTGTGTCACCTGGCCTTCGTGCGCCGCGCGAAGGAAGGCCTGATCACCCGGCCGAAGTTCCGCCTGCCCGGCAGCGGGATCACCGAGTACGTGACGATCGCGTTCCTGCTGGCCGTCCTCTGCCTGATGTGGCAGGACGCCGAGGTGGGCCGCAAGACGCTGTTCCTGATCCCGATCGTGGGCGTGGCCCTGGTCATCGGCTGGCTCGGTGTCAGGAAGCGGGTGGACCGTGAGGCGCAGGGCCTCACGGAGCCGCCGCAGGAGAAGCAGGACCGGTAGAAGCCGGTAGAAAACGGTGGCGACGGCCGTGTGACGGCCGTTGTCAGTGGCAGCCCTTACGGTGGCGTCATGTCGGAGATCACGTGTCTCCGGGGTGACGCCACCGCGCCGTTGTACGAGGGCGTCCCTGGTCAGGCGCCGGGGTCAGGCGCCGGGGTCTTCCGATGGGCCTGATCCATTAGGCGTGATCCGACGGGTTCCGGTCGCGGGGTGTACGCATTCGGGTCCTCGTGGGGCCCGAACCCTGGCGGCCTCGCCCTCATCGCCACAGACTCGGCACATGGACGCCATGGTGCCGGTCAAGGACGGCGAGGTCTGGGCGCACGACTCGGGCGCACCCGACGGCAGGGCCGGCGGCGGCCCGCTGCCCCTGGTCCTGCTGCACCCGGGGGTCGGTGACTCCCGCATCTGGGACCCGGTCCTGCCCCGCCTCACGGAGCGGCACCGCGTGATCCGTTACGACGCCCGGGGGTACGGCAGGTCGGCGGCGCCGACAGCGCCGTACTCCCTGGTCGAGGATCTGATCGCCGTCCTCGACCACTTCGGTGTCGCCCGGGCGGCCCTCGCCGGGTCGAGCATGGGCGGCGCGACGGCCATCAGTCTCGCCCTCCGCGACCCCGCGCGGGTGGCGGCCCTCGCGCTGGTGGTCCCGGGCGTCACGGGTGCCGAGGAACTCGTCTCGCGCGCGTTCACGGCCGAGGTCGGGAGGCTCGCCGAGGCGGGCGACATCGAGGGCATCGTGGCGCTGACGCTGCGCACCTCGGCCGGCGGGGGCTCCGGGGACGACCCTGAGGCCGAGGCGCACATCAGGTCGGTGATCCCGGCGTGGTTCGCCAGCCACCCGCACCACCTGCCGGACCCGCCCGCCTTCGACCGGCTCGGCGAACTCGACGTGCCGTGCGTCCTCGTCCTCGGGGAACGCGACCAGCCCGAGGTGGTCCGGACGAACGAGATCATGGCCGACCGCATCCCCGGCTGCCGCGTCGTCCGCCTCGCGCACAGCGACCACTTCCCGACCTTGCGCGAACCGGAAGCGGTCGCGGACGCGATCCTGGAGGCGTACGGGGCCGTGACCTGACCTGACCTGACCTGACCTGACGTGGCTGACCTGACGCGTTTGGTGGGCGCGGCCTTCGCCCCCCACGGACAGCCGAGCCCCCGCCCGTCGCATACTGGAACACGCACCACCCGGGCACGGCCCCGCAGGCGAGACGCCTCACCCGCCGCGCCCGACCCCGCACGGCGAGGAGTACGTCGCCATGAAGCCCCACGACAACCGCGGCGGCCGCGACGACCCTGAGCATCGCGACGACCTCACCCGCCGCGATCACCGCAACGCAGACCCCGCCCCACCCCCACCCGGCGGCATCCTCTGGAGCATCGCGGGGGACGTCCGCGCGCTCCTGATGCTGCCCTCCGCGCTCGCCATGCAGGTCGCGCACCCCGCGGTCGGCGCGGGTGTCGACGAGTACTCGGTGTTCCGGACCGACCCGTGGGGCCGGGGCGAGCGCTCGCTGCGGTCGGTCCTGCTGTGGGTGTACGGCGGCGACGAGGCGGCCGCGGAGGGCCGCAGACTCCGTACGCTGCACCGTTCCATCCAGGGCACGGACACCCGCGGCCGCCGCTACCACGCGCTCATGCCCGCCCCGTACGCCTGGGTCCACGCCACCGGATTCCCCGTCTACCGGCACGCGCAGCGCTATCTCGGCCGCCCCTTCACCGAGGCGCAGGAGCGGCAGCTCTACGCGGAGTGGCTCCAGGTCGGGCGGATACTCGGCATCCACGACCGGGACATGCCCCAGACGCCGGAGGAGTTCTGGCCGTACTACCGCAAGATCCTGGCCGACGAACTCGAACTGACGGCCGTCGTCCGGGAGCTGACCGGCACCGACGCCCCCGTCCCGCCGCCGGACCAGGGCCCGCGCCCCGTACGCCCCCTGCTCAGGGCTCTGTGGCCGCTGCTGCTGCCCCCGCTGGCCCGCTTCCGCCGCTTCCTCACGATCGGCCTCATGCCTCCGGACGCGCGGCAGGCGCTCGGCCTGCCCTGGACGCCCCGCCAGGAGCGCGCCCTGCGCCGCTTCGGCCTGGTGGTCCGGACCCTGGTGCCGCTGCTGCCCGAGCGGCTGCGCTACCTGCCGCTCGCGCGGCGGGCCCGAGCACGGCACCGCGCCGCCCGGCAGTGAGCCCGGACGGCGCGGCACCTCAAACGTCAGCGCATCCACACACGTCGCTACGACAGCAGTACGTCAGGACGTCAGGACGTCGAACCGTCAGTGCTTGTGCCCACGGCCCTGCCGCGCACCCTGCTTGTCACCACGCCCGTCACCGTGATCGTGCACACCGTTCGTCGCGGCGATCTGCTTCCACGACTTCGGCTTCGCCGGCGCCGCCGACGACCGGGCGAACCCGGCGTCCCGCGCGGTCGGCGCGTCCGGCCGCGCCGGCTCGTACAGCCAGGTGTCGAAGAGCGCGGCGAGCGGCTTGCCCGAGATCTTCTCGGCGAACTTCACGAAGTCGCTCACCTTGGCGTTGCCGTACGCGAACTGCTGCGGCCAGCCCTTGAGGATGGCGAAGAAGTCCTCGTCGCCGATCTCGTTGCGCAGCGCCTGGAGGGCGAGCGCGCCCCGGTCGTACACCGCGACGTGGAACTGCTTGTCCGGGCCCGGGTCACCCGGCTTGACCGTCCAGAACGGGTCGTCCGCGGACCGCTGCGCGTACACGTAGTCCGCCAGCTCCTGCGCCGTCCCCTCGCCCTCCTTCTCCGACCACAGCCACTGGCTGTAGCGGGCGAAGCCCTCGTTGACCCAGATGTCCTTCCAGTGGTGCACGGAGACGCTGTCGCCGTACCACTGGTGGGCCAGTTCATGGACGACGATGGAGGCGTTGGAGCCGTTCGCGAACGCGGCCGGGCTGTAGAAGGGCCGCGTCTGGGTCTCCAGGGCGTAGCTGCTCTTCACGTTCGGGACGTACCCGCCGAGCGCGTTGAAGGGGTACTTGCCGAAGACCGTCTCCAGCCACTCCGCGACCTCGGTGGTCCGCTCGATGCTGGCCCGCGCGGCGCCCGCGTTGTCGCCGAGGTCCTTGCTGTAGGCGTTGAGGACCGGCAGGCCGCTCTCCGTCTTGTCGGTCGTGATGTCGAACTTCCCGACCGCGAGCGTGGCGAGGTAGCTCGCCTGCGGCTTGTTGGAGCGCCAGTTGAAGCGGGTCCAGCCGAGCCGCGAACTCTGCGACTGCAGAACGCCGTTGGAGATCGCCTGGGTGCCGTCGGGCACCGAGACCGACACGTCGTACGTCGCCTTGTCCAGCGGGTGGTCGTTGGAGGGGAACCACCACGCGGCGGCCTCCGGCTCCTGCGCCGCGATGCCGCCGTCCGGCGTGCGGTGCCAGGCCGTGTAACCGCCGATCTTCAGCTCGGACGGCTTGCCCGCGTACCGCACCACGACGGTGACGGGCGTGCCCTTGGGGAGGCCCGCGGCCGGGGTGATCTCCAGCTCCTGGTCGCCGGTCTTCGCGAACTTCGCCTTCTTGCCGTTGACCCGCACCTCGGAGACCTTCAGACCGAGGTCGAGGTTGAAGCGCGAGAGGTTCTGCGTGGTGCGGGCGTTGATCGTGGCCGTGCCTTCGAGCAGGTCGGTCACGGGCTGGTACTTCAGCCTCAGGTCATAGTGTGAGGCGTCGTAGCCGCCGTTGCCGCTGGCCGGGTAATAGGGATCGCCGATGCCCGGGGCCCCGGGGGAGAAGTCCGCGGCCGATGCCGGGATCGCCAGCAGCGCGAGAGAGGCCGCGAGCGCGCCCGGGGCGATGAATCTGCGGTGCACGTCAAGCTCCAAGTCGTAGGGGCACAAGATCGGTTCGTCTGTTCGACGAGCCTATTCAGCCCTTCCCGCGGTCGTCATGTCCATGGCCCCGGCTGTCACACGATCGCCATCCGGTCGACATGTGCCGTGATGCCCCATGCGCCCGTCCCGGTCCGTGCGGCCCTCTGTCGCCCGGCAGTTCACCCGTGTACCTTCCGCGCCATGCCGATACGTGCGCGACACACCCGCCGCCTCCGAGGGCCGCTGCTGACGGCGGTCCTGGCCGCCCTTCTCGCCACCCTCATCTCCCCGGCCGCCGTCCAGGCCTCGGCGGCGCCGCCCCAGGCGCCCCGCCCCGCGGGCGAGAGCAGGCCCGTGTACTCGTACGAGGGCGCCATCCGTGAGTCCGTCTGGGTCGACACCCGGATCGACGGGGACGCGGACGGCAGGACCGACCGCGTCGCCGTCGACATCATCCGACCCCGGGAGACCGACCGCACGGGCCGCCGCATTCCGGTCATCATGGACGCCAGCCCCTACTACGCGTGCTGCGGGCGCGGCAACGAGAGCCAGAAGAAGACGTACGACGAGAACGGCGACCCCGTCCAGTTCCCGCTCTACTACGACAACTACTTCGTCCCGCGCGGCTACGGCTACGTCGCCGTCGACCTCGCCGGAACCAACCGCTCCGACGGCTGCGTCGACGTCGGCGGCCGCTCCGACGTCCAGTCGGCCAAGGCCGTGGTCGACTGGCTGAACGGCCGCGCCCGCGGCTACACCAGCCGCACCGGCCATGCACCCGCGCGGGCCTCCTGGACCAACGGACGCACCGGGATGATCGGCAAGAGCTACGACGGCACCGTGGCGAACGGCGTGGCCGCCACCGGCGTCAAGGGCCTGAAGACCATCGTGCCGATCGGCGCCATCTCCTCCTGGTACGACTATTACTTCGCCAAGGGAGCCCCGCTCTTCCGCAGCGGCCCCGACGGCCTCGCCAGGGCCGTGGAGAGCCCCGAGGCCCGCGCCCGCTGCGGCGCCGTCAAGCAGCGCCTGGTCGACGGCGCGCCCCGCAGCGGCGACTGGACCCGCCTGTGGAGCGAGCGCGACCACGTCCCGGACGCCGGCAAGGTGCGGGCCAGCGTCTTCGCCGTCCACGGCATGCAGGACCTGAACGTCCGCACCAAGCACTTCGGCCAGTGGTGGGACGCCCTCGCCGGGCACGGCGTCGACCGCAAGCTCTGGCTCAGCCAGGCCGGCCACGTCGACCCCTTCGACTTCCGCCGCGCGGAGTGGGTGCGCACCCTGCACCGCTGGTTCGACCACGAACTCCTCGGCATCGACAACGGCATCGACCGCGCACCGATGGCCGACATCGAGCGCGCCCCCGACCGCTGGACCACCGACCGCGTCTGGCCCCCGCGCGGCACGGACACCGTCAAACTCCGCCCCGCCAAGGGCACCGCACCGGGCGTCGGCACCCTCGGCCCGCGCCCCGGCAAGGGCACCGAGACCTTCACCGACGACCCGAGGCTCAACGAGACCGACTGGGCCGAGCGCGTCCACACCACCACGCCCGCCAAGGCCGGGTTCATCAGCAAGCCGCTCGCCCGCGACGTGCGCCTGTCCGGCTCCTCGCAGGTCACGGTCACGGTAACCCCCACCACCCGCACCGCCCACCTCTCCGCGGTCCTCGTCGACCTCGGACCCGCCACCATCCGCGACTACGCCGACGACGACGAGGGCATCACCACGCTCCCCGAACGCAGCTGCTGGGGCGCGAGCACCGCCGGCGACAGCGCCTGCTTCAAGAAGACGGCGGCGAAGACCGCCGCCGTCCAGCACACGATCTTCAGCCGTGGCTGGGCCGACCTCGGCAACTGGGCCGACGCGGACCGCGGCCGGCCGCTCACCCCCGGCAAGCCGCACACCATCACCCTCGACCTCGCCGCGAGCGACCACGTCGTGCCCAAGGGCCACCGCCTCGCGCTGATCGTCGCGGGCACCGACAAGAACCTCATCGAACCGCCCGCCGACAGGCCGACGCTCACCATCGACCTGGCCCGTACGTGGGCGAAGGTGCCCCTGGCCGGCGGCGCCAAGGCGTTCACCACCTCCGCATCCGTCACCCCCGGCGCACCCCGTCTCGACGGCGTGGCCCCGCCGCGTCCGCTCAACCCCGTACCCGGAGGCAGCACTTCATGACACCGCTCATCCGCACCCTGGCGCTGGCCTGCGCCACCGTCGCGCTCGCCGCGCCGCTCCTGACGGTGCCCGCCCGGGCGACACCGACCCCGCCCCGTACGGGCTTCGAGGAGAGCGACGGCGCCCGCTGGACCAGCCTGCCGGAGGAACAGCGGCTCCTGGCCACCGTCGACAAGGCGAGCGACCGGGTCTCCGTCTCCCGCATCGGCACCACCAAGCAGAACCGCCCCCTGCACCTGGTCCGCATAGCCGAACGCCCCACCCGCAGCACCGTGTTGCTGATATGCAGCCAGCACGGCGACGAACCCTCGGGCCGCGAGGCCTGCCTGTCGACGATCCGCGACCTGGCGTACGCGCAGGACAAGAAGACCCGGCGCTTCCTGGAGCACACCACGCTCCTCATCGTCCCCACCGCCAACCCGGACGGCCGCGCCGCCGACACGCGCGGCAACTCCGACGGCGTCGACATCAACCGCGACCACATCGCCCTGAAGACCGCGGAGGGCCGCGCCCTGGCCGCCGTGATCCGCGACCACAAGCCCGACGTCATCTACGACCTGCACGAGTACGGCTCCACCCCCAAGTACTACGACAAGGACCTCTTCGACCTCTGGCCCCGCAACCTCAACACCGACGAGGCGGTGCACCAGGAGGCCCGGACCCTGTCGAAGGCGTACGTACGGCCGGCCGCGGCAGCCGACGGGTACACGACGGGCACCTACGGCATCTGGACCGACCCGGTCACGGGCGAGCCCGTCAAGCAGACCGCGGGCGACGGCCAGGAGCGCATCCTGCGCAACGTCTCCGGCATCAAGCACGCGGCGGGCCTGCTCATCGAGCCGCGAAGGACCCGGTCACCGAGGCCGAGAAGAAGGACGAGGCGCTCAACAACCGCCGCCGCGTGGCATCCCAGCCCTCCGCGCTGAGCGGCCTCTTCACCTACTCGGACCAGCGGCGGACCCGCCTGGAGCGCGCCACCGACGCGGCCCGCGCCGAGGGCCACCGCGACCGCGGCCCGGTCTATCTCGGCGGCGCCGACAACGACCCCGCCGAACCGTCCGAGGTCATCCAGGACCCGCCCTGCGGCTACCGCCTGGACGCCGCCCAGTACGCCGACATCAAGGACGAACTGGCCCTGCACGGCGTCACGGTGAAGCGCCGGAAGTCGGGCGCCTACGTCCCGCTGCGGCAGTCCGCGCGGGCCCTCGTACCGCTCCTGCTCGACGAACGTGCGCCATATCACATGGTCACAGCTCGGCCCGACATGAGCTGTTGAACGGCAGAGATGTGCGTCACATGTGGTAGGGGGTAACGGGAACAAAGTCTCGACGCAATCGATCGACCCCTTGAAAGGTGTCACCTGTGACGCAGGATCAGCGACAAGCGGACGACGGGGGAGGGCCCCAGGAAATCATGGCGCCCGCCCCCGGCGGACGGGCCCCGGGAACGGACCGGGTGGTGTTCGGCGTCACCGCCGTGCTCACCCTGGCATTCGTGATCTGGGGCGCGGTGGCGACGGACTCGCTGGAGAACGTCACCACCGACATGCTCAACGGCCTGATGCACAACGGCGGTTGGTTCTTCATGCTGACCGCCACGGGCTTCGTCGTCTTCGCGCTCTGGCTGGCCGTCAGCCGGTACGGGAAGATCACCCTCGGAAAGGAGGGGGAGGAACCGGAGTTCCGCACCGTCTCCTGGGTCGCCATGATGTTCAGCGCCGGTATGGGCATCGGCCTGATGTTCTACGGAGTGAGCGAGCCCCTGGCCCACTTCACCGCGCCACCGCCGGGCACCGACCCGGCCGACTCGGCCGCCGCGATGGAGACGTCGCTGGCCACCACCCTCTTCCACTGGACGCTCCACCCGTGGGCGATCTACGCGGTCGTGGGGCTCGCCATCGCGTACAGCACCTTCCGGCGCAACCGGCGCCAGACCATCAGCGCCGTCTTCGAACCGCTCATCGGCAAGAAGCACGCCCACGGCGCCTGGGGCCGGGTCATCGACATCCTGGCCATCTTCGCCACGCTCTTCGGCTCGGCCGCCTCGCTCGGCCTCGGCGCCCTGCAGATCGGCAGCGGCATCGAGGTGCTCGACTGGATGGACAACGCCGGCACCGGCCTGCTCGTCGTCATCATCGCCGTGCTGACCCTGGCCTTCGTGGCGTCCGCCGTCTCCGGCGTGGAGAAGGGCGTCCAGTGGCTGTCCAACATCAACATGGTGCTCGCGCTGCTGCTCGTCGTCTTCGTGTTCATCGCGGGCCCGACCGTCATCATGCTCGACATGCTGCCGACGTCGCTCGGCGCCTACCTCGACCAACTGCCCCAGCTGATCGGCCGCACCGAGGCCTCCAGCGGCAAGGGAGTCGCGGACTGGCTGAGCAGCTGGACGGTCTTCTACTGGGCGTGGTGGATCTCCTGGACGCCCTTCGTCGGCATGTTCATCGCGCGGATCAGCCGCGGCCGGACGATCCGCCAGTTCGTCGGCGGCGTCATCCTGGTGCCCAGCACGGTCAGCCTCATCTGGTTCGCGGTCTTCGGCGGCAGCGCCATGACGGTCGCGGACCGCGGCGGCCTCAAGGACCAGGCGACCCCGGAGGCGCAGCTCTTCGGCCTGCTCCACGAGTACCCGATCGCCACCGTCACCAGCCTCCTGGTGATGATCCTCGTCGGCATCTTCTTCGTGTCCGGCGCGGACGCCGCGTCGATCGTGATGGGCACGCTCTCCCAGAAGGGCGCGCTCGAACCGGGCCGGTACATGGTGGTCTTCTGGGGCATGGTGACCGGCGCCGTGGCGGCGATCATGCTGCTGATCGGTGACGGCTCGGACGACGCGCTGACAGGCCTGCGCAACCTCACCATCCTGGTCGCGGCACCCTTCACCATCGTCATGATCGGGATGTGCGTGTCCCTGATGCGGGACCTGCGCCACGACCCGCTGATCGTACGCGGCGAGCACGGCACGGAAGCCGTCGAGAAGGCCGTGATCGCGGGCCACGCGCAGTACGACGGCGACTTCGAGATCCGCATCGGCCCCGCCCAGGACGAGGACGGTCCGGAGCCGGACAACGCCCCGGTCAAGACCGGCTGAGCGCCCCGGGAGGCGGCACGCACCACGCGTGCCGCCTCCTCCTCGAGCCCAATGTGTCCTGCCGTGCTCACATCATGCTCCGGGTGGGGATACTCACCACATGTCTGCCGAGTACGCGACCTTCGGTCTGGCGCCGGCCATACGAGCCGGTGGAGTTCTCGCCAACGGTGACGTCCAAGTGCACCGGGACTTCGTCGACTTCATCGTGAACGGGCGCCCCCTGCTGTTCCAGCTCTCCGACCTCGACGCGGTGTCGCCCCTGGCCGCCGACATCCCGCCCGCCATCTTCACGGCACACGTACGCCGCCTCCTCCTCGAAGCCCGGGCACCACTGCGCGAGGGCCGTTACGTCATCTACGGCTGCCCCGAATGCGAGGACCTGGCGTGCGGCGCGGTCACCGCGGTCATCGAGAAGGCCCCGGACAGCGACGACTTCATCTGGCGCGACTTCGCCTGGCAGACCGCGGAACCCGCCGACCTGGAACTCAACGGCTATCACGGCATCGGGCCCTTCCGCTTCCGCGGCGCCGAATACCGCGAAGCGCTCGGCCAGTTGCTCGTCGACGAGCCACGCCCCCGCCGCCGGGTCCTGCTGATCGGCGCCCGCGTCGCGCTCCTCGCCAAGCTGGCGGCGGCCCTGCGCACGATCGGCATCGGCGCGGAGATCGCTGCGGACGCGGCGGACGTCCCACCCGACGAACTGCGCACCTACGGCGCCGTCGCCTTCGGCCGCAAGGTCACCGACGAGACCCGGCAGTCGGTGCGCGCGGCGTTCGACCAAGCGCGGGCGGAGGTGGCGTACGTCGACGGCCTCGCCCCGATCGTGCCGCTCCTGGTCGCCCAGATCGAACACGCCCTGGACCGCAGCCCCCAGGAACAGCGCCGTCTCACCGCCCTGGCGGCGTGCCGCGAGGCGGCCCGGCTCGAAGTCACCTCGACCTGCCGGGTCCAGCTGACCGCGTACCGCATGGACCGCTTGTCCCGCACCCACGTGCACGAGGTCCTCGACGAGATCCTGGAGCCCGGAGAACACAGGGTCCCCCTGACCCCGAAGGCAACAAAGGGCAACTCCTACGTAGTGGCCCGCACCTCCACCAGCGTCTTGGTAACCCCCACAACACCCCACTGACCGCAACCCGCACCCGCGAACGCTCCGGAGGGGACGTGGGGGTATGTGCGCGCGCAGCACAGTGGTGGTGTGTCCCCCGCCGATGAGCACCCGGGGCCCAGCACCAAGATGGCGAGCACGGACATACCCCCGCGGCGACCCGAAAACCCACCCGAGGCGCACCCCCCAGCCACCCCCAAGGCGCAGACGAC
>RBWT01000071.1 GCA_004010275.1 Streptomyces huasconensis
GCCCCCGCCCCCGCGGGCCCGCCGCACCAGCTCGCCGCGGGCTAGCTACGCTGGGGGGCATGGACTACGTTTCCGCGCTCGTGCCCCCCGTAGTGATGGCCGTGTTCTTCAGCGGTCTCATCGTGACGATCGTGAAGACCCAGGGCGGTGCCAACAAGGCCAAGGAGGACGCGGCGGCGGACGCCGCGATCCGGGCCGAGGCCCTCCAGCAGTCCCCCAAGGCGGGCGGCGCCTGACCCGCCTGCCGCCCCCGACCGGCACCGAAGCCGCAGGTCACACCTGTAGCCACACCTATAGCCCCCAGGGCGTACGACTCATCTCCTCGCGAGTCGTACGCCCTTTTTGTCGCGTTCAATCAGGCTTGCACCACCTGACCACGCACACCACCTACGCCACGTCCCTCCCACATCACGTACATCACGCCAATAGTGACGTCTCCCACTATTGTTCTGCTGTGCCTCGTCCATTGGGAGAACTCGAAGACGCCGTCATGACACGGGTGTGGAAGTGGAACCGCCCCGTGACCGTTCGAGAAGTCCTGGAAGACCTTCAGCAGGAACGCTCCATCGCCTACACGACCGTGATGACCGTTTTGGACAATCTCCATCAGAAGGGCTGGGTGCGCCGCGAAGCGGAAGGCCGCGCCTATCGATATGAGGCGGTCTCCACTCGCGCCGCCTACGCAGCCGCACTGATGAACGAAGCCTGGTCACGGAGCGACAACCCCGCCGCCGCTCTCGTCGCCTTCTTCGGGATGATGTCGGCGGAACAGCGCGAAGCGCTGAGCGATGCCATGCGTATCGTCCAAGGCCCGGAGAACCCCGGCTCCGCGGAGCCCGGCACAGAGCGATAGCGTCCGCTCATGGCAGCAGAGGGTCCCGAACTCAGCGAACTCAGCGCAAAAGCGGTCTCGGTCCGCAGGGCGCGAACCTCCGATGTGCCGGCCGTGCGCCGGCTCCTCGACTCGTACGTCCGTGAGCGCATCCTCCTGGACAAAGCGACGGTGACGCTTTACGAGGACATCCAGGAGTTCTGGGTCGCGGAACGGGACGACAACGCCGAGTTGCTCGGCTGCGGGGCCCTGCACGTGATGTGGGAAGACCTCGCGGAAGTACGCACTCTCGCGGTGAATCCGGAGGTCAAGGGGGCGGGGGTGGGGCACCAGCTGCTCGGGAAGTTGCTGCAGACCGCCCGCTGGCTCGGCGTCCGGAAGGTTTTCTGTCTCACCTTCGAAGTCGACTTCTTCGCGAAGCACGGCTTCGTGGAGATCGGCGAGACTCCGGTCGACGGAGATGTCTACAGCGAGCTCCTGCGTTCCTATGACGAGGGCGTCGCCGAGTTCCTCGGCCTCGAACGAGTGAAACCGAACACCTTGGGCAACAGTCGGATGCTTCTGCATCTGTGATCGCCTCTGTGGTATTCCGATCCGACCACCTGCCCCGGTCGCCTATGTCCGAAACGCGCATGTTTCCAGGCTTCTAGGGGCCCCCGGTCTCTCCCAGGGGTTTGTGTTTTTCCGGCAAAAGCGGTTTGCTTTCCGACGTACTGCAGTACTGCATATAACAGGGGCCGGTGAATCGGCGGCGTACGCCGTGCGGGCCGGCCTCGAAGTTATCGATGAAAGGAAATCCGGTGGCACAGAAGGTTCAGGTCCTTCTTGTCGATGACCTCGACGGCGGCGAGGCAGACGAGACCGTGACGTTTGCGTTGGACGGCAAGTCCTACGAGATCGACCTCACCACGGCCAACGCGGACAAGCTCCGTGGCGCCCTGGAGGACTTCGTCAAGGCCGGTCGGCGTACCGGCGGCCGTAGTTCGGGCGGCCGCGGCAAGGCGCGTTCGGCGTCGACGAGCGGCAGTCAGGACACCGCCGCGATCCGCGCCTGGGCGAAGGAGAACGGTTTCGAGGTCAATGACCGCGGCCGTGTTCCCGCGTCGATTCGTGAGGCCTACGAGAAGGCCAACGGCTGACGGTTGCGTCGTCGCAGCCGGACCCGGTGGCACTGCGTTGCCGCCGTGTCCACCAGTCGTACGAGACCGGAGCCCACGGCGGGGTCGCTGTGGTGCGCGGTCCCGCCACCCCCCACCGCGGGCAGGGACACCAGCGTCGGCAGCGTCGGCTCCACCTCGCACCCGGGCTCCGGGGGCCGCAGCCACACGGCGGCCTCCCGCGAGCCGGACCACCCCGGAGGCGTGGGCGCGTCGACGTGCCCGCCCGCCCCGATGGCGGTGAGGTCGAGGGGGATGTCCCCCCACTCCAGCCAGTCGAGCAGCCCCGGCAGCTCGTCCGCGCATCCCGCGCCCACCAAGAGGTGCATCGTTTCCCCGCGCAGCGCCACCGGAGCCTTCGGCCCGAGGTGGCGCAGCGCCGCGAAGCCCGCCTCCGCGGGCAGCTCCAGGACGTCGAAGCGCAGCCCCGTCACCAGACGCACCGGGCCGGGGCCGGGCACGATCGCCCAGCCGAGTTCGTTCTCGTACCACTGCCGCACCGGGTCGCTCTGCTCGACCGGGGTCCGGGGCTGAGGAACTGTGGGGGCCATGTCCCAGCAACAGCCCGGGGGCTCCGCTGGTTACGCAGGGTCTCCTTCCGGATGCGTACCGTGTCCGAAAAGGGGGCGTACGGGAGTGTTCGGGGGTGCAAGAGTGTTCGCCCGTAGCGGAGGGAACCGGTGCGCGCCGCATGGACTGTCAGTCGTTACGGGTAAGACATCCCTAGTGGGGAGGGGCGACACGCGGTTCCGGGCGTCTCACGTTCGCCATCGGCGTAGTGGTGGTGGGGGTAACTGCCTGGCCTGCGGGAACATCGTCTCGCACCATCGGGTTGAGGCAGTTGTCGGCGTTCGGGGTCAGGAGTTCCTCCCAGAGGAGGGCCGGGTGTCGGCAGTTGGAATGAGCGGTCCCCGCTTGCGGGACTAAGCTGCGGAAGGACAGGGAGGGGACCGACCCCTTACTGCCTGACCGCTCTGAGGAGCGATTAACGATGTTCGAGAGGTTCACCGACCGCGCGCGGCGGGTTGTCGTCCTGGCTCAGGAAGAAGCCCGGATGCTCAACCACAACTACATCGGCACCGAGCACATCCTCCTGGGCTTGATCCACGAGGGCGAGGGTGTCGCCGCTAAGGCCCTGGAGAGCCTCGGGATTTCGCTCGAGGCGGTCCGCCAGCAGGTGGAGGAGATCATCGGGCAGGGCCAGCAGGCTCCGTCCGGGCACATCCCCTTCACCCCCCGTGCCAAGAAGGTCCTGGAGCTGTCGCTCCGCGAGGCCCTTCAGCTGGGCCACAACTACATCGGCACGGAGCACATCCTGCTCGGCCTGATCCGCGAGGGTGAGGGCGTCGCCGCCCAGGTCCTGGTCAAGCTGGGCGCCGATCTCAACCGGGTGCGTCAGCAGGTCATCCAGCTGCTCTCCGGTTACCAGGGCAAGGAGACCGCCACCGCCGGCGGTCCTGCCGAGGGCACGCCCTCCACGTCCCTGGTGCTCGACCAGTTCGGCCGGAATCTGACCCAGGCCGCTCGTGAGTCCAAGCTCGACCCGGTCATCGGGCGCGAGAAGGAGATCGAGCGGGTCATGCAGGTCCTGTCCCGCCGTACGAAGAACAACCCGGTCCTGATCGGTGAGCCCGGCGTCGGCAAGACCGCCGTCGTCGAGGGCCTCGCCCAGGCCATCGTCAAGGGCGAGGTGCCCGAGACCCTCAAGGACAAGCACCTCTACACCCTCGACCTCGGCGCGCTGGTCGCCGGTTCCCGCTACCGCGGTGACTTCGAGGAGCGCCTGAAGAAGGTCCTCAAGGAGATCCGCACCCGCGGCGACATCATCCTGTTCATCGACGAGCTGCACACGCTGGTCGGTGCGGGTGCCGCCGAGGGCGCCATCGACGCCGCTTCGATCCTGAAGCCGATGCTGGCCCGCGGTGAGCTGCAGACCATCGGTGCCACCACGCTCGACGAGTACCGCAAGCACCTGGAGAAGGACGCCGCGCTGGAGCGCCGCTTCCAGCCCATCCAGGTCGCGGAGCCGTCGCTGCCGCACACGATCGAGATCCTCAAGGGCCTGCGCGACCGGTACGAGGCGCACCACCGCGTCTCGATCACCGACGAGGCGCTGGTCCAGGCCGCGACCCTGGCCGACCGGTACATCTCGGACCGCTTCCTGCCGGACAAGGCGATCGACCTGATCGACGAGGCCGGTTCCCGGATGCGCATCCGCCGGATGACCGCGCCGCCGGACCTCCGCGAGTTCGACGAAAAGATCGCGGGCGTCCGTCGCGACAAGGAGTCGGCCATCGACTCCCAGGACTTCGAGAAGGCGGCCTCTCTCCGCGACAAGGAGAAGCAGCTGCTCGCCGCGAAGGCCAAGCGCGAGAAGGAGTGGAAGGCCGGCGACATGGACGTCGTCGCCGAGGTCGACGGCGAGCTGATCGCCGAGGTCCTGGCCACGGCCACCGGCATCCCGGTCTTCAAGCTCACGGAGGAGGAGTCCTCCCGCCTGCTGCGCATGGAGGACGAGCTCCACAAGCGCGTCATCGGCCAGAAGGACGCCGTCAAGGCGCTCTCGAAGGCGATCCGGCGTACGCGTGCGGGTCTGAAGGACCCGAAGCGTCCGGGTGGTTCGTTCATCTTCGCCGGTCCGTCCGGTGTCGGTAAGACCGAGCTGTCCAAGGCGCTCGCCGAGTTCCTCTTCGGGGACGAGGACGCGCTGATCTCCCTCGACATGTCGGAGTTCAGCGAGAAGCACACGGTCTCGCGGCTCTTCGGTTCGCCCCCCGGCTACGTGGGGTACGAAGAGGGCGGTCAGCTGACCGAGAAGGTCCGCCGCAAGCCGTTCTCGGTCGTCCTCTTCGACGAGGTCGAGAAGGCCCACCCGGACATCTTCAACTCGCTCCTGCAGATCCTGGAGGACGGTCGCCTGACCGACTCCCAGGGCCGCGTCGTGGACTTCAAGAACACGGTCATCATCATGACGACCAACCTTGGAACGCGTGACATCTCCAAGGGCTTCAACCTGGGCTTCGCGGCCCAGGGCGACACGAAGTCCAACTACGAGCGGATGAAGAACAAGGTCAGCGACGAGCTGAAGCAGCACTTCCGCCCGGAGTTCCTGAACCGCGTGGACGACGTCGTCGTCTTCCCGCAGCTCAGCCAGGACGACATCCTCCAGATCGTCGACCTGATGATCACCAAGGTGGACGAGCGCCTCAAGGACCGGGACATGGGCCTGGAGCTCTCCCAGTCCGCGAAGGAACTGCTCGCGAAGAAGGGTTACGACCCGGTGCTCGGCGCGCGTCCGCTGCGGCGCACGATCCAGCGCGAGGTCGAGGACACCCTCTCCGAGAAGATCCTCTTCGGCGAGCTGCGTCCCGGCCACATCGTGGTCGTCGACACGGAGGGCGAGGGCGAGACCAAGACCTTCACCTTCCGCGGCGAGGAGAAGGCGGCGCTGCCCGACGTGCCGCCGATCGAGTCGGCCGCCGGTGGCGGCGCGGGCCCGAACCTGAGCAAGGACGCGTAACCGCAGGGCACGTTTGATGGGGCTGCCCCGGACCGTTTCGTGCGGTTCCGGGGCAGCCCCTTCTGCGTGCCCGCACGCATGTGTGCGTGCAGGCACGCGGCGGCTCAGTCGTCGGCGAGCAGGGCGTACGCATCGACCTTGATGTGTACGGGGAAGGTCTCGTAACCGAACGCCACCGGGACGCTCACCAGGGCCAGGTCGGGCAGGAGTGCGGGCAGCGGGGCGACGTCGATCGGTTCCCGGTCGGGGAGGACGGCAAGGTGAAGGCGCCGCACACCGGGGAAGAGTTCGCCGAGCCGGGCCTGTGCGGCCTCCCAGCCGCTCTCGACGTTGAGGGTCAGCTCCGTGACGCCGGGCAGGCGCACGCCGGGTGCCGCCTCGGCCAGACAGCCGGAGGGGAGCATCATCATCGTGAGGCGGGGCAGCCGCGTGAAGGTGTCCCACGGCAGTCCGTTGAGCGCCGCGCTCTCGTGGGCGATCATCAGGCCCGCCAGGCACGGCCACCGGTCCACGTGGCGCAGGTCGCCCAGGTGCCGGTCGGGGTCGAGGACGCCGAGGGTGCGCAGCGGGGCCTCCGGGGGCAGCGGGGCAAGCGTGTAGGGCTCGCGGATGTTACACAGCCGTAGCTCCGTCATGCCGCGCACGGCCATGAGTGCCTCGTCGGTGAGGCGGGCGGGGGAGAGGCCGAGCGAGAGGTACGTGGGAGGTGTGGCGGCCAGCAGGCGGGACGCTGCCTCGGGGGAGACCGTCTCGCGGATGTCCAGGTGCTTGGGGCGCAGTCCCAGGCGCTCCAGCTCCGCCACCTGCTCGTCGTCGCGGATGGAGAAGTGGGTCATGCCGTCGTCCAGCCGCGCGATGACCTGTTCCGCGTAGGCCCGGCGTTCGAAGCGGCCCCATCCCCACATGAGCTGCCTGCGTACGGCGAGGGCCGGGTGCCGGGTGAAGCGCGCGAGGTGGGGGATCGCGGTGTCCGAGCGGATGTGCGTCAGGGTGATCGCCACGTCCCGGGCGTCCTCGTCGTCGAGGCCGTCCGGACCCGGCAGCAGGTCGAGCACCATCGGGCCGACCGCGCCCAGCTCGCGCGCCTCGCGGCGGCTCTGCGGCGGAATCAGCTGGGCGGTGCGCCGCTCCACCTCCCCCCGCACCCCCGGCGCCAGTTCCACCGCGTGTTCGAGGCAGGCGGCTGCCAGGAGGTGGATGCGCTTGCGGGCGCGGGCATCGGGGTGCTTGTCGCCGTACGAGAGCAACTCCCGCAGCAGCTCGGCCCGTTCGCGCGGTCTCGCCTGGGCCACCGCCATGCGGATGACGTCCTCCCACTGGTCGTCCGTCGCGTGGCGGGCGAGTACGCCGAAGTCGCCCTCCTCGACGGCCGCGCGGGCGCCCAGGAAGTCCTGGAAGGTGCGGTGGACGAAGTCGACGGTGCCGGGGCCCGGTTCGCGCAGCAGGCCGCTGCGGTGCAGGAAGTGGGTGTAGACGGCCTTGGCGTCGCCGAGCGCGGCCAGCTCCGGGACGGCCGGCAGGGCGTCGGCGATGATCGACTCCGCGCGTGAACGGTCCATCACCGTACGGCCGTTGCGGATCAGCCAGTACGCGAGGCGTTGGAGGAGCTGGAGCTGCGGTTCCTCGCGCAGGTCGGGGACGGCCATGTGGCGTTCCCGGTCCCTGCGGAGCAGGAGCATGGAGAGGGCGGCGGTGTAGAGGTCCTTGCGGCCGAGCGGCAGGAAGCCCCTGCGGTCCCGGTGCAGGGCGCAGATCAGGCCGCACATCAGCGGGTTGGTGGCCAGGCGGCCGAGGTCCGGCTTCGACTTCACCGCCGCCAGGAGCTGACGCTCGTACACCGTGAGGGCCGCATCCTCCTCGGCGTTGCCGGTGGCCGCCGCCGCGTGCCAGCGTTCGATGAAGGCGGCCACCTCCTTGTCGTTCATCGGGGAGAGCGTCAGTTCCGTGAAGCCCTCCTCGGCGAGCCAGTCGGCGCGGACCGCCGAGGGGCGCGAGGTGACCAGCCAGTGGTTGCCGGGATAGGCGTCGATGAGATCGGTGAGCCACGCGCGCGTGCGGGCGCGTTCGGCGTCCGGGATCTCGTCGATGCCGTCGACCAGGACCAGGGCGCGGCCCGCGGTCAGGACGCGCGCCTCCCAGCCCGACGGCTGCGTGCCGGCGAGCGGGCAGCCGACGGCGGTGAGGAAGCCGGCGGGGGCGGGCAGCCGCTCGCCGTGGCGGGTGAGGTCGCGCAGGGGCAGGACGTAGGGGACGCGGTCGTAGAGATACGTCAGAGGGCCCTCGGTCAGTTCCTGGCGGGCGGCGCTCACCGCGAGCCACTGCACGAGGGTCGTCTTGCCGGAGCCGGCCTCGCCGCGCAGCAGGACGCGGTCGTGCGCGGCGAGGGCCTGGTCGGCGGGGAGCGGGGCGGTGTGCTCGACGAGCTCCACCTCCTCCGCGTGGTACTCCGCGCCGGACAGGAAGCGGGCCATCGTCACGCGCCCCGGGGCCGTCGCCTCCAGCGACATGTAGGCCGCGTCCAGCGGCCACTTGCCCGGGGTGTCCGTCAGGTCGATCCCGAAGATCGTCAGCTTGCCGTGCTTCTTCGCCACGTACGCGAGGTAGCGGCGCTCGAAGGTGGTGTCCAGCGCTTCCGGGCGGGAGTGGCGGGCGATCAGTTCGTCGACCTTGGCGATCAGCTCGTCCTGGCCGCGGCTCTGTGCGACCAGCGTCGCCGCCACGAATGTCGAGCGCTGCGTGAAGAAGTGCAGGACGTGCAGGCAGGCCCATTCGGTGACGGAGGCGAGGTAGGAGGCGGCGTCCGCGGAGAGTTCCGCGGTGAGCGGGGCGCCGGTGGCCGAGGCGCTGTGCGTGAGCGCGCGGGCCAGCTCGCGGTGGCCGAGGCGGACGGCCTGGACGTCGTCCATGTCGAGGTCGCCGAGCGCGAGGAGCACGCGGGTCAGGGCGTCCGTGACCGCGGTGGCCTCGTCCGGCGGGAAGGGGGCCTCACCGGGAGACGCCAGGGACCGGTCCACGAGCCGCTGGGCGAGGCGGCGCACGTCCGGCTCGGTCAGTGTGCGCTTCTCGCCCCGGAAGGCGACGAGCGCGGAGAGCCGCACGGGCCGCTCCACGAGGCCCGCCCCCGGCCCCGCCGGAACGAACAGTTTCTTGATCAGCGGGCCGATGACGCTCGATGCCAGGCGGGTGCCGATGACCGCGGGTTCCATGGGCGTGAGCGTAGTCGGCGTCACATCCGCGGCGGGGTGGATCTTGCCGTCCGGTGACATGCCGCACAGGGGTTTTGCGCGGTACTAGGCGGAATAGTGGGATCGGGCGGGCCGGGACGCGGGACCTTCGGCCCGCAACCTCCGGGACCTTTGCCGCGTCGCCCGGCTCCGGGCGGGGGCCGGGCGCGGATGCGGGCGGAGGGCCGGTCCTACGTGCGTTTAAACCTCTCCGGCGGCCGAGAATCACATGATCGACGATCAGGTGAATTGTCCGGATTTGATGGTGTCAAGAGGTCGAAATACTGCCGGTCGGCTACGGCTTTCGGTAGTAGATGGGGGGTTTGGGCGTAGGCCGAGGGCGGGTTACCAAGGGATGGCCGACCCGGCGAAGCGTGCTCAGCGGGACCTCACCCGCTCCCGTCCGCCGGGTTCTCTCACGCCTGTCTCGTCACCCAGCTCCGAAGGACATCCTCATGTCGAAGCGCACCAAGTCCCACCATCCCCGTCCGTCCCTCACCCGTGCGCGGGCGGCCGTCGTCGCCGCGGGCCTCGGGATGTCGGCGGTTCTCGGGGCCGGGGTCTCGGTCGCTGCGGACAGCGCCCAGAGCGGCGGCGCGCTGCCCCGCGTCACGGTGAACTCCGTCCACGCGCAGGCCGCCGCCCAGGCCAAGGCCGCCCAGAAGGTCAAGGCCGCCGCGGTCAAGAAGGCCGCCCCCAAGGCTCCGAAGGCCGCCGCCTGGGTCCACCCGGTCCAGCGCTACACGCTCTCCGCCAGCTTCGGTCTCGGCGGCAGCATGTGGTCCCACAAGCACTCCGGCCAGGACTTCGCCGTCTCGGTCGGCACCCCGGTCCACGCCGTGCACGGCGGTACGGTCGTCAAGGCCGGCCCCAACGGTGCCGGTGACGGTCCCGCGTACGGCAACGCCGTCGTGATCAAGCACAGCAACGGCACGTACTCCCAGTACGCGCACCTCTCGCAGGTCGACGTCCGCGTGGGCCAGAACGTGGGCACCGGCCAGCGTGTCGCCCTCTCCGGCAACACCGGCAACTCCAGCGGCCCGCACCTGCACTTCGAGATCCGTACGACCCCCAACTACGGCACGGCCGTGGACCCGGTCGCCTTCCTGCGCTCGGTGGGCGTGAAGGTCTGACCCCGGGCGGGCCACGACCCCCGGCGCGCGTGGGCTCAGTCGCCCGAGTGAGCCTGCGTGACCAGATCGATGGCGACTTCGAGGATGGCCTTCCGCTTCTCCTCGGGGTCGCCTTCGAGGTCTTTCAGCACGAACATCCCGGCGTGCATGGTGAACAGCGCGCTGAAGCACCGCACCTGGTCGGCCATCGGCGCGTCCGGGTCCTTGAGGATCTCGTGGAGCCCGAACATGCGCTCCTTGAAGCTCTCGCCCGCCTTCAGGTCGCGCATCGTGGCCTGGTTCTCCTGCATGAAGCGGAAGAACGGCGCCGCGTGGACCAGGATCTCGCTGTAGCGGCGCAGGACCTGCTGCCTGACCTCGAGCGAGGGCGGCTGCGGCTGCTGGTGGCCCCACTCGATCAGCTCGTCGATGGGCCGGGTGAGGTCCTCGAAGATGCTGGTGAGGATGGCCTCCTTGGTCTTGAAGTGGTAGTACAGCGCCGCCTTCGTGACCTCCAGGTGCTCCGCGATCTCGCGCAGTGACGTCTTCTCGTACCCCTGTGCGGCGAAGAGTTCGAGGGCCACGTCCTGGATGCGCTGGCGGGTGTCGCCGCGGCGCTGCTGATTGCCTGTGCCCGTGCCCATCGGGTGCTCCTCGACTCCATTAACTTACTTGACGCCCGGCTAGTTGGGGGTCTACCTTCCCTCAGTGTAGTCAACTAGCCGGGCGGCAAGTAAGGCGTCGGGCGGGTTCAGGGGGGCGTCACGGGCGTCCTGGAAGTCGCGGGAGTGGGGAACATGGCGAACACCAGCACGGCGCAAGCCGAACCGCAGCGGGGAACCGAGCCGCAAGGGCCGATAGAAAAGGCCGGACCGCAGCCGCGCAGCGTGCGCGTCGTGCTCATGGCACTGATGATCGCGATGCTGCTCGCGATGCTCGACAACATGATCGTGAGCCCCGCGATGCCGACCATCGTCGGCGACCTCGGCGGCCTCGAACACCTGTCGTGGGTCGTGACCGGCTACACCCTCGCGACCGCCGCCTCGACCCCCATCTGGGGCAAGGTCGGCGACATGTACGGCCGCAAGGGCGCCTTCCTCACCGCGATCGTCATCTTCCTGGTCGGCTCCGCGCTGAGCGGCATGGCCCAGGACATGGGGCAGCTCATCGGCTTCCGGGCCATCCAGGGCCTCGGCGCGGGCGGCCTCATGGTCGGCGTCATGGCGATCATCGGCGACCTCGTGCCGCCGCGTGAGCGCGGCAAGTACATGGGCATGATGACCGGCGTCATGGCGGTCGCGATGATCGGCGGCCCGCTCGTCGGCGGCACCATCACCGACCACCTCGGCTGGCGCTGGGCCTTCTACATCAACCTGCCGCTCGGCGCCGTGGCGCTCGCCATGGTGACCACCGTCCTGCACCTGCCCAAGAAGAAGGCCGAGGGGCGCATCGACTACCTCGGCGCGGCCCTGCTCACCGTCGGCATCAGCGCGCTCGTCCTCGTCACCACCTGGGGCGGCACGGAGTACGCCTGGGGCTCCGCCGTGATCATAGAGCTGATCGCCATCGGCGTCGTCTCGCTCATCGGCTTCCTCCTCGTACAGAAGAAGGCCGCCGAGCCGATCATGCCGCTGCACATCTTCCGCAGCCGCAACTTCTCGCTGATGGCCGTCATCGGCTTCATCACCGGTTTCGTGATGTTCGGCGCGATGCTCTTCCTGCCGCTCTACCAGCAGTCGGTGCAGGGCGCCTCGGCGACCAACTCCGGGCTGCTGCTGCTCCCGCTGCTGCTGTCGATGATGGCCGTGTCGATGTTCGCCGGGCGGTTCACCACGGCCACCGGCAAGTACAAGGCCTTCCCGATCGTCGGCACCGTACTGATGATCGTCGGCTTCTTCCTGCTGGCGCAGATGGACACCGGGACCTCGCGGCTCACCTCGGGCCTCTACATGGCGGTGCTCGGCGCCGGCATGGGCTTCCTGATGCAGATCACCATGCTCGTCGCCCAGAACAGCGTCGAGATGAAGGACATGGGCGTCGCCTCGTCCTCGGCCACGCTCTTCCGTACGCTCGGCTCCTCCTTCGGCGTCGCGATCATGGGCGCGCTCTTCAACGACCGTGTCCAGCAGGTGATGGCCGAGCGGGCGGGTGAGCTGGGCGGCAAGGTCACCGAGAAGTCGGCGCAGCTCGACGCGGCGAGTCTCGCGAAACTGCCGGAGCAGGTCAGCGACGCGTACAAGTTCGCGGTCTCCTCCGGTACGCACGCGGCGTTCCTGCTCGGCGCCGCCATCGGCGTGGCCGCGCTGCTCGCCTCGCTCTTCGTGAAGGAGACGCCGCTGCGGGGCGCGGGTCCCGTCGACAGCGAGCCCGTGGGCGAGGGGCCGGTGTCAGTGCCGCGTGCCAACATCGACGTATGACCGGATGACGGCAGCACGGTTGTCGGGAGGCACGTCATGATCAAGGGACTCGCCATCTCCACCGTCTGGGTCCTCGACCAGGACCGGGCCAAGGAGTTCTACACCGAGAAGCTGGGCCTGGAGGTCCGCACGGACATGACGATGGGCGACGGCGGCATGCGCTGGCTCACGGTCGGTGCCAAGGACCAGCCGGACGTGGAGCTGACGCTGATGGTGCCGGGCCCGCCGTCCCTGGACGACGAGTCGGCCGAGGCCATGAAGAGGCTGGTCGCCAAGGGCGTCCTCGGCGCGGGCGTCCTCGTCACCGACGACGTCCACGGGGATTACGAGAAGCTGAAGGCGCGCGGCGTGGAGTTCCTCCAGGAGCCGCAGGAGCGTCCGTACGGCACCGAGGCGCTCTTCCGCGACGACTCCGGGAACTGGTTCTCGTTCACGCAGCGCCGCGAGGGCGGCCTCGACCTCGGCAAGGACTGGTCCTGCTGACCCCTCGGGCGGGCGGCCGTCAGAGGTTGTCCGGCAGCTGAAGGACCGGGTAGCTCCCCGTGTTCGTGGGCGCGTGCTCCGGCAGCCACAGCACGGCGACCGCGCCCTCCGAGGGCTCCTCGGGCGCCACCCCCGCCGGGCGTACGTTGCGGAAGGTCAGCCGCGCCCCGAGCACCCGCGCCTGGCCCGCCGCGATCGTCAGACCGAGGCCGTGGCCGTGCCCCGCCCGGTCGGTGCTGCCCGTGCGGAAGCGGCTCGGGCCCTCGTCGAGGAGGGCCTCGGGGAAGCCGGGCCCGTGGTCGCGCACCCGGACCACGCGGCCTCGTCGCTGACCTCGATGGGCGGCTTGCCGTGCTTGGCGGCGTTGGCGACGAGGTTGCCGAGGATGCGCTCCAGCCGGCGCGGGTCGGTGGTGACCTCCGACTCGTGCACCACCGTCACGCTCACGTCCGCCGTCAGGGACGCCATCCGCCGCGCCACGAACTCGCCGAGGGTGATGTCCTGCAACTCGGCGCGCTCGGCCGCGGAGTCGAGGCGCGCCACTTCGAGGACGTCCTCGACGAGGGTGCGCATCGCCTGGGCGCGGTCCTTGACCAGCTCGCTGGGGCGGCCCGGCGGCAGCAGCTCGGCCGCCGTGAGCAGCCCCGTCACGGGGTGCGCAGCTCGTGCGCGATGTCGGCGGTCACCCGGCGCTCGGCCTCCAGGCGCTGCTTGATGGCGTCGGCCATCGCGTCCACTGCGCTCGCCAGATCGTCGGTCTCGTCCTTGACGACACCGCCGATCGCCTCGCGGACGCTGACGTCCGTCTGCCCCTGGGCGACCTCGCTCGCCGCCGTCGCCGCCTTGCGCAGGCGCCGCGACAGCTGCCCGCCGATCAGCACACCGAGCGCGCAGCCGCCGAAGACGACCGCGATCGAGCCGATGACCAGGGCCTGGTCGAGGTCCTTCATGACGGTGGCGCTGCGGTCGGTGAAGCGGGAGTGCAGCGACAGGACGTGCCCGTCGGCGAGCGGCACGGCGGCCCAGATGTCCGGGACCCCGTCCGGCTTGTCCTCGACGTAGGTGGCGCGGCGGCCCGTGAGGACCTTCTCCCGCAGCTCCGTGGGGAGTTCCGGGTCGTCGACCTTCGTGCCGAACTGGAGGGTCTGGCGCTGCGAGGCGGAGTACAGCCGCAGCGCGAACTGGATGCGCTCGTCCTGCACGTCGCGCGCGTTGTCCAGCATCGAGACGCGCGCGGCGTTGTGCACGACCAGGCTCAGCGCCACCGCGACCAGCGCGCCGACCAGCGCGATCGCCGCGCTGATCTTCCACCGCACGCCGGTGCGCAGACCGGTGCGCAGACGGGTGCCCACGCCGGTCCGGAGCGCCTCGCGGACACGCCGGCCCGCCCTGCCGCCCCCGTTCATGTACGTCCCCCGAGTCCGCGGCCCCGGGGCGCGCCGTGCGCCGTTCGTCACGCGTCCGCTCACGCCTTGAGCTTGTAGCCGAAGCCGCGGACCGTCTCGATGCGGTCCTGGCCCACCTTCGTGCGCAGCCGCTGCACATGGACGTCGACGACGCGGGTGTCGCCGCCCCAGCCGTAGTCCCACACGCGCTCCAGGAGCTTGTCGCGGGACAGGACCGTGCCGGGCGCGGACGAGAACTCCAGGAGCAGCCGCATCTCGGTCGGCGTCAGCCCGACCGGGGTGCCGCCCCTGCGGACCTCCATGCCCTCCGTGTCGATCTCCAGATCGCCGAAGTGCAGCACGCCGCCGTCGGCCGAGGAGCGCTCGTCCGCCGCGGACGGCGTCGAGCCCGGACCGCTGGCGTGCCCGAAGCGCCGCAGGACGGCACGGATACGGGCGACCAGGACGGCCCCGTCGAACGGCTTGGTCACGTAGTCGTCGGCGCCCGCTTCCAGGCCCAGCACGACGTCGATGGAGTCGGCCCGCGCCGACAGCATGATCACGGGCACGGTCGACTCGTCACGGATGCGGCGGCACAGCGAGACGCCGTCCAGGCCGGGCACCATGACGTCGAGCAGCGCGATGTCCGGCTGGTTCGCGCGGAACGCCTCAAGGCCCGCCAGCCCGTCGGGCATCGCCGTCACCGCGAAGCCGTCGCGCTCCAGGGCGAGCTGCGTGGCCTCACGGATGACGTCGTCGTCCTCGACGAACAGGACATGGGTCTGCTCTGCCATCGGATGCTCTCAGTCCTTCTCGGTGCTCTGCTCTGTACGGTCTCTGCGGATCTCTGCGGATTCTGCGGGTCTCCGCGGCTCTACGAGGGTCTCGGCGCCGGCCGTCACTACGCCTCCGGCGCGGGCGTCTCGCCGCCCACCGCGTCGCTGAAGTCGCTGCGCGTGCGGTCCGCCTCGGTGAAGTGGTGCGCCGACCAGCGGTAGGTGATCACTTCCTCGCCGGAGGGATACGCCACCGAGTCGCCCTTCTCGTACAGCTGCTTCGTCACGACGAGGTCGCCCCGGTCGATCTCGGCGTAGACGGACGCGGGCTCCTCGGCCGTGAAGACATTCTTGTACCCGCCGCCCTCGGCGCGGTACACGTAGCTGCCGATGCCGACCGCGTCCGCGCAGGTCAGGACGTTCACCACGACGTCGGCGGCGGAGCCTCCGGTGAGGTCGCCGTACGACACGTCGATCGGGTACGTCTTGCCCGCGCACGGCTTCAGGTCCCGCTTGACCGACGGGCTGACCTTCGGGTCGTTCTTGACGAGCCGCACCGCGTCGACCTTCTCCGAGGGCACGGAGACCGACGGCGACGCCGACGGCGCGGCGGACATCACCGGCTCGCTGCGGGCCGGGCCCTCGTCGCGCGCGCCGGAGCCACCGGTCGAGCAGGCGGACAGGGAAAGGCCGACTTCGGCGAGCCCGGCCACCGCCGTACTCACCGCCTTCACGCCTGACTTGGCCGCAGGGCCTAGGCCGCGCAACGCTCCCGCTCCTCACGTCCGAGCGCGCCGGCAACCAGTTCCTCGCGGTCCCGGCTCTCCAGCTCCTGGCGGAGCCGGGCGAGCGCCCGGTGCAGCGTGCTCTTGACCGTTCCGGCCGACATGCCGAGTGCGGCGGCCGTCTCCTCTGTGGACATCTGCTCCCAGTGTCGCAGCACGACGACGCTGCGCTGCTTGGGTGCGAGCACCTTCATGATGTCCATGAGCAGAGCGCGGTCCGCGTGCTGTTCGGTGGAGTCTTCCACGCGCGCGTCGGGCAGCTGCTCGGTGGGCACCTCTTCGAGCTTGCGCGCCCGCCACCACTCGGTCCGCGTGTTGATCATGACGCGGCGCAGATAGGCGTCGGCGAGCCGCTTGTCGGCTATGCCCTCCCAGCGGCCGTACGTCCGTACGAGCGCGGTCTGCAGCAGGTCCTGCGCGTCGACGGGGTCCGGGACCAGGCGCCGGGCACTGCGCAGCAGGGCGTCCTGCCGAGTGCGGACGTACTCTTCGAACTCGAGCACCTCGCCGTGCGCCATATCAAACCGCCTCCGTTCCGTCCCCATGTCGACCGCGGTCCTTGCCTGTGCGGTACAGGTAAGAAGCTACGGAGGCCGTGTCACGGGGTTGTGCGGAGCAGCCAGCGGCGGACGCACGGCTGTGCGTAGGTTGTGTAACAGAAGTAGGACGCGCGTAAACACCTGCCCGCGCACGGCGTGCCAAGGGCCCCGGGCGCCACCGCCGTCAGGTCAGGGGCAGCCGGTAGAGGCCGTCGGGCAGCGGCTCGACGAGACCGTCCGCGACCAGGCCGTCCAGCGCGCGGGCCCGCTGTACCGGCTCGTCCCACACCTGGTCGAGCACCGCCTGCGGCACCGGCGTCAGCGCCTCGCGGAGCACCGCGAGCAGCTTGCCCCGCACCTGGCGGTCCGTGCCCGCGTACGTCTGGCCGCGGCGGGCCGGCCGTCGTGCGCGGGCTTGCCCGCCGCGCGCCAGGCGCGATCTGCGCGGCGATCGGGCACCGTGCGCAGTTCTCGTTCTTGGCGGTGCACACCAGCGCGCCCAGCTCCATCGAGGCGGCGGCCCAGCGCGAGGCGGTGCGCTCGTCCTCGGGCAGCAGGGCGCGGGCGAGCCTGCGCTCGGCGGCCGTCGTCGCGTTCGGCGGGTACTGCACCCCGGTCACCGCCCGCGCGAAGACCCGGCGCACGTTCGTGTCCAGGACGGCGTGCCGCTGCCCGTACGCGAAGGACGCCACGGCGGCCGCGGTGTACTCCCCGATGCCGGGCAGCGCGAGCAGCTGGGCGTGGTGCGTGGGTACGTCGCCGCCGTGCCGCTCCGTTATGGCGACGGCCGCGCCGTGCAGCCGCAGGGCGCGGCGCGGGTAACCGAGCCGCCCCCAGGCGCGCACGGCCTCACCGGGCGCCTCCTTGGCGAGGTCGGCGGGGCGGGGCCAGCGGGCCAGCCACTGCTCGTACACGGGCAGCACCCGGCTGACGGGCGTCTGCTGGAGCATGAACTCGCTGACCATCACGCCCCACGGCCCGGCGTCCTCGCGCCGCCACGGAAGATCACGGGCGTGCGCGTCGAACCAGGCGATGACGGGAGTGTGGAGGGCGTCCCCGGTGGGCTCGGGGGAGTTCCCCGGGGCCGGGCTGTTCGGCATGGGCTTCGTGGGAGCAGTCATGGCACCACCGATCCTGCCACGGCCGCGTCGGGTTCCACGGGTCCACGGGTTCCGCGGGGCGGGGCGTGTTCCTGTGGGGCCGCCGCCGCGCCGGGCGGCGCACACCTGACGATCGGCAGGGGTGGCGGGTGCCACCGGACACGTAGCGTCGGGCGGGTGGAGAGACGTACGAGGAGCGTGCTGCTGTGGGCGGCGCTCGCCGTCCCCGTGGTGTCGGTGGACCGGCTCGGCATGAACGAACCTCGGCCGGCCTGGCAGCAGGCCGCCGCGCTCGCCGTCTCCGCGGGCGCCGTCGCCGTCCCGCCGGGCCGGGCCGCTGCCCGCCTTCCTCGCGGCGGCCGCCCTCGGGCTCGCCACCGGCTCCTCCCTCTTCACGCTCTCCTACGGACCCGCCCTCGCCGTCTTCGCCCTGCTCCTCGGCCGCCGCGCCGACCGCGCCCGCCCCGCCCTGCTCGCCTTCGGCGCCGTCGCCCTCACCGGCACGGTCAAGATCGCCGAGCGCGACGTCGACCCCGTGGTCGAGTGGCTGGTCCTCATGGGCACGCTCGTCTTCGGCACGGTCTTCCCGTGGCTCACCGGCCGCTACTGGCGCCAGGGCCGCGAACTGGCCGCCGCCGGCTGGGCACGCGCCGACCAGCTGGAGCGCGAGCAGCGCATCGTCGCCGACCGCGCCCGGCTGCGGGAACGGGCCCGCATCGCCCAGGACATGCACGACTCCCTGGGCCACGAACTGAGCCTGATCGCCGTCCGCGCCGGCGCCCTCCAGGTCGCCCCCGACCTGCCGGACCGGCGCGCGCGGCCGCCGCCGACCTCCGCGCGGCGGCCTCACAGGCCACGGACCGGCTGCACGCGATCATCGGCCTGCTCCGCGAGGACGACGACGAGCGGGCCCCGCTGGCACCCGCCGGGGAGAGCGTCGCGGAACTCGTCGCCCGCGCGGCGGAGTCGGGACTTGAGATCGCGTACGAGGACGAGGCGGGCGCCCACGCATCCGTGCCTCCGTCGGCCGAGGCGGCGCCCGCCGAGCGCACCGTCCACCGCGTCGTCCAGGAAGCCCTGACCAACGCCGCCCGGCACGCGCCCGGCGCCCACGTCACCGTCACCGTGGCGCGCGACCGAGGGAGCGACGACGCTCACCGTCACCAACGGCCGCCCCCGGGAGCAGGGTTCGCCCTCCGAGGGCGGCAGCGGGCTGCGCGGCCTGCGGGCCCGCGTCACCGACCTGGGCGGCACCTTCGACGCGGGGCCGCACGGCGAGGGCTTCCGGGTCACCGCGCGCGTGCCCGCCGAGGGAGCCGCCCCCGCGCCCCCCTTCGGCGCCCGCCTCGCGTACGCGCGCCGCCGCACCGTCCTCGCCTTCGGCGCCGCCGTCGCCACGGGCACGCTGCTCGTCGGCGGGACCTTCGCCTGGTACGCGTACTCGCGCACCCACCAGGTCCTCGACCCCGCCGACTACGCGCGGCTGCGCCTCGGCGTCCCGCGCGCCGAGGTGGCGCACCTGCTGCCGGACCAGGCCGCGACCGACCCGCCCGTGGAGCGCGCGCCGACCCCGCCGCCGGAGGGCGCCGACTGCGCGTACTACCGCGCGAGCGGCGAACTCTTCACGGCCGTCCCCTACTTCAGGCTCTGCTTCGACGGCGACAGCGACGGCGACAGGGACCGCCTCGTGGACAAGGCCGTGATCCCCACGGCAGGTGAGATGCACAAGGAGCGTGTGCGGTGAACAAGGAGCGCGTGCGGTGAGCAAGGAGCGTGTGCGGTGAACCAGACGATGGCCATCCGGGTCCTGCTGGCCGACGACGAGGCCATGATCCGCGCGGGTGTGCACGCCATCCTCGCCGCGGGCGGCGACATCGAGGTCGTCGCCGAGGCCGCCGACGGACGCGAGGCCGTCCTCCTCGCGCAGGCCCACCGGCCCGACGTGGCGCTGCTCGACATCCGCATGCCGCGCCTGGACGGCCTGGCCGCGGGCGAGGAGATCGTCCGTACCGTGCCGGGCACCGCGGTCGCCATGCTGACGACGTTCTCCGAGGACGCGTACGTGGCCCGGGCGCTGGGCGGCGGCGCCACCGGGTTCCTGCTGAAGTCCGGCGACCCGCATGAACTCATCGCCGGCGTACGGGCGGTGGCGGGCGGCGCCGCCTTCCTCTCGCCGAAGGTGGCCCGGCACGTCATCGACGGCTTCGGCGCCCGGCGCATGGGCCGCGGCGCCGAGGCCCGCGCCCGCGTCTCGGCCCTCACCCCGCGCGAACGCGAGGTCCTCGGCCTGGTCGGCGCGGGCCTGTCCAACCCGGAGATCGCCGCCCGGCTGCACCTCGTCGAAGGCACGGTCAAGGCGTATGTGAGCGCGGTCCTTGAGCGGCTCCACGTCAAGAACCGCGTCCAGGCGGCGATCGTCGCGTACGAGGCGGGGCTCGTCCCGGAAGCGGACTGAGCCCCGCGGCGCGGCACCGTGTCCGCGTCAGTGGCGGCGCGAGTCGTGGTGCTGCGGGTCGTGGTGCTGGGGGTTGTGCCACTGCGGGTCGTGGTGCTGCGGGTCGTGGTGCTGCGAGTCATGGCGGTGTGCGTCGTGGCCGGGGTGCTGGTGAGCGTCGTAGCGGCGGAACGACATCGTCGGCGAGTTCGTACGCGCCGGGTCCGTCGCGGGGGACGGCGCGAGGGCGGGGCCCGGGCCCGCGAACCACTTCACCAGACCGTTCGAGGAGCCCCGCATCGCCTGGCCGACGCGCGCCACGGGCCGCGTGGTGATCCGTACCACCACGAACGCCAGGATCGCGCCGAGGACGAGACCGACCGCCACGTCGTGCGGGTAGTGCACGCCGACGAAGACCCGCGAGAACGCCATCAGCACGGCCATCGGGACCGTCAGCGCGGCGATGCGCGGCCAGGCGAGCGCGAGGCCGACGGCGGCGGCGCCCGCGATCGTCGAGTGGTTGCTCGGGAAGGACCAGTCGCCGTAGGCGGGGCACTCGACGAGCGGCTTCAGCGCCCCGGACACCGCCCGGCAGGGGCGCTCCTCGTCGATCACGGACTTGAGCAACTCGCTGCACACGTACGCCACCGCGGTGGCGAGCGGGGCGAGCACCGCGATGGCGAGGGCGCGGGGGTCACCGCGCCGGGCCCGCCACCAGGCGACGATGAAGAGCACGCCGAAGAGAAGCAGGCCGAGCTCCGTCCACACCTCGGCGAGGTGCTGGAACCACGACGGAGTGTCGTGGGCGAAGTCGGTGATGTCGCGGTAGAGATCGTCGTCCATGGTGTCCATGATTACGGACGGTACGGAGTGCGGCCGAATCGTCACATCCGGCGATCGACCCGGGGGCTCCCCTGACGATCGACAGGGCCGGAAGGCCGTTCCGGGATGATGATCTACAAACTTTGTTGCCCAGGACGGCGGGTGGGGCAGGACACGCGGCGGATCTCTCGTAAGGTTTGGGCGTGGGATCTCTGCGCAATCCGGTCGGGCCGCTTCCCTCCACCATCTACTGGCGTCGGAGGGCCGTCCTGCTGTCCGTGTTCGCCCTGCTGGTGCTACTCGCCGTCTGGGTCGCCACCTCCGGGGGCGGCGGCGGAAACAACGGCGCCGACGGGCCGAGCGGCAACGGCCCCGCCACGTCGATCACTCCGGGGCCCTCCAGCTCCGGGCCCGCGATCAGCCAACACCCGGGCGGGCGGGACGAGTCGAGCGAAGGCTCGGATTCCGGTTCCGGTTCCGGGTCGGGCGGCTCCGGGGGCTCGGGTTCCGGAAGCTCCGGTGGCGCGGGTGCCTCCGTCGGCGGCGGTTCGGACGACGCCAAGGGCGGCGGCGGCTCCGGCGACCGGCTCCCGGCCGGCACGAAGCTGCCCAACTGCACCGGCAGCGCGGTCAAGTTGAAGGTGCGCAGCGTCAAGAACGCGTACGGGATCGACGAGAAGCCGAAGTTCGAACTGATCGCCGAGAACACCGGCGGCAAGGCCTGCAAGGTCGATCTGGGCGGCCGGACAACGGTCTTGACGATCACCCAGGCCGACGGCGACGACGCGTTCTGGTCCTCCGACGACTGCCCCGCCGGAAGCGGCAGCCTGCTGCTGCGCGTCCCGGCCGACGGCCGCATCACGCACACCGTGCAGTGGGACCGCCGCGCCAGCGCCCCCAAGTGCGCGACGCCCGCGCCGGGCTCGGCGCCCGCGGGCACCTACCTCGTCGAGGCGAAGACCCCTGGCCTCGCGACCGCCCGGGCGTCGTTCGTCCTGGAGAAGGACTAGAAACCAGGGCCTGGCAGAGCCCCTGAGGGAGCCGGGGCGGTGAGGGGCCGGAGGCTAGACGTACCGCTCCAGGATCGACGACTCCGCGAGGCGCGAGAGGCCCTCGCGGACGCTGCGGGCGCGGGCCTCGCCCACGCCGTCCACCGTCTGGAGGTCGTCCACGCTGGCGGCGAGCAGCTTCTGGAGGCCGCCGAAGTGCTCGACGAGGCGGTCGATGATGGCGCCGGGAAGGCGGGGCACCTTGGCGAGGAGGCGGAAGCCGCGCGGGGAGACGGCGGAGTCCAGGGCCTCCGGGGAGCCGGTGTACCCCAGGGCCCGCGCCACGGTGGGCAGTTCGAGCAGCTCCGCGTGGGTGAGGGCGTCCAGCTCGGACAGCGCCTCGTCGACCGTGCGGGAGCGCTTGGCCGTCGGCTCGGGCACGTAGTCCCTGACGACCAGCTCGCGCTCGGGCTCCACGCCCGCGATCAACTCGTCGAGCTGGAGGGCGAGGAGACGGCCGTCCGTGCCCAGCTCCACCACGTACTCGGCGATCTCGGTGGCGATGCGGCGCACCATTTCCAGGCGCTGGGCGACCGCCGTGACGTCCCGCACCGTCACCAGGTCCTCGATCTCCAGGGCGGAGAGCGTGCCCGCGACCTCGTCGAGACGGAGCTTGTACCGCTCCAGGGTCGCGAGGGCCTGGTTGGCGCGGGAGAGGATCGCCGCCGAGTCCTCCAGGACGCGGCGCTGCCCGTCCACGTACAGCGCGATCAGGCGCATGGACTGGGAGACGGAGACGACCGGGAAGCCGACCTGCTTGGAGACGCGGTCCGCCGTGCGGTGCCGGGTACCCGTCTCCTCGGTGGGGATCTTCGGGTCCGGCACCAGCTGCACGCCGGCGCGCAGGATCTTGGTGATGTCCTTGTCGAGGACGATGCCGCCGTCGAGCTTGCACAGCTCGCGCAGGCGCGTCGCCGTGAACTCGACGTCCAGGATGAAGCCGCCCGTGCACATCGACTCGACGGTCTTGTCCCAGCCGAGGACGATGAGACCTCCGGTGTTGCCGCGCAGGATGCGTTCGAGGCCGTCGCGCAGGGCCGTGCCGGGCGCGACGGCGCTCAGAGAGGCGCGCATCAGCACATCGGCGGCCGAGCTTCCGCCGGACTTGCCGGGGTTCGCTGCCCGGTCGTTGGCTGCCACTGCACTCCCTCGGTCGCAGGTTGTCCAAGCCTCTTGCGTACGTCTGACTTCGTACGGATGGGCGAGACCAGGGCAAAGTCTACCGGCGCTCTTCCTCCGCCCGTGGGGCCTCTCGGCGACGGGATCGCGGAAGGACGCGCAGGGCGTCACCCATGTCGGCGACTTCGATGACCTTCATACCGGCGGGAATCCGGCCGGGATCAGTCGGTACGAGGGCGTGGGTGAAGCCGAGGCGGTGGGCCTCGGCCAGCCTGCGCTGGACGCCCGTGACCCGTCTGACCTCGCCCGCCAGGCCCACTTCGCCGATCGCCACGAGGTTCTTCGGGAGCGGGGTGTCGCTCGCCGCGCTGGCCAGGGCGAGGGCGACGGCGAGGTCCGCGGCGGGCTCGGAGAGCTTCACGCCGCCGACCGTCGCGCTGTAGATGTCCCGCTTGCCGAGGGCCGTGATCCGGCCGCGCTGCTCCAGGACGGCCAGCATCATCGACACGCGGGAGGTCTCCAGGCCGGAGGTGGTGCGCCGGGGGCTCGGGATCTGCGAGTCGACCGTGAGCGCCTGGACCTCGGCGACCAGGGGGCGGCGGCCCTCCAGGGTGACGGTGAGGCAGGTGCCGGGGACGGGCTCGGCGCGGCGGGTCAGGAAGAGGCCGCTGGGGTCGGCGAGACCGGTGATGCCCTCGTCGTGCAGCTCGAAGCAGCCGACCTCGTCCGTCGTGCCGTACCGGTTCTTGACGCCGCGGACCAGGCGCAGGCGCGCGTGCCGGTCGCCCTCGAACTGGAGGACCACGTCGACCAGGTGCTCCAGGAGGCGGGGGCCGGCGATCGCGCCGTCCTTGGTGACGTGGCCCACCAGGAGGGTGGACATGCCGCGCTCCTTGGAGGCGCGGATCAGGGCGCCCGCGACCTCGCGGACCTGCGCCATGCCGCCGGGCGCGCCGTCGATCTCGGGCGAGGCGACCGTCTGCACCGAGTCCAGGACCAGGAGCGAGGGCTTGACCGCGTCCAAGTGACCGAGGACGGCGGAGAGATCGGTCTCCGCGGCCAGATAGAGGTGGTCGTCGATGGCGCCGATGCGGTCGGCGCGCAGCCGGACCTGGCTCGCCGACTCCTCGCCGGTCACATAGAGGGTGCGGTGCTCCTCGCTGGCCGCCTTCGCCGAGACGTCGAGCAGGAGGGTCGACTTGCCGACGCCGGGCTCGCCCGCGAGCAGTACCACGGCGCCGGGGACCAGGCCGCCGCCGAGGACGCGGTCCAGCTCGCGGCACGCCGGTGGAGCGCGCGGTGGCCTGGCGGCCGTCGACCTCGCCGATCGGGACGGCGGAGGAGGTGACCCGGCCGGGGGCGGTGGTGCGGACGGCGGGCGCGCCGTACTCCTCGACCGTCCCCCAGGCCTGGCACTCTGGGCAGCGGCCGAGCCACTTGGCCGTCTGCCAGCCGCACTCGGTGCAGCGGTAGGACGGCCTGTCCTTGGAGGTCTTCGTACGGGCAGCCATGCTCGGAACCGTAGCCGAGGCCACTGACAACGGGTTCCGCGGCGACGGGTCCCGCGCGCAAGGCAAGACTGCGGAATGGTGGGTTCCTGTCCCCTTTCGAGGGATCTGTTCACCCGTAAGGATTAAATGTGTGCGAGGGGGAGGAAGCGGCCTGCATCATCCGCCTAACTTCGCACGGGTGATGAGCAGCAGGCCGGAAACTCCCGCGAACGCAACCGGCGCACACCGGGCGCACCGTGACGCGCGCAAGCGTCCGGTGTCCCGCCCGGCGCCCCGGACGACCCCGCCCGCGATGCCGCCCGCGCGCTATGAACCGTGCCTGGACGGGCTGTTCACGTACTGCCTGTCCGTCCTGTGCGATCACGACGCGGCGACCGCGGCACTGGGCGACGTGCTCCACCTCGCCGAGCGGCGGGGCTCCCGCGGCCCCCACGGCGACCGCGAGCTGCGCGCCTGGCTCTACGCCCTCGCCCGCTGGGTCTGCTTGCGCCGTCTGGCCGAAGCCAAGCGCGAGCGCCAGGGCGCGCACGCCGCCCGCGGCACCGGCGCCTCCCACGCCACGAAGACCGCCCCGCGCGCCTCGGACGCCACCGCGCGGGCCCCGGAGGACACCGAGCAGCGCCGCCACCGCGACAGGCCCAGCTGGCCTGGCCCGAAGCCGCCGGCACGACCCCCGAGCAGCGGGAGGCCCTGGAGCTGGCCGTGCGCCACCAGCTCGCCCCCGCCGCGATCTCCGCCGTCCTCGGCATGGACCTCGCCAAGGCCCGCGGCCTGCTCGCCTCCGCCGCCTGCGAGGTGGAGCGCACCCGCGCCGCGCTCTCCGTCGTGGAAGACCGGCAGCTGCCCCATCGTCGCCCGCCTCACCGGCGACAACCAGGTGCTGCTCGGCACGGCCCTGCGGCCGCGAACTCGTCCGGCACGTCGACGACTGCCCGCGCAACCGCGACGCCGCCGAGCGCGCCGGGGCGGGCGCCTGGCCCGGCACGGCCGTCAGCCCGGCCACCCTCCCCATCGTCGAGGCCCCGCGGGACGCCCTGCCCAAGGTGATGGCGCACCTCCCGCGCGCGCGGGGCGCCCACCCCCGCTACGACCGGCGGGGTTTCCCGATCGACCCCAAGGACCACGCCGTACGCCGCGACGGCTCCGCGCGCGTGCCGTCACGACGACCGTCGTCGCCACCGTGGTGGCCGCCCCGGTGCTCGCCCTGTGGGCCGCCTACCGGGGAGCGCCGCTCACCGGAGAGGGCCACGACGGCGGCGCGGTCACCGCGAGCGACGGCGAGGGCCCGGGCGGCCTCGGCAGCGACCGCGTACGCGGCTATGAGAACGCGGGCAACGCCCGCAAGAAGGACGGCCCAGGCTTCGGCGCGGACGGCCGCTCGCCCGATGTCTCCGTGGAGGTCGTCAGCACCGGGTCCTCGCCCGGCTCGGCCACGGGCCCCGGGCGCCTGACCGTCGACGCGCAGCCGAGCGGCGACACGACCCTCATCACGCTCACGGCGTCGGGTGGCTCACCGGTCCGCTGGTCGGCGAGCGAGCAGGCGTCCTGGCTCTACCTCAGCCGCTCGTCGGGCACGCTCGCGCCGGGGGAGTCCGTCACGATCCAGGTCTACGTCGACCGCAACCGCGAGCCGTCCGGCCCCTGGCGCGCCCAGGTCGCCATCGCCCCCTCGGGCGCGGTCATCGCCATCGACGGTCTCGGCGACGGCGCCCGCCGATGCCACCGGGTCCAGGGCCGCGGCCCGACCCCCGGCCCTCCGACCCCGGCCCTTCGGACCCGGGACCCTCCGACCCCGGCCCCTCGGATCCCGGACCCACCGACCCCGACCCCAAGCCGACCCCGACCGACCCGGACCCCACGCCGTCGGACCCGGGGCCGGGAGACCCCTCGCCGCCGGGTGAGGGCGGGGGCACGCCCGGCCAGGGGTGAGCCCTCCGGGCCCCTCGCGGCGTCCACCGGGCGGGGCCTACCGGGCGGGGTCCGCCGGGTGCGGTGCCAGCAGGGGCAGTTGCGAGGCGAGGCGCTCCTCGCACAGCTCCACCAGGCGGTCGTAGCCCTCCTTGCCCATCATCTCGATCAGCTCGGGGCGGTAGGAGACGTACACCGGGTCGCCCGCGCCGTGCGCCGAGGTCGCCGACGTGCACCACCAGTGCAGGTCGTGGCCGCCGGGGCCCCAGCCGCGCCGGTCGTACTCACCGATCGACACCTGGAGGACGCGCGTGTCGTCGGGCCGGTCGATCCACTCGTACGTCCTGCGCACCGGCAGCTGCCAGCAGACGTCCGGCTTCGTCTCCAGGGGCTCGCGGCCCTCCCGCAGCGCCAGGATGTGCAGCGAGCAGCCCGCGCCGCCCGCGAAGCCGGGGCGGTTCTGGAAGATGCACGAGCCGTTGAACGGGCGGGTCTGGCGGTCGCCGTCCTCGTCCGTGGAGACCCAGCCGGTCTCCCGGCCCACGTCGTGGTGCTGCCAGATGTCGGGCGTGAGGCGTTCCACGTACGTGGCGACGCGCTTCTCGTCGTCCTCGTCGGAGAAGTGCGCGCCCAGCGTGCAGCAGCCGTCGTCGGCGCGGCCCGCCTGGATGCCCTGGCAGCCGCTGCCGAAGATGCAGTTCCAGCGGGAGGTCAGCCAGGTCAGGTCGCAGCGGAAGACCTGCTCCTCGTCGGCGGGGTCGGGGAACTCCACCCAGGCCCGGGCGAAGTCCAGGCCCTTCTCGTCCGGTTCGCCCCGGCCGGTCCGGGCCGGCTTGCCGGACTTCCCGATCTCCTCGGCCTTCTCGGGCCGGCCGATCGGGGCGGCCTTTCCGGGCTCTCCCGCCTTTTCGGGCTCCCCGGCCTTCCCGGGCTGTACGGGCTGCAGAGCCTGCTCCGACTCCCCGGCTTTCCGGCCCGACTTATGCGCCTTGCCCGTCTTGCCCGCACTGTCTGCCTTGCCGGACTTGTCACCCTTACCGGCCTTGCTCGGCTTCTCTGACTTGCCCGACTTGCCCGGCTTCTCTGACTTGCCCGACTTCCCCGGCTTCTCGGCCTTGCCCGGACTCCCCACCTTCTCCAGCTCCCCTTGAATCGTCGGCTCCTGGGACCCGGGCGGCTTGGGCGACGACTTCCCCGACGTCGATTTGTCGGCCTTCGTCTTTTTCGTCTTTGGCACAACTCCAGGGTATGCGTGCGGTGAGCCGCCCGGGGCCAGCCGGGCGCCCCACTCGGCGTAGCGTTCCGTACATGAGACTCGGTGTCCTCGACGTGGGGTCGAACACGGTGCATCTGCTCGTGGTCGACGCCCATCCCGGCGCGCGCCCCCTGCCCGCGCACTCCCACAAGGCCGACCTGCGCCTGGCCCAACTCCTCGACCCCGCGGGGGCGATCGGGCCCGACGGCGTCGACCGCCTGGTCGCCACCGTGCGGGACGCCGTGGAGGCCGCGGAGGACAAGGGCGTGGAGGAAGTGCTGCCGTTCGCCACCTCCGCGGTGCGCGAGGCGACCAACGCCGACGACGTCCTGGCCCGGGTCAGAGAGGAGACCGGCGTCGACCTGAAGGTGCTCTCCGGCGAGGAGGAGGCCAAGCTCACGTTCCTGGCCGCCCGGCGCTGGTTCGGCTGGTCGGCGGGCAAGCTGTTCCTCCTGGACATCGGCGGCGGCTCGCTGGAGGTCGCGTACGGCATGGACGAGGAGCCGGACTGCGCGGTCAGCCTGCCGCTCGGCGCCGGCCGGCTCACCGCGGCCTGGCTGCCGACGGACCCGCCGGACCCCTCCGACGTGAAGGCGCTGCGACGGCACGTGCGCGCCCAGATCGCCGCACGGTGGGGGAGTTCGCCCGCTTCGGCGCCCCCGACCACATCGTGGCCACGTCGAAGACGTTCAAGCAGCTCGCCCGCCTCGCGGGAGCCGCACGCTCGGCCGACGGTCTCTACGTACAGCGCGAACTGAAGCGGAAGTCCCTGGAGGACTGGGTGCCGCAGCTCGCCGCGATGACCACGCGCGAGCGCGCGGAGCTGCCCGGCGTCTCCGAGGGGCGGGCCGGACAGCTGCTCGCCGGGGCGCTCGTCGCGGAGGGTGCCATGGACCTCTTCGGGATCGAGAGCGTGGAGATCTGCCCGTGGGCGCTGCGCGAGGGCGTGATCCTGCGGCGGCTCGACCACCTTCCGGGAGTGTGAGCGGGACGGCATGAGGCCACCTCCCCGGCGTCCGGACGCGGCCCGTACCCTGTCTTCCGTGGCAGAACCAGTGGTGCGCATCCCGGATGCGAAGGTCGCCCTGTCGACGGCCTCGGTCTATCCGGAGTCGACGGCGACGGCCTTCGAGATCGCCGCGCGCCTCGGCTACGACGGCGTCGAGGTCATGGTCTGGACCGACCCCGTCAGCCAGGACATCGAGGCGCTGCGCAGGCTCAGCGACTACCACCAGATCCCGATCCTCGCCGTCCACGCCCCGTGTCTGCTGATCACGCAGCGCGTCTGGTCCACCGACCCCTGGGTCAAGCTCCAGCGCGCGAAGGCCGCCGCCGAGAAGCTCGACGCGTCCACGGTCGTGGTGCACCCGCCCTTCCGTTGGCAGCGCAACTACGCGCGCGACTTCGTCGCCGGAATCTGGCGGATGGCCGAGGAGACCGACGTGCGCTTCGCCGTCGAGAACATGTACCCCTGGCGCTACCGCGACCGCGAGATGCTCGCGTACGCCCCCGACTGGGACGTCACCAAGGACGACTACCGCCACTTCACGGTCGACCTCTCGCACACCGCGACCGCCCGCACGGATGCCATGGACATGATCGGCCGCATGGGCGACCGCCTCGGCCACGTCCACCTCGCCGACGGCAAGGGCTCCGCCAAGGACGAGCACCTCGTCCCCGGCCGCGGCACGCAGCCGTGCGCCGAGCTGCTGGAGCGCCTGGCGACCACCGGCTTCGACGGACATGTCGTCATCGAGGTCAACACCCGGCGCGCGATGTCCAGTGCCGAGCGCGAGGCCGACCTCGCCGAAGCGCTCGCCTTCACGCGGCTGCACCTGGCGTCGGCGGTGCGGGTGCCCCGCTCGTGACCTCCGCCGACGCGCCGTAAGTTCTGCGAATCAAACAGGGATACGAGAAGTCGTCCGTGCGCGGCATCGCCCTGCGGCGGTTCATGATCACGGCCGATCCACCGCCCTCGGCGGACGGGAGCAGGGCATGGCTCTGGCCTCGGCGGACGGGGGCAGAGCGCGGCCCGGACCCGTACAACCGAACCCCGCTCGCCCGCCGAGATGTCCGTCCCGCCATCCGGACACCCTGTCCAGATCCTGGAGCCGCGGCGTACGCTCGACAGCAGCCCCATCTCTACGAAGGAGCGAGCGACGATGCCCGAGCTCAGGTCCCGCACAGTCACCCACGGCCGCAACATGGCGGGCGCCCGCGCCCTTATGCGCGCCTCCGGTGTACCCGGGGCCGACATCGGGCGGAAGCCGATCATCGCCGTCGCCAACTCCTTCACGGAGTTCGTGCCCGGCCACACCCACCTCCAGCCGGTCGGCCGCATCGTCTCCGAGGCGATCCGCGAGGCCGGCGGCATCCCGCGCGAGTTCAACACGATCGCCGTGGACGACGGCATCGCGATGGGCCACGGCGGCATGCTGTACTCCCTGCCCTCGCGCGACCTGATCGCCGACTCCGTGGAGTACATGGTCGAGGCCCACTGCGCCGACGCCCTGATCTGCATCTCCAACTGCGACAAGATCACCCCCGGCATGCTGATGGCCGCCCTGCGCCTCAACATCCCGACGGTCTTCGTCTCCGGCGGCCCCATGGAGGCCGGCCAGGCCACCCTCGTCGACGGCACGGTCCGCAAGCTCGACCTGGTCAACGCGATCAGCGACGCCGTGGACGAGAGCATCTCCGACGAGGACATGCTCCGCATCGAGGAGAACGCCTGTCCGACCTGCGGCTCCTGTTCCGGCATGTTCACCGCCAACTCGATGAACTGCCTGACCGAGGCCATCGGCCTCTCCCTGCCGGGCAACGGCACGGTCCTCGCCACCCACACCGCCCGCAAGGAGCTGTACGAGAAGGCGGGCCGGACGGTCGTCGAGATCACCGAGCGGTACTACGGCGGTGACGACGCCTCCGTCCTGCCGCGCAGCATCGCCACCCACGCCGCCTTCGAGAACGCCATGGCCCTCGACATCGCCATGGGCGGCTCCACGAACACGATCCTGCACCTGCTCGCCGCCGCCCGCGAGGCCGAGGTCGGCTACGACCTGACCGACATCGACGCCGTCTCGCGCCGCGTCCCCTGCCTGGCCAAGGTCGCCCCGAACGCGGCGCCCACGACCACGTACTACATGGAGGACGTGCACCGCGCCGGCGGCATCCCCGCGATCCTCGGCGAGCTGTACCGCGGCGGCCTCCTCAACGAGGACGTGCACACCGTCCACTCGCCCTCCATCAAGGAGCTGCTGGACACCTGGGACGTCCGCTCCGGCTCCGCCTCCGAGGAGGCCGTCGAGCTGTGGCACGCGGCGCCCGGCTGCAAGCGCTCCGCCGAGGCCTTCTCGCAGTCCGAGCGGTGGGACACCCTCGACACGGACGCCGCCAACGGCTGCATCCGCGACGTCGCCCACGCCTACTCCAAGGACGGCGGCCTCGGCGTCCTCAAGGGCAACATCGCCGTGGACGGCTGCGTCGTGAAGACCGCGGGCGTCGACGAGTCGATCTGGACCTTCGAGGGCCCCGCGGTCGTCTGCGACTCGCAGGAAGAGGCCGTCGAGAAGATCCTCAACAAGGCCGTGAAGGAGGGTGACGTGGTCGTCATCCGTTACGAGGGTCCCAAGGGCGGCCCCGGCATGCAGGAGATGCTCTACCCGACCTCCTTCCTGAAGGGCCGCGGCCTCGGCAAGACCTGCGCCCTGGTCACCGACGGCCGCTTCTCCGGCGGCACCTCGGGCCTGTCGATCGGCCACGCCTCGCCCGAGGCGGCGTCCGGCGGCACGATCGCGCTGGTCGAGGACGGCGACCGCATCCGCATCGACATCCCCGGCCGCTCGATCGAACTCCTCGTCCCCGACGAGGAACTGGCCGCCCGCCGCGAGGCCCTGGGCGGTGTGTACGAGCCCAAGAGCCGCGAGCGGAAGGTCTCCGCCGCCCTGCGCGCGTACGCGGCGATGGCGACCAGCGCCGACAAGGGCGCGGTGCGGGACGTGTCGAAGCTCGGCTGAACCGGCGAGAACCCCGGAAACCTTTCGCGCGCGGGCGCGTCCTTGGTGTGAGGAACACGCCAAGGGCGGCCCGCGCCGCCGGTTACGGGGGAACACAGTGAGCGAGAACGTCATCACACCGGAGACGACCGACCGCGCCACGGCCGAAGCCGCGGTCGACGCCGCGGTCGAAGCCATGGTCGAGGCGACGGCCACCACGACGTACGCCATCGCCGCGGCCGCCAACGTCCGCTCCGGGCCCGGCACGTCGTACTCCAAGGTCGGCCGGCTGAGCGCCGGCACCCGCGTCACCATCCAGTGCCAGAAGCCGGGCGAGACGGTCACCGGCCCGACGGGCACCTCGAACCTCTGGGACCGCATCGGCAGCGGCCGCTACGTCTCGGACACGTACGTCCGCACGGGCAGCGACGGGTACGTGGCGCCGCGCTGCTGATCACCCGCCGCCACTCGGCAGCGGGTGGCTCACCCGGCCGCCGGAGCCCGGCCTCTCAACCGGACTCCGGCGGCTTCGTCACGTCGAAGGCGAACACGGTGTTCTCGGCGGCCGCCACGACGACCAGACGGCCCGCGACCACCACACGCGGCTCGGCGTTCGTCTCGCCCGCCACGCCGTCGGCCCGCGGGCCCGTGGACAGCAGTGGCTCACCCTTGTGCGCGGAGAGCACGGCGACCCGGCCACTGGCCGAGCTGAAGTACAGCGCCTTGTCGTCGCCCTGGACCGGCCCCGACGCGCCCTCCACTGCCGTCTGCCGGGCCCACTTCTTCCTGCCGGTCACCGGGTCGAACGCCGTGACGAGACCCGTCCGCCCACTGAGGAAGACGGTGCCGCCGGCCATGCCCGGCGTCCCCTCGTACACCTTCGGCAGCCGGGCGTACGTGACGTCGTGCGAGGCCCGGTCCACCCGCACGACCTGGTCGTAGCCGAGCATCGCCGGGCCGTCGTGCCGCTGGTGGAGGAGTACGAGGCTGTCGTCTGCGGTGCCGACGGGCTGGACGGGGCCCTTGAGCGGGATGGCCTGGCCCAGGCTTCCCGAGGCGAGGTCGGTGACGTGCAGGACGGGGTGGCGCACCGCGCCCGCGGACAGTTCGGCCTCCCGTGCGCACATCGCGTACAGCCGCTTGCCCGCAGGGACGGGGGCGCACTGCTCGCCCACGGGGAACGGCCGGCGCCAGAGCACCTTCCCGGTGTGCGCCCGCCGGGCTTCGAACCGCGCGTTGGACGCGTCGACCGTCACCACGGTGGAGCCCAGCACCACGGCGTCCTGCGTACGGCCCGTGACGGCCGTCGACTGCGCGCCGGACGGAGTGGACCACAGCTCGGTGCCCTTGTCCGCGTCGACGGCCACCACCTCGGTCTGCGGATCGCCCGGCGCGTCCTCGGCCGCGAAGCGGTAACCGAGCACCGTGTCGTCGGTGACGCCCACCAGGTGCATGCCCTGCACGGGGACGCCGGGGCTCTTCTCTGTCCAGACGCGGGAACCGTCGGAGGCCCTGATGCGGGTCGCGACGACACCGCCGCCCCCGCAGAACAGGGCGTCGCCGCGCGCCTCGCAGCGCAGCTCGTCCGGGATGTCCGGCCGGCCGCCGGGCACGGTCTTGCGCCACGGCTTGAAGCCGTCCGGGAGGGGCGCCCCGGTGGCCGCGACGTTGCGGCCACCCTCGCCCCCCTTGCCGGGACCGCCCGTGCCGCCGCCCGCTTCACCGGAGACGTCGGAGTTCATCAGCGCGACACCGCCGCCGGCGCGACGACGGCGACGGCGGCGGCGAGCGCCTGGCGGAGGCGGCGGGGCCGACGGCGGGTGTGGCCGTCGGCGGCCTCGCTCCTGCGGCCAGGGGTGAGGTCTGTGGGGGAGGGGGCGGGGTTCGCGGGTGCCTCGGGAGCGGCGTCCGGGGGCGCGGAGGTGCTCGGCGGTGGGGTGTCCGGCCCGGCCAGATGGTGCTGCGTGTCCGTCTCGCGCAGTGCACCGCGCGACGCCCGCGGCCGCCGCGCCGCCGAGATCGGTGGGCAGATCCCGCAGCCGTACGAGCAGTTCGTCCGCCGAGGGCCGGTCCTTCGCGTCCTTGGCCAGGCACGGTTCGACCACCGCCCGCAGCGCGGCGGGGACCGAGCCCAGCGACGGCGGCTCGTGCACGACCTGGTACGCCGTCATGTAGGGGCTGTCCGCGTCGAAGGGACCCTGCCCCGTCGCCGCGTAGACCAGCAGCGTGCCGAGCGAGAACACGTCCGAACGCGGCCCGACGCCGCGCGGCGCCTGCAACTGCTCCGGCGACATGAACGGCGGCGTGCCGATCACCCGCCCCGTCATCGTCAGCGTCTGCTGGTCCGCCGCGCGCGAGATGCCGAAGTCGATGACGCGCGGCCCCTCGGGGGAGAGGACCACGTTGGACGGCTTGAGGTCCCGGTGCACGACCCCCACGCGGTGGATGTCGCGCAGCGCCTCGGTGAGACCGATGGACAGGGCGCGCAGCTCGGCGCCGCCGATCGGGCCCTCCTTGGCGATGCGCTGGGCGAGCGTGTCGCCCTCGATGTACGTGGTCGCCATCCACGGATGCGCGGCCTCGGGGCCGGCGTCGATGACAGCCGCGGTGAAGGCCCCGCTCACCCGGCGGGCGGCGGCGATCTCCTGCCGGAAGCGGATGCGGAACTCCTCGTCGTCCGCGAACTGCCGGTGGATCAGCTTGATCGCCACGGGGCGCCCCGAAGCGGTGCGCGCCAGGAAGACCGTGCCCATGCCGCCCGAGCCGAGCCGCGCCTCCAGCGGATAACCGCCGATCTCCTCCGGATCTCCTTCACGGAGTGACACTGTCCCGACCTCCCCCGCGATCCCCCGTTACGTCTTACGCCGCCCAAACTAGCCGCCGGGTGGCAGGGGAGGGCAAGGAGGGGGACGAATAGGGCGTGCCGCCTCGTGTCGTCCGTACCGCCTCTTGCCCTCCCGGGCGGGCGTCCGGTCAGGCACGGCGTCCCGCGGGCGATAATCAAACGGTGAGCGAAGAACCCACCACCCCCGGCCCGCAGCCCGAGCCCATCCGCTTCTTCGGGACGACATGGGTCACCCACGACGGCGGCTACGGCGCCCGCCGCGCCGCTGTCGCCGCTGGCTCGCTCCTGGCGGCGGCCGCGGGCTGCTTCGTACTGCGCTTCGCCTACGAGGGCCTGGCCATCGCCGACGTCGGCACCTTCGTCAACCTCCTCGTCGTCGTGATGTTCGCGATCTGCAGCGCGCTCGCCTTCCGCCGCACATGGGAAGGGTTCAGCAAGCGCCACGACCCGGCGTCCCAGGCCTCCATGCGGGGCCTGCTGACCATTGGCTTCGTCGGCGTCCTCCTCGCCCACTTCTTCCGCTCCCTGACGGAGGCCCCGGGCGAACAGCTGCACCGCGAGGAGTACGAGAGGGCCCGCGAGCAGTACGCGAAGCGCGCGACGCGCCGGACGGGCAACCCCTCGCGGAAGAAGCGCAAGGCCTGACCAAGGCCCGGTGTCCGGGGGGCCACCGGCCGGTCGGCCTCTGGCCCTGCGGGGCGTCCGGCGCCACGATGACCCCATGACGACTCATCTCTCCCGCGCCCACTCCTTCAGCACCGCCGCCACCCGCTACGCGGCCCACCGCCCCTCCTACCCGCCCGCCCTCTCGACGCCACTCGAACGACTTGGCGGGCCGCCCCCTCGCCGGCGCACGGCGTGGGTGGACGTGGGCGCGGGGACCGGCATCGGCACCGCCTTACTGGCCGAGCGCGGCGCGGACGTCCTCGCCGTCGAGCCGGGGAGCGGCATGGCGCGGGAGTTCCGGCGAGCCCTGCCGCGCGTGCCCGTCGTCCTCGGCGACGGCAACGCACTGCCGCTCGCGGACGGCTCGGCCGACTTCCTCACGTACGCCCAGGCCTGGCACTGGACGGACCCCGCCCGCTCGGTACCGGAGGCGCTGCGCGTGCTGCGTCCCGGCGGCGCCCTGGCCGTGTGGTGGAACATTCAGGATCACGCGACGCCCTGGGCCGACGCGCAGGCGGCACGCATCGCCCGCTTCCTCGGCAAAGACGACGAGGCGCGCCACACCGCCGACCGTACGAGCGAGCAGACGACGGAACTGGACTTCCGCCGCGACCGCCTCCGCTGGACCCGCCGCGTCACCCTGGACGACCACCTCTCCAACCTGGCCACCCACTCGGCGTTCCTGGTCCTCGGCGAGGACCGCACGGCGACCTTCCTCAATGAGGAGCGGGCGGAACTGCGCAAGGTCTTTCCCGACGGGATCGTGGAAGAGGCATACGTAGTGGACCTGCTGGTGGCAACGCGCCCGTAACCCGCGCGCTTGTCACTGCTCTGGTGGAAGCGGGGGCGGCCTCGACCGGGCTGGCGGCAACACCGGCCTGCGCCGCCGCACGGCGTGCACGGAGGTCCGCCCACCGGACAACCCCGTTGCCCGCGACCCCCCAGTGCGAGGATGGCACCCGGACGACGCAACCCCGGAGGCCCCCGTTCATGAGCAGCAACACGAGCCAGAAAGTCGCAGTCCTCGGCACCGGAAAGATCGGTGAAGCCCTGCTCAGCGGCATGATCCGCGGCGGCTGGGCCCCGGCCGACCTCCTCGTCACCACCCGCCGCCAGGAACGCGCCGACGAACTCCGCACCCGCTACGGCGTCACCCCCGTCAGCAACGCCGACGCCGCCAAGCAGGCCGACACCCTCATCCTCGCCTGCAAGCCGCAGGACATGGCGAGCCTGCTCGACGAACTCGCCCCGCACGTCACCGCCGACCGCCTCGTCATCAGCGCCGCCGCGGGCATCACCACCTCCTTCATCGAAGAGCGCCTGGCCGAGCTGACCCCCGTCGTCCGCGTCATGCCGAACACGCCCGTCCTCGTCGACGAGGGCATGTCCGTCATCTCGGCCGGCAGCCACGCCACGGCGGACGCGCTCGCCCACGCCGAGGCGATCTTCGGCGCCGTCGGCAAGACGCTCCGCGTCCCCGAGGCCCAGCAGGACGCCTGCACCGCGCTGTCCGGCTCGGGGCCGGCGTACTTCTATTTCCTTGTCGAGGCCATGACCGACGCGGGCATCCTCCTCGGCCTGCCCCGCGACAAGGCGCACGACCTGATCGTCCAGGCGGCGGTCGGCGCGTCCGTCATGCTCCGCGACAGCGGCGAACACCCGGTGAAGCTCCGCGAGAACGTCACCTCCCCCGCCGGTACGACGATCAACGCCATCCGTGAACTGGAGAACCACGGCGTGCGCGCGGCGCTCATCGCCGCGCTGGAGGCCGCCCGCGACCGCAGCCGCGAACTGGCCTCCGGCAACAACAACTGACCCCACCGCGGAGCGTGAGCGCCTTGGGTCCGGTGGTGGGGCGGGGCCGCGGGGGTATGTCCGTGCTCGCCATCTTGGCGCCGGTGCCTGGGTGCTCGTCGGCTCCGTCACGGGGTTCCCCTGTGCTCCGCGCGCACATACCCCCACGTCCCCTCGGGCGCGTCGGGCGACCGCGGGCCGCCACGGCCTGCTCCCTTCACACGGTCCTGGTCACCAGCGCCCGCTCCTGCCGCGCGTCGCCGTTCGTCGGCGGGAGCAGACCGATCGCCCGATAGGCGCCGTCCACCGTCGGCTTGGCCATCGCCCTGGCCTGCTCCGCTCCACGCCGCAACACCTCCTCTACATACGAGGGCTCCGCCATCAGTTCCTTGTGCCGCTCCTGTACGGGCCTGAGCAGCTCCACCACGGCATCGGCGGTGTCGGACTTCAGCGCGCCGTACGACTCGTATGCACCGCTCAGGGCTTCCGGGTTCCCACCTCGGCACGCCGCGAGGATCTCCAGCAGATTCGAGACCCCGGGCCTGGCAGCCCGGTCGTACACGACCTCGCTCCCGCTGTCGGTGACCGCCCGCAGGATCTTCTTCCGCACGACCTCCGGCTCGTCCAGCAGATAGACGATGCCGCCGCCCGCCTCGTGGGACTTGCCCATCTTCGACGTCGGGTCCTGAAGGTCCATGACCCGCGCCGCCACCTTGGGCGGAGTGGCACGGGGCACGACGAACGTCTGTCCGTACCGCTGGTTGAACCGCACCGCCAGGTCCCGCGTGAGTTCGACGTGCTGCGTCTGGTCGTCCCCGACCGGCACCTCATCGGCTCCGTACGCCAGGATGTCCGCCGCCATCAGCGCGGGATAGGTGAGCAGCGACAGCCGCACGCTGCCACCGCGCGCCCGCTCGCGGGCGGACTTCTCCTTGTACTGGATCATGCGCCGCATCTCGCCGTCCGTGGCGACGCACTCCAGCAGATACGAGAGCCGGGCGTGCTCGTCCACGTGACTCTGTACGAAGACGGTGGCCAGCCCGGGGTCGATCCCCGACGCGAGCAGCAGCGTCGCCGCCTGCCTGCTGAGCCTGCGCACCCGGCCGGGATCGTGGTCCACGGTCAGCGCGTGCAGATCGACGATGCTGAACAGCGACTCCGCGCGGTGCTGGTCGACCTCGGCCCACTGCCGGATGGCTCCCAGGTAGTTCCCCAGGGTCAGGTGCCCCGTCGGCTTGATCCCACTGAAGATCCTCGTCATCTCTCCGCCTCCTGCTCGGGACCGCCGGCCCGACGACCGGGCTCCGGGTCCTCCAGGGGGAGAAACAAGAACGGCCGCCTGGGCGGCGGCCGTTGGGTACATGCGTATGTACGGCCGCCTTCAGGCGGCCCACCACAGCTGGGTGCACGCATGCGTTGTCATGCGGCCGAGGGTACTCCCCGAGGGACCCCCTGGCAGGGAGTTGACACACCTGGTGGCCGTACGTAGTGTTCTCCGAGTTGCCCGACGTGAGCGTCGACCACTTGGTCGGTCCCCGGGCAACCATTCCGCAAGAACCATCAAGCGATCGACGTCGTGTACCCGCACGGGACCCGCCTTCGATTCGTTTTCATGCGTATTTGCGAAATGAGGAATCCGCGTTCGAAAGGACGCCCCCGATTAGGTCGGGAGCCAGGATTCCGCTAAAGTCTCACTCGTCGGAACGGCCCAACAGCCGCGAAGACAAGCCCCGCTGACTGGGAATCAGGCCCGAAAGGATCTGATAGAGTCGGAACCGCCGGAAAGGGAAACGCGAAAGCCGAAAGGCCGGAGCGGGAACCGGAAAGGCACCGAGGAAGTCGGACACGAAAGAGTCTGATAGAGTCGGAAACGCAAGAACAAAAGAAACACCGAAGGGAAGCGCCCGGAGGAAAGCCCGAGAGGGTGAGTACAAAGGAAGCGTC
>RBWT01000072.1 GCA_004010275.1 Streptomyces huasconensis
CGCGGGTCGAGGGGTCCTCGCCCGCGCAGCCGGTCCCACGTCGCGTACGTGTGGCGCGAGGGCGGCGGTCAGGCAGGGCACGCGCGCGGGGGTTGTCCCGGGGGTGCTCCGCGGTGAGCAGCGTCGCGGCATGCAGGAGCCTGCCTGCCGCGCCCGCGACGAACGCCTCGAACTCCCGGGCACGGCGGGCGTCCTGGAACGCCTGCCGTTCTCGCACCGCGCCTCCCGGTCTCATCTGAGGCCAGGGGCGGGCCCGGGGTCAAGACTCCGGAGTGGCCGGAACCTCACCGCCGGGCGCCGCGTGGGACGTCTGGCGCGCCGAGAGGGCTGAGTTGAAGCGCGTGAGGAGCGTGCAGAAGCTCTCGCGCTCCTCCGGCGCCCAGTCCTGCGTCAGCTCGGCCATCAGCTCGCGGCGCGAGGACCGCACCTCGTCGAGCCTGGCCTGGCCGCGCGGCGACAGCTGGAGCACCACGGCACGGCCGTCCTCCGGGTGCGAGGTGCGCTTGACGAGACCGGTGTCGACCAGCGGGGCGACCTGCCGGGTGACCGTCGACGAGTCGATGCCCATGCTCGCGGCGAGCGCCTTGACGCCCATCGGGCCTTCCTTGTCGAGGCGGTTGAGCAGCAGGTACGCGGCGCGGTCCATGGAGTTGCGGACCTGGCCTACGCCGCCGAGACGGGTCTGCTCCGCGCGGCGGGCGAAGACCGCCACCTGGTGCTGCAGGCTGTCGAGGAGGCCGGGATCACTGGCGGTCGTCATGTCCGGAGTTGTGGGCATGGCCGGGGGCTCACTTCATGCGAGGGCGGTGGGTTGGGGGACAGGGTACGCGGCCACGGCGCGGACCGTACCTGCGCTGCGCAAACCTACGCGCATAACAGTCTCGTCCCTTGGTCACCTCGGGAGCACCCGGGCCCGGGCTGCAAGACTTGGGACATGAACCACCGCACGTCCCGCTCCCTGCCGACGGTCACCCTCGACGACGTCCGCGGCGCGCGGAAGATGCTCTCCGGAGTGGCGCGGATGACGGCGATCGAGGGCAGCAGGCACCTGTCACGGCTGGTCGGCGCCCCCGTGCACCTCAAGTGCGAGAACCTCCAGCGCACCGGCTCGTTCAAGCTGCGCGGGGCGTACGTACGGATCGCGGGCCTGCTGCCCGAGGAGCGCGCCGCCGGCGTCGTCGCCGCCAGCGCGGGCAACCACGCGCAGGGCGTGGCCCTCGCGTCCTCGCTGCTCGGCGTGCGGTCCACGGTGTTCATGCCGGCCGGCGCGCCGCTGCCCAAGGTCGCGGTCGACCAGGGAGTACGGCGCGGAGGTGCGGCTCCACGGCCAGGTCGTCGACGAGACGCTGGCCGCCGCGCAGGAGTACGCGCGCGAGACGGGCGCGGTGTTCATCCACCCGTTCGACCACCCCGACATCGTCGCGGGGCAGGGCACGGTCGGCCTGGAGATCCTGGAGCAGTGCCCCGAGGTGCGCACCCTCGTCGTCGGCGTCGGGGGCGGCGGCCTCCTGGCGGGCATCGCGGTGGCGGTCAAGGCGCTGCGCCCGGACGTGCGCCTGGTCGGCGTGCAGGCGGCGGGGTCGGCGGCCTACCCGCCCTCGCTGGCCGCCGGGCACCCGGTGTCGATCGACAACCCCGCGACCATGGCCGACGGCATCAAGGTCGGACGCCCCGGCGACGTACCGTTTCAGCTGATCGGCGAGCTGGTCGACGACATCGTGACGGTCTCCGAGGACGAGCTGTCCAGCGCCCTGCTGCTCTGCCTGGAGCGCGCCAAGATGGTCGTCGAACCGGCGGGCGCCAGCCCCGTCGCGGCCCTGCTGAGCAAGCCCGAGGCGTTCGAGGGCCCGGTGGTCGCCCTGCTCTCGGGCGGCAACGTCGACCCGCTCCTGATGCAGCGCATCCTGCGCCACGGCATGGCGGCGGCGGGCCGCTACCTCTCGCTGCGGCTGCGCCTGACGGACCGCCCCGGCGCCCTCGCCACGCTCCTCGGCGAGCTGACCGTGGTGGACGCCAACGTCCTCGACATCAGCCACGTACGCACCGACCCGCGCCTCGGGCTCACGGAGGCGGAGGTGGAGCTGCACCTGGAGACGAAGGGGCCCGAGCACTGCGCCGAGGTGGCCGGGGCGCTGCACGACGCCGGTTACACCGTCATCGGCTGACCCCGGGCCCCGCACGCGACGGACCCCCGGCACCGCAGGGGTGCCGGGGGCCCGTCGTGGCCGCGATGGCGAGAGCCGAAGCGGCGGAAGGGGCTAGCCCTGGTACGGCTTGGCTTCCAGGATCTTGACGGAGGCGAGCTTGCCGTTCGGCAGCTCGTACTGCGCGTCCTCACCGATCCGCTTGCCGTTCACGCCCGTGCCGAGGGGGGACTGCGGGGAGTACGTCTCGATCTCCTCGCTCGCGTACTCGCGGGAGGCGAGCAGGAACGTCAGGGTGTCGTCCTCGTCGCCGTCGAAGGCGATGGTCACGACCATCCCCGGCGCCACCACGCCGTCGGCGGCCGGCGCCTCACCGACCTTGGCGGTCTCCAGGAGCTGGGTCAGCTGGCGGATGCGGAGCTCCTGCTTGCCCTGCTCCTCCTTCGCCGCGTGGTACCCGCCGTTCTCGCGCAGGTCCCCCTCCTCGCGTGCTGCCGCGATCTTGGCCGCGATCTCGGTGCGCGCGGGACCAGACAGGTGCTCCAGCTCGGCCCTGAGCTGGTTGTACGCCTCCTGGGTCAACCAGGTGACGTTCTCGCTGGTCTGGGTCACAGGTGCTCCTCGTAGGTACTGGGAATACAAAGCATCGCCCTACCCAGAAGGATGTTCCCTCACGGGTGGGCGAAACCACGAGCCTAACAATTCAGGTGCGCCAGGGGGAGGACATAAGCCGTCAGATTTACGTCGGCGCAGGTGAGGGCGGTGAAGAGGTGCCGCGGTGCCCGACGTGTCAGTCGGAGTGGCAGCCGAGCAGCTCGACGCTGGTCGCCTGCGACGTCGTACGGAGCGTGACGACCTGGTCGATACGGTCCTCGCGCTGGTCGAAGCGGAAGTCCGCGCGGCCGACCTCGGCGCCGGACTCGGCCTGCGAGCGCAGGGTGCAGTAGCCCTTGGCGGCGGCGTCCTTGCGCACCTCGAGATGGGCCTTGACGGTGTCGGCCGAGACGACGTCGAACTTGATGACCTCGGCGCTGAGCTTCGTACCGTTGATGTAGTCGTAGCCGAACCAGCCGACGACGCCGAGCAGGGCGACGCCGAGCACCGAGCCGACGATCTTCAGCTTGCGGTCGGCGACCTCGTCGGCCGTGCGGGAGCGGCCGTACCGCCCCTCGGGAAGCCCTTCGGAAACCCCTTCCGAAGGCTTCGAACCCACCGCCGCCATGATCGTCCTCCAGGAACAGGGGATGCCGGAATTTTCCGCCCCCCGGTTCCGTCACTATAGAAGCCGCGTGTTGCGCCGCATCACCGAGGGCGCCCGATTACTTGAGGATCGAGTCTTGACTGAGCAGCTTCGACTGATGGCCGTGCACGCCCACCCCGACGACGAGTCGAGCAAGGGCGCGGCCACCATGGCCAAGTACGTGTCCGAGGGGGTGGACGTGCTCGTCGTGACCTGCACGGGCGGGGAGCGCGGCGACATCCTCAACCCGAAGCTCCAGGGTGACACCTACATCCAGGAGCACATCCACGAGGTGCGCAAGAAGGAGATGGACGAGGCGCGCGAGATCCTCGGCGTCAAGCAGGAGTGGCTCGGCTTCGTCGACTCCGGGCTGCCCGAGGGCGACCCGCTGCCGCCGCTGCCCGAGGGCTGCTTCGCCCTGGAGGACGTCGACAAGGCCGCCGGTGAGCTGGTGCGCCAGATCCGTTCCTTCCGTCCGCAGGTCATCACGACGTACGACGAGAACGGCGGCTATCCGCACCCCGACCACATCATGACCCACAAGATCACGATGGTGGCCTTCGAGGGTGCGGCGGACGCCGAGAAGTACCCGGAGAGCGAGTTCGGCCCGGTCTTCCAGCCGCAGAAGCTCTACTACAACCAGGGCTTCAACCGTCCGCGCACCGAGGCGCTGCACCAGGCGATGCTCGACCGCGGCCTGGAGTCGCCGTACGGGGACTGGCTCAAGCGGTGGGACGAGTTCGAGCGGGTCGAGCGCACCCTGACCACGCACGTGCCGTGCGCCGACTTCTTCGAGATCCGCGACAAGGCCCTGATCGCCCACGCCACGCAGATCGATCCCGACGGCGGCTGGTTCCGCGTCCCGATGGAGCTCCAGCGGGAGGTATGGCCCACGGAGGAGTACGAGCTGGCGAAGTCGCTCGTGGATACGTCCCTCCCCGAGGACGACCTCTTTGCGGGCATCCGCGACAATGCCTAGCGTGAACGCACATCTGGCAATGACGCATCTCGTCCCTCTTGCCAAGGAGGTCGACGACGACAAGGTGACCCCCGGCGTCCTCGGGTTCATCGTCTTCGCGGTGATGGCCCTGGCCGTGTGGGGCCTCATGAAGTCGATGAGCCGGCACATGGGCAAGGTCGACTTCAAGGAGCCGGAGACCGACGGCGAGCGGGAGGCCGGGGACGGGCCGGTCGGCGCGGCGACCGGTGAGAACGCGGCTTCGGGAGCGAAGCGCACCGGCACCGGGAAGTAGCCGCCGTACCGCCCCGGCTCGTCCCGTGTGAAACAGGGGCGGCCGGGGAGAAGAAGCCGCATGAGCGATGTCGTGGACTCCGACGAGTTGTTGCGCAGGATTCGCAGGGCCCGCGACTGGGCCCACCAGGAGGAGACGCGCTACAGGGCGCGGTCGGCCGGCGGGGAGACCGAGACCCCGGACGGCGCGCCCGGCGCGGACGTCCTCGCCTCCGTGTACGAGGCGGTGCGCAAGGTCCTGGACGAGGTGGTCGACCCGGGGACGAACGCTTTCGACTGACCTGGGTCCCGGCCGGCCCTGGGTGGAGGCGGTGCGGAGGGCGGGCGGTGGCGGGCTTGGCGTTGACCGGCTCCCTCTGCCATGACGCATCGTGTCCGGTGGGTGGCGTCGGCGGTGGAGTTCGGCCGTTGGCGGCTGCGGCCCGGCTGGAGGAATGGCGGCGCCGAGATCCCGGCCGGGGCCCTTGGCCCCCGCCCCTCACCCCTCCCGCGGTACGTCCACGCCCATCACCTCCCGTGCGTGCCGGTTCGGCACCATGCCGAGGCGCCAGGCCTGCCAGCCCGCCTCCAGGTCGATGCCGCGTTCGAGGAGCAGGCCGTACGCCTCCACGTACTCGGCCAGCTTGCCGTCGCGGGTCGGGTGGGTGGCGCGGGCCAGTTGGCTCAGCTCCTCCTGGGCGACCGCCGTGCCGATCTCCCAGCCGCCCGGTGAGGCGTACGGCAGCAGGGTGCAGCGCAGGAAGCGGGCCCAGTCGCCGCCGCGCCGGTCGCCGTACGAGGCGAAGAGGTCCACGGCCTCGTCGCACAGGGCCAGCGCCTGCTGGGTGCGGTTGTTGCCCGCGTCCACGACCGCCAGCTCCAGACACGTCCAGGCCTCGCCGTGCGCGACGCCGATCCGCTGGAAGTCGGCGCGGGCGTCCACCAGGAGCTGGCGGGCGAAGCCGGAGTTGCGCAGCGAGCCGGTCTGGGCGGCGCGCTGGTCGCGGGTGACGCGCGCGGAGTGGTGGCGGGCGCACGCCAGGCCGTACACGTCCCGCATCCGGGAGAACATCGTGCGCGCCCGCTCCAGGTCCCGCACCGCCATGTCGAGGCTGCCGGTCTCCTCCAGGGCCTGGCCGAGGTAGTACAGCGACCAGGCCTCGCCCCGCGCGTCCTCGTTGTCGCGGTGCCGGGAGACCGCCTGGCGCAGGCTGTCGACCGCGGGCGAGGGGTCGCCGTCCACCAGCCGGGCCCGCGCCAGCTGCGTCATCGCCCACGCCTCGCCGCGCTGGTCGCGCGTACGTCCGTACAGGTCGAGGGCGTCGCGCAACGCGGTCTCGGCGCCCGGCACGTCGGGAGGCGCAGCCGGAGCTGGCCGAGCTGGAAGTGCGTCCACGCCTCGCCGTGCACGGAACCGCTGCGGCGGTGCAGGGTCAGCGCCTGGCCGAGCATGCCGAGGGCGTGCGCGAGGTGGGCGCGGTCCCGCTCGACCGCCGCGAGCGCGTGCAGCGTCCAGGCGCGGTCGCCCGCCAGCTTCGTCGGCGCCTGGAGCTCCAGCGCCTCCGTGAGCCGGGCCGCGGCCTCCGTCAGATTGCCCTGGTGGTGCAGCGTGATGCCGAGCGAGCCGAGCGCGCGGGCGGCGGCGGCGTCCTGGTGGGCCTCGAAGTAGAGGTCGACCACGGAGTTCAACGTCGTACGCGACTGATCCAGCTCGCCGAGGTGGCGGGCCGCGATGCCGGTGCGCCACTGCACGCTGCGGCCGAGCAGCCCCTGGTCGATGGCCTGTGTCAGTTCGTTGATCTCACCGAGGCGGTAGAGGTCGCCGCGCAGCAGGCAGTAGTCGCACAGGGCGCCCAGCAGATTGAGCACGGCCCGCTGGTCGACGCCCTCCGCGTGCCGCAGGGCCGCCGTGATGAACGTCGACTCGTCGTCCAGCCAGCGCAGCGCCGCGTCGAGGGAGGCGAAGCCGTGCTGCCCGAACTGGTCGGCCCTGGTGGACGTCTTGCCGTCGACCAGGCGGATCACCGTGTCGGCCAGCTCGCCGTAGCTGGCGATGAGCCGCTCCTGCGCGGCGGTGCGCTCGGCGAGGCTCCTCCTCGTCGAGGAGGCGGGAGTGTGCGAAGGAGCGTACGAGGTCGTGCAGGCGGTAGCGGCCGCCCCGGAGCCGCTCGACCAGCCCCGCGCGGGAGAGCGCGGTGAGCTGCCGGCCCGCCTCCTGCTCGTCCGTGGCGAGCAGCGCCGCCGCGGCGCCGGGCCCAGCGAGGCGCGCCCGGCGAGCGCGAGGCGGCGCAGCAGCCGCCGGGCGGTCTCGGGCTGGTCGGTGTAGCGCAGCCACAGGACGCGCTCGACGGGCCCGGCCTTCTCCAGGGGGCCGTACGCGGCGAGATCGTGGGCCAGTTGGCGCGGCGAGCGCGGGCCCAGCGAGGAACCGGCGGCGCGCAGCGCGAGCGGCAGGCCGCCGCACCACTCCCGTACCGCGTCGGCCGATTCGGCGTCGTAGGGCCCGGAGAGGTCCTCGGCGGATTCCCGGAGCAGCTCCTCGGCGCCCGCCGCGTCAAGCGCCTCGACGGGGAGGCGGTGCACCCAGGCCGACAGGTCCGCGGGGAGCGCGAGGGGCTCGCGGGCGGTGACGAGGACGAGGCTGTCGGAGCGCTCCGGGATCAGGGCGCGGACCTGCTCGGCGTCACTGGCGTCGTCGAGGACGATCGTCACCGCGATACCCGTCAGATACTGGTGGTACAGCTCGCTGAGCCGCTTGACCTGCTGTTCCTTCGAGGACCGCTCCCGGAAGAGCAGCTGCTCGCGCGGTGCGCCCAAGCGGTTCAGGAGGTGCAGCAGGGCGTCCCGCGTGGACAGCGGGGCCTCCTGCGGGGCGTCGCCGCGCAGGTCCACCACGCAGGCGCCGCGGAACTGGTCCCGCAGGTCGAGCGCGGCCCGCACCGCCAGCGACGACCTGCCCGAGCCGGGCGCGCCGTGCAGCATGACCACCGTGGGCCGGGTCTCGGTGCTCGCGCGCGCCGCGTGCACCCACTGGGCGATCCGCGCCAGCTCGGCCCTGCGCCCCGCGAGCGACCCCTCGAGTTCGGGCAGTTGGGCGAAGGACTGCTCCAGCACGGAACGCCTGCGCGCCGCCGCGCTCTTGTCCGTGCCGCGCAGCCGCGGCGCCGCCTTCTTCGCGGCCGTGCCGGTCGACGCGGCGAGGACCCGCTGCTGGTCGAGGAAGGGCCGGATGCCCCGCACCTCCAGCGCCGTCAGCCACTGGAGCCGCAGTTGCTCGGGCCCGCCCGGCTGGCTGAGCGCCCCCGCGCGGCGGCTGGCCGCCGGCACGTGGGAGGCCGTCACCTTCGCCACGGTCGCCGCCGCGCCCGCCACGGCCACGACCGCGCCGGTGGCCAGGGCCGTGCCGGCGCTCGTGCCGAACGACAGGTCGGACACCCCGGCGGCGACGGCGGCAACCACGGCCACCAGCAGGGGAGTTCCGGCGCCCTCGCGCGCGTACCGCTGCCCGAAGGTGAGCTGCCCCGCGCCCGCCTCGTCGAGGGCCCGGGTGTACGCCTCGTACTCCTCGGCGGCCGTCCGCGCCATGGCGTCGAGGGACCCGCGCGCTCGTGAGAGCAGCACGCCCCCGTCGACGCGCCCGCCCGACCGCCGCACCTCCTCCTCCACGGCCCGTGCCAACAGCCGCTCGGCCTCGGCCCGATGGCTGTCCCGCATATGGGTTCCCCCTCCGAGAGCGACAGGTGTCTCTGCGGCCACAAGTGTGCGGGGTGGGGGGCTTCGGCGCGAGGGAGCGGGCGGATCAGGGGCGGCCGGGGAGCGGCGTACGGCAGGTTCGGAGCGTCTTCTCGGCCCGGAGCGCGGCGGCACCCACAGGGTCCACGCGCAGACCCCTGGGCTACGCTCGCGGAGATCCGGCCAAGGGCACGGATCGCGGGGGCTGGAGGTGGCGGACGTCAACGGATCGTATGCGGGGGACGGGCACTTGGCGCGCTTCCGGGAGACGCCGGTCGTCCTGGAGCGGCCGTGAGCGACGCGCCCGCGATCGAGGCGCGGGACGCCACGGTCGTCCTGGACGGGACCACACTGCTGGCGCCGACGACGCTAGCGGTGCTGCCGGGTGAATTCCGGTGTCTCACCGGCGGCAACGGCTCAGGGAAGACGACCCTGCTGCGCGCCTTCCTGGGGAGCCGCAGGCTGACGGGCGGCACCGTGCGCGTGCGGGGCGAGGCCGTCGACCTGGCCCGGCCCCGGCACCGGCGGCTCATCGCCTCGCTCGTCGAACCGGTGCCCGTCGCGCGCGACATGACGCTGCGTGAGCAGGTGACCCTGGTCGCCGCCTCCTGGCACGGCAACACCAAGGCGACCGTGGAGCGCGCCGCCGAGGTCATCGGGCGACTGGGCCTGACCACGCTCGGCGAACGGTTCCCCGCGCAGCTCTCCTCCGGCCAGTTGCAGCTCTTCAGCCTCGCGCTGACCCTGGTCCGCCCCGCCGACGTCGTCCTGCTCGACGAGCCCGAGAGGCATCTCGACGCCGACCGCGTCGGCCTCGTCGCCACCCTGCTCGCCGAACGCGCGCGGCAGGGCACGTCGTTGCTGGTCGCCACCCATGAGGCCGCCCTGGTGGACGCCTGCGACGGCGTCACGGAGCTGGGATGACGACGGACAGCGTCACGGCGGTGGAGGAGGCGGACCCCAGAGCCCGCGTCCACGCCGTACGGCACCGGTACGCCCGCCGCGGCGACCGCGCCACCGTGCACGACTGGGCGTACACCGGCTACCTCACCGCCATCCTCGTCCTCGTCTACGTGGCGCCGGTCGTCCACCTGGTGCGCACCTCGCGGGCGCTCGTCCCGCTGGAGTCCTCCCGGGCCGCCGCACCCGTGGCGTGCCTCGTCGCGGCCGTAATGGTGTGGGGCGCCCAGCTCGCCGGCCGGTTCTGGGGTCCGCTGGTGCTCAAGCCGTTCCTGCTGCACGTGTTCAGCTCCACCGACCTCTCCCCGACGCACTACCTCGGCCCCATCGCCCGCCGCCGCCTGGCGTACGCGGGACTGGGCACGCTGTCGGCGGTGTGCACGGCGGCGTTCCTCGTGACCGACCTGTTCGACCGCCCGGCGGCCACGCTCGCGCGCAGGGCGTGGCCGTCGTGGCGGGCATCGCCGCCGTCGCCCCCGTGGCGTGGCTGTGGGGGCAGATCCGGACGGTGCGCGACAACGTCCTGCTCGCCGCCGCCGTGCCGCCGCGGCCGCGGCCCTCGCGCTGCTCGGCCGCTCCGCCGTCCTGGGCGGGGGCGGCCTGTGGCTCGTCGCCGGTGTCGCGGCGGCCACGGCGGCCGTGCTCGGCCGGGCCGCGTTCCGGTCCCTCCGCACGGTCGACCTCGCCCGGCTCGCCCGCGAATCGGCGCGGGCGCCGAGGCCCAGACCTTCGCCTGGACCGGCACGCTCCACCACGCGCTCGACCTGTACCGCCCGCAGCCGCGTGGCCTCACCTCCGCCCTGGTGCGCCCGACGGGCGGGCTGCGCGGCCACCTCACGCAGGGGGCGGTCCGCGCGCTCCGCACCCCGGGCCGGGCGCTCGCGGCCGCGGGGTTCCTGCTGACGGGCGGCGCCCTGCTGGCGTTCGGCGTCGCGGAGCCGGGCGCGGGGGCGGCAACGCCGTCCTGGGTGGCCGGCTCGCTCGCCGTGTACTGGGGGTCCGGGTGGGTCGCCGAGACCTGGCGGCACGGCGCGACGAGCTGACGCGGGCCCCGCTCCACGGTGAGCGGTGGGGCGGCACGCTCGCCCGCACCCTGGCCTGGCCGGTCGTCGCGGTGACGGCCACGGCGGGCCTCGCGGGCGGTGTCGCGGCCGTGACCCGGTGGCCGCCGCGGGCCGACACGCTGCTGCTCGCCGCCGGGTCGGTGGTGCTCGTGCTCGCCGCCAGGGTCCTGCGCGAGATGAAGACGGACCTGCCGATCGCACTGCTGCTGCCCGTCATCACCCCCCTGGGCGACCTCTCCGGGCTCCGCGTCTTCCTCTGGCAGTTCGACGGACTCGTCGTCGTACTGATCGGCGTCCTCGGCATGGCACACATGCCGTCCGCGCCCGGCGCGGCCCTGCTCGCGCTGGGCGTCACCGCCTGGTGCCTGTGGACGGGCCTGCGCCGCACCGGCTGGACTCCCCGCGCCCTGCTGACCCGCCTCGGCCGCGTGTAGCACCGCCCGGCACCCACCTTGCGGCGGAGGTGGCCCACTTCAGGGAGCGCCCGAGCCCCCACCGATGCTGCGCAGCGTCGGGTACAGCAGCTGCCCCTGGCACCAGTGAACTTGCGAACTCAGGCGGAGCTTCGACCATGCGCCTCGGATGGAGGTCAGGACGATCGTGGGGCGACGCCTCGACGCGAGCTGCCACTCCGAGGTCGTTGCGTGGGCGCAAGGAGAACACCTCGGAGGCATGTGTCAGTGAGCGGGGTGGCCGCCCCTTCACGCGGGGCCCGCTCGGTGTCTTCGTCTCCGGGCGTCGGCGACAAACGACTCGGCTCGAGCTGCAGTCTCGTCAGTCGGCCGCACGTGCTCCGGCCCGGCCGATCAGAGGTGCCTTGTGGACCTGGCCGAAGAGCTATGGGTCCGCTCGTGTTCCGGAGAGCCTCACCTCCTGAAGTGACCTGCAGCACACCTCTCCCCTTTCTCGGACCCCGCTGCTTTGGTCCGGCCCGGTGGGCTGGCTGCCGGAGCTGCGGCTTACCTTGCGCGAGCCTGCGCAGTCCTGCTGCGCAACAAAACGGTTCAGTCTCTTGCGCTGTGTACCGCTTCCCTTGAACGGGAAAAATTGCCGCTAATCTAAATGCCGCGCAAGACCCGCCAGTGTTGAGGTCGGCGAGTGGCGAGAAAGACAAGTTGCGCAGTAACGCTGCGCGCAAACCGGTACCGGCGAGGCTTGGAGGCGTGCAGGCCTTAATCGCACTGCCGAGTTAAGGCGATGCGCGGCCGCCTCTGGGGCGTACCTCATCGACCGGGCGGAGTGGACGAGAAGGATTTCGAGGAAGGGTGCTCGATGATCGAACAAGCGGAAGACCCGACAGCAGAGGTCGCCGACCGGCTGTGGCGGGCGTACGCGCCCTACCGGCGCGGCCGGGGTACGGTCGGCGACCTCGACGCGATGCTGGCGATCCTGATGCTCGCCGCCTTCGCGGAGGAGACAGGCCAAGCCGAGGGCGATTTCGTGAAGCGGTGGAAGCGCGCCTCGGCGGAGGCCGCCATCGGTTTCTCCCCGGTGGTCGAGCTGCGGGGGGCTCTGCAGGAGGCGGCCCGGCGTCCGGGTTTTCCGCTGCCATGGTCGGCTGACCTCGACCTTGGGAGCGGGCCGGACGACACCGCATGGATGACGGCTTTCGTCGCGGCGCTGGATCGGAGCCCCGGCCTCGGAGAGGTCGCGGTGGCCGACGTCTGCGAGTTGTTGCTCCAGCGGCACGCGGAAGAAGGGGCATTGCCGGGAGGGGAGTTCTATACACCGCGCGGGGTCGCCGATCTGCTGGCGGAGCTGGCCGGCCCGCGTGCGGGAGACCGAATCATGGACCCGGCCTGTGGCACCGGAAGCGTGCTCGCGGCCGGCGCCCGGTACCTGGCCGAGAGAGGGTCGGTCGGCGACAACTCGTTCGAGGCGTACGCGGTGGATCGGGCCAACGTGCGCCCGGCGATGCTGAACTTGGCCCTGCACGGGGTGAGTGTGCCGCAGGTGGGGCTGGCGGACCCGGCGATGCTGCTGCGGGACCGGAATCTGGGCCGTGTGGACCGGGTGTTGAGCAACCCGCCGTTCAACCAGCGGATCGACGGGTGGGAACAGCGACAGTTCGTCGCGCCACCGGAATCGAGTGTCAACTTCGCCTGGTTGCAGCTCGCTTGGTCCCAACTGAAGGAAGGTGGGATCGCGGCAGTCGTGATGCCTGCGCGGGCGGCTTGGGCGGGAGGGGCAGAGGCGCTGATCCGTCGGGAGATGGTGGCCCGGGGCGCGGTTCTCGCGGTGATCGCCTTGCCGGCGTACCTTTTTGCGGGAACCAACATCGCCGTGCACATCTGGGTACTCGGCCGAGGGCGCCAGGCCTGTCCGGCGCACCGAAGCGATTCCGTCATCCTCGTGGATGCGCGCGGCGCGGGAGGGCGGTCGTCGGAGCGGCCCCGCGGGCTGGCGAGTGAGGACGTCGGCCGAGTCGCCGGACGCTTCCGACTCTGGTTCGAAACCTCGGAGGAGGTGGATGAGCCGGGTTTCTCCCGATCGGTCACCTACGCCGAACTCATCGAGAACGCCGGCAACCTTGATCCGCGGACCTACCTCAGGACGGAGAGCGAGCCGGGTGAGGTCACGGACCTGAGTGCCATGCTGGCCGACTTCGAGCGGCGTAACCGCGAGGCGTCGGAGTTCGGGGCCGAGCTGGCTCAGATCGCCGGTGCACAGGATCAGTTGGCGCAGAATGGCATCCGATGCCACAACCTCTCACTGAAGAACGTGGTGGGCGGGGGAAGGACGGCCGGCGGCCGTCCCGTGCGGCTACTCGCGGGGCCTTCGGGGAGCCTGATCCGGGCCCAGGATTATGTGGGGGCTCCTGGGGTCCCTGTGGTGATGCCAAAGGACATCTCGGACATCGGCTTCCTCGTGGACGACATCAAGCGCATTTCCGAGCCTCATGCCGAACGGCTCGACCGATTTCGGTTGAACCCGGGTGATGTCGTCATCGCCCGCCGCGGTGACCTCGGACGGTGTGCCGTAGTCGGGGAAGAGCAGCAGGGCTGGGTCTGCGGCACCGGTTGTTTCGTGATCAGCCCTCCCGCCACCGTTGACTCCCGCTACTTGGCGGCATTCCTGCGCAGCTCCGAAGCTCGGGAGTGGCTCGATGCGCATTCGACCGGAAGTCTGGCGCTGCGGACCATCTCACTCGATGTGCTCGGGATGCTGCCCGTCGCCCTTCCCGACCTCGACACTCAGCGGTCCATCGGCGCGGCCATGGCGAGCTTCGATGCCCACGAGCGGCGATTGCTGGACCAGTTGGCGGCGATGCGGGACATGCGCAGCAAGGCGCTGAGCAGCTTTCTGGCGCGATGAGGCGGCCGGACCCCGTCCGTAGGTGAAGCGGGCCGCCCCCCTGAAATCTCCTTAACTGCTGAAGCTAGGAGTTGACCTAAGCTGCTCGTGCTGCTTAGAATCGAAGACAAGTCAAGGTGTCCCGTCGAGGGAGGCCGTCCACATCTGGAGCGCGCATGGCCACGCTGAGCATCCACTTCGATCCCGCCGTCATCGCCCGACTCGTGAGCGCGAGCAATGACGACACCATCCACGTCACCCTGTCCCTCGGGGAAGAAGCCGCCTCGACGCAGGCCGCTCCAGTGATCCCCCAGGGACCTCTGGCAGGGCTGATGCGCGCCGGCCTACTGGAACCGGGGGCGTTGCTTACGTTCCGTCAGCGCCGCGCCAACAGGTCGGGCCGTGCCGTCGTCACTGCCGACGGCCAGCTCGTTGTCGACGGACACCCCTCCCCCTTCCCCTCGCCGTCGAAGGCGGCGGAGGCCGTGACCGGCAACATCATCAACGGCTGGACCCTGTGGCGGACACCCGACGGTTCCACGCTGGATCAGCTGCGGCAGAAGCTGGATGCCGAGTAGCCGTCCAGGCGCCCCCCGGCCGGGGGGCGTCGAACCCGTCCTTGAATCAGGCCGTTTACCTGCACCCGCCGCCGAGCCATCTCGTTCCGGCAGCGGGTTTCGAACACGGGGGGCTCCTTGTACGTCACCTTTGACCTGATCACCGCCCTTGTCGTCTCCGGGGCCTTCGCAGCCGGGGTGCTCGTCTACCGCCGGACGGCGCCACCGGAGGGTACGACCGGTCAGTCGAGAGGAGAGCGGCTGGCGCTCGCACTCGGTGCGGCAGCGACTGTCATCGTGATCGGCAGCTACCTTGGGGGCGGGTTCCGAGGCATCGAGCACGCTGCGAACGCACGGCCGGTGGAACCCACGAAGTCCGAGGACAGCCGGTAGGCGGTGCCGTGGCTGGAGATGCCCCAGGGCGGAAGGGTCGCCTGGGGCATCTTCGGCGTTCGGGCGTCTCCGGCTTTCGCGAACCCAGTGGTCGGCGGTGCGCACACGTCCCTGATGGCTCGCGCTTCCCATAGAGCTTCGACCAGTCATCGCAGTCGGAAGCAGGCGGTCACGGGGGCGTGATGACTCGACATGAGCCACCGCCCTGCGGTCGTTGCGCAGGAGCAGGGCGAGGGCTCAGGAGCAGAGCCCCAACGAGCGGGCCGGCTGCTCCTTCTCTATGACCTCGCGAGAGTGATGGGCGCCCGCGCCCTTCGGTGCTTGCGGATACACGCAGAGGCGGCGCGAGTGCGCTGAGGCTCGAAACGGTGTTGCGCCTTATCGACATGTCGGAGACGGACGGCGTCGGCAAGCTTTCCGTCATTGAGCTGGTCGGCGGAAAAGCCGACGCGTTGCGTACGTTGTGCGCCAGGGCCGCACCGGGCAAGAGCTGGCGCGTCCGGGCGTTCACATCCTGGTCGGCCCCCACGATGCCAGCCTTTCCGCACCGCACCGTTCAGTGAGCGGCTGGCTGCTCTGCGCCGCCACCCCCGCCCCCGCCTTGCTGGGTCAACTCGACGTCTCTGTAATCGGCTTGCGTGTGAGAGCGCTGCCTTAGCCTTGACCGAACAGATCAACAGGGGGGTGAGATGCCTAAAGTTCCTGAGAGCCGGCGCATTGGACGCATGGCCGTGAACGAGGTGCGTTCGTTGCTGGAGCGGAACGGCCACATCGTGCAGGAGATCGACGGCGCGAATGACCACGGAGAGGATCTGCACCTCACCTTCGTCCAGGATGGGCGACGAACAGCCGACTCGCTGGCCGTGCAGGTCAAGGGCGGGGTCTCGACGCGCACCCGGCGGGGGTACCGCGTCCAGGTCGGGGACCACGGGGACAATTGGCGTGACGGTAGCCTGCCGGTGCTCTGCGTCGTCCGCGATCCCGAGCGGAATGGCCTCTTCTGGGCCAATGCGACTCGTCAGCTTCGCCGAGCAGAAGCGCTGCGCAAGACGTTGGAGTCCGTTGTTGTCCGGCGGGAGTCCATACTGGACGATTCCACCTTCGATGCCTTCGTCCAGCACATGCGAAACTACTTGGCCCGGGAGCGCCAGGGTGTCGGCAGATGGGCGGACATGGCGGACGTCGGCTTCGAGCCGAACGACATCGTCAAACCGTTCGTCAACGAAGTTGGCGAGCCCATGGTCTTCTGGCAGAAGCGCGGGGAGCCGTTTGCGGTGTTGCTGCATTACGACCTCGACTGGGAGCCCGTGCACATCCAGGAGCAGATGCTTCGCTTAGATCTCATCCCGTCGATCGGGACATCATCCTTGATGTGCCGAAGCACACTGGCTCATGGGCTGCTTCAAGTCCACCGAATGGTGGCGTCGACCAGTCGAAGAAGTGGGGCCTTTCTAGATTCGGTGGCGAGGGATTCCGCGAGGCTCGGCATGACCGGAAAGCCCGCTGACGGCCAGATGCCGGCAGCGGGGAGACTCATCGGTTCCTTACAGGGCCCCAAGATCGACCGTGAGGGAGAAAGGTGCGGTGGCCTTCACCGTGCCGGTGAACATCTCGCCGTCCCTGTAAGCCTTGGTGGCGGGGTCGAGGACGTAGGTGTAGACGATCGGGACACCGGTGGCGGCCTGCTCGACCCGCCAGTAGAAGGGGATGCCCGCCTTGGCGTACTGGTCCACCTTCACGATCCGGTCAGTGGTTTCCGATCCGGGCGACACGACCTCGACGACCAGGAGTACGTGCTCGGGGCGGGTGGGCGTGAGGTCGATCGTCTCCGCTCGGTAGACGATGACGTCCGGACGGCGGTTGGTGAGCGGAACGTCCTGCAGGCGGACGTCGAAATCCGTGTCCGCGTTCCAGTCCGGGCCCGCGGCGGTGTCGAGGGCGTTGGCCAGGACCCGCGCCAAGCGGTGGTGGCGTTTCGAGGCGCTCGGGCTCACGACGACCATGCCGTCCACGACCTCGATGTCGGCGCACTGCTCCTCGGACCAGGAGTCGTACTGCTCCGCGCTGATCTGCGTATGCATCCACGCGGGCGCCACCATCTCGGGGGTCATGGTGTATCTCCTTCAAGGAGCCTCGGCAGGTCGGCGCTGCTGCGCCCAGCCTATTGTTCTGCGATACCGGGCCGCCCGGCTCGGAGCGGATGGATTCGATCGACTCGTGCTGGCTCACAAGTGCAGTTGGGCCAAGCGAGGCGGGCTCGTAAGGGTTACGCCGGTCGCGCCAAGCCTTGTGAGAGGCTGGATCGTATGAACCGGTTGGCTGGTGTGACCTCGCCTTATCTGCTTCAGCACGCTGACAACCCGGTCGACTGGTGGCCCTGGACGCCGGAGGCGTTCGAGGAAGCGCGGCGGCGGGACGTGCCCGTGCTGCTGTCGGTCGGCTACTCCGCGTGTCACTGGTGCCACGTCATGGCCCACGAGTCCTTCGAGGACGAGGCGACCGCCGCGCTCATGAACGAGAAGTTCGTGAACATCAAGGTCGACCGCGAGGAGCGGCCCGACGTCGACGCCGTGTACATGGAGGCCGTGCAGGCGGCGACCGGTCAGGGCGGCTGGCCCATGACCGTCTTCCTCACGCCGGACGCCGAGCCCTTCTACTTCGGTACGTACTTCCCGCCCGAGCCCCGGCACGGCATGCCCTCCTTCGCGCAGGTGCTCGACGGCGTGCACCGGGCGTGGACGGACCGGCGCGGCGAGGTCGACGAGGTCGCGGGCAAGATCGTGCGCGAGTTGGGGGAGCGGCAGCTCACCCACGGCTCCGGCGAGAAGCCCGGCGAGGACGAGCTGGCCCAGGCGCTGCTCGGCCTGACCCGCGACTATGACGCGGCGCACGGCGGCTTCGGCGGCGCGCCCAAGTTCCCGCCGTCCATGGTCATCGAGTTCCTGCTGCGGCACTACGCCCGCACCGGCTCCGAGGGCGCCCTCCAGATGGCCGCCGAGACCTGCGAGCGGATGGCGCGCGGCGGCATCTACGACCAGCTCGGCGGCGGCTTCGCCCGCTACTCCGTCGACCGCGAGTGGGTCGTGCCGCACTTCGAGAAGATGCTGTACGACAACGCCCTGCTCTGCCGCGCGTACGCCCACCTGTGGCGCGCCACCGGCTCCGATCTCGCCCGGCGCGTCGCCCTGGAGACCGCGGAGTTCATGGTCCGCGAACTGCGCACGAACGAGGGCGGGTTCGCCTCCGCGCTCGACGCCGACAGCGAGGACCCGGCCACGGGCAAGCACGTCGAGGGCGCGTACTACGTATGGACGCCGGGGCAGTTGCGTGAGGTGCTGGGCGAGGCCGACGCGGAGCTGGCCATGGCCTGCTACGGCGTGACGGAGGAGGGCACCTTCGAGGAGGGCGCCTCCGTACTCCAACTGCCCGCGCTGGACGGCCCGGTGGCGGATGCCTCCCGGCTCGCCTCGATCCGTGAGCGGCTCTTCGCCGCCCGTGCCGAGCGGCCCGCGCCCGGCCGGGACGACAAGGTCGTCGCCGCCTGGAACGGCCTCGCGATCGCCGCGCTGGCCGAGACCGGGGCGTACTTCGACCGGCCGGACCTCGTCGCGGCGGCCGTGGGCGCGGGAGACCTTCTCGTACGCCTCCACATGGACGCCCGCGCGCGGCTCGCCCGCACCTCGAAGGACGGGCAGGCCGGCGCCAACGCGGGGGTGCTGGAGGACTACGCCGACGTGGCCGAGGGCTTCCTCGCGCTGGCCTCGGTGACGGGCGAGGGGGTGTGGCTGGAGTTCGCGGGCTTCCTGCTCGACCACGTCCTTGCGCAGTTCGTGGACGAGGAGAGCGGGGCGCTGTACGACACGGCCGCCGACGCCGAGCGGCTCATCCGCCGGCCGCAGGACCCCACGGACAACGCGGTGCCCTCCGGGTGGACGGCGGCGGCGGGCGCACTCCTCACGTACGCCGCGCACACGGGCGCCTCGCCGCACCGCACCGCGGCCGAGCGGTCCCTCGGCGTCGTCAAGGCCCTCGGGCCCCGCGTGCCGCGCTTCATCGGGCACGGCCTCGCGGTCGCCGAGGAGGCGCTGGACGGCCGCGCGAGGTGGCGGTCGTCGGGGAGCATCCTCGGCGACCTGCACCGGACGGCGCTGCTCGGCGCGGCGCCGGGCGCGGCGGTCGCGCGGGGCGGCCCGGCTCCGGCGAACTGCCGCTGCTGGCCGACCGCCCCTTGGTCGACGGGCCCGCTCGCCGCCTACGTCTGCCGCGGCTTCGTCTGCGACGCCCCCACCACGGACCCGGCCGAGCTGGCACGGCTGCTGTCCCTGAGCCCCCCCCCGCCCGAGGCCTCGGCGCTCGGGCGGGTTACCCCTGCCCGCCTGCTCTCCCGCCGGAGGCCTCAGCGCTCGGGCGGCTCACCCCTGCCTGCCTGCTCTCCCGCCGGAGGCCTCAGCGCTCGGCCGCGCCACCCCCGCCCCGCGCCGCAACCCCACCGCCGCGAGCACGGCGCCCGCCACGCACAGCACGCCCGTGACGAGGGCCGCGGTGTGGACGCCGTTGATGAACGCCTGGCCGCTGCCCTCGGTCACCGCTGCCCTCAGGGACGCCGGCATGTCGCCGGAGGCGGGGGAGATCCCCATGGCGACGGCGTCCTTGGCCTCACCGAGACCCCGGGCCATGGGCCCCGGCACACCCGCCGACGTCAGCTCACCGGTCAGCGTGGCGCCGACCCGGCTGCTGATCAGGGAGACGAGTACGGAGGTGCCGAGCGCGCCGCCGACCTGGAGCGCGGTGGCCTGGAGGCCGCCCGCGACTCCCGCGTCCTCGACGGGCGCGTTGCCGACGATCGCGTCGGAGGAGGCGGCCATCACCATGCCGACGCCGAGGCCGAGCGCGATGAACGGCGGCCACATCGCGCCGTACGAGGAGTGCACGCCCCAGCCGAGCACCCCGAAGGAGGCCGCGGCCTGGAGCGCCATGCCGAGCGGCATCGACAGCCGGGCGCCGAACCGCTCGGTGAGCGCTGCACCCAGTGGCGAGGCGACGACGGAGGCGAGGCTCAGCGGCAGGGTGCGCACCCCGGCCTCGACGGGTGTGTAGCCGCGTACGTTCTGCAGGTACAGCATGACGAAGAAGATCACGCCGAGCAGCACGAAGAAGTTGACGGCGGTGATGATCGTGCCGATGGTCAGCGCCGGGTTGCGGAACAGCCGCATCGGCAGGAGGGGGTGGCCCCTGTCCGCGCCGGACCGGGCGTTCGGGGAGGGGCGGCCGAGGCGCGCCTCGTACCACCCGAAGGCCAGCAGGACGACGATCCCGGCCGCGAGCGTGCCCAGCGTCGCGCCCGAACCCCAGCCCCACGTCTCGCCCTTGACGACTCCGAAGACGACCACGAGCAGGCCGAGGGCGAGCAGGACGACGCCGGGGACGTCGAAGCGCTGCGGGCCGGACGCGTTCTTGCTCTGCGGCAGCACCAGCGCGCTGAAGACGAGCGCGACGACGCCGATGGGGGCGTTGATGTAGAAGACGGACTCCCAGTTGACGTGCTCGACGAGCAGCCCGCCGACGATGGGGCCGAGCGCCGTGGACACGGACGACACCATCGCCCAGATGCCCACCGCCATGCCGAACTTCTTCGGCGGGAACACCGCCCGCAGCAGGCCGAGCGTGTTCGGCATCAACAGCGCGCCGAAGAAGCCCTGTACGGCACGGAAGGCGATGACGCCCTCGATCGAGCCCGCCAGGCCGATGGCGACCGAGGCGAGCGTGAAGCCGGCGACGCCGACGAGATAGAACGTGCGCCGTCCGAAGCGGTCGCCGAGCTTGCCGCCGAGGATCAGCGCGGCGGCGAGCGCCAGCAGGTACGCGTTGGTGACCCACTGCAGGTCGGAGGTGGAGGCGTGCAGGTCCCGGCCGATCTCCGGGTTGGCGATCGAGACGACCGAGCCGTCCAGACCGACCATGAACAGGCCGAAGGCGACGGCGACGAGCGTCAGCCAGGGCCGCCCGCGGCGCCCCGCGGGAACGTCCGGCGGGCCGGCTGCGGGCAGGGGTGAGTGGTCCACGAAAGTGGCGGGCATGGAGGTGCCTTGCTTCCTAGAAAGAGGGGGATGCGCGAGGGGGCGTACGGCCACCTGGCCGCACGTGCGGCGGTGGTTACCGGTGCGGGTACGCGGCAGCCGTCAGGAGGCGGCCGGGTGGATGTGCCGGGCGAGGCCCCTGAGGGCGCCGAGGGCCGAGCCGATGGCGTCGAGGTCCCCGTCGGTGAGGGCGTGCAGCGCCTCGATGAGGTAGCCGTCCATGAGGTGCGCGGCCTGGTCGAGCCTGCGCCGCGCCTCGGCGGTCAGGCGCAGCCGCGCGATCCGCTTGTCGGCGGGGTCCTGCCCGCGCTCCAGGAGCCCTTGCCCGGCCAGCTGGGTGACCAGGGCGCTCACGTTGTTCGGCTTCATCAGCAGTACGTCGGCCGCCGCTCGTACGGTGATGCCGTCCCGCTCCCCGACGAGCCGCAGCAGCGCCAGCTGGCCCTCGGGCAGCCGGGGGTAGGGGAAGTCCTGGGCGAAGCGCCGCTCCAGGGCCCGGTGCAGCGCGGGCAGGACGGCGGACATCGCTGACGCGATGTCCTCGATGTCCCGCTCGGGCGCGCTGGAGGTGGGCATGCCGACAGGGTATGTATGTGTGGATACCTATGTCAACATACTGACTGTCGGGCACCCGGCCCGCACGCCCCACCCCGCCCTGGCCCGGAGCCGGGTGTCAGAAGCTGGGCGGCACGGTGAACCCCCCGCCCAACAGCCTGAGTTGACAGCACCACGGCGCTACTCTCAGTACTTCCAGGACCGGCGACCCAGGGGTATCCATGCGTATACAGGCAGCACTGGTGGAGACCCTCGGCGGCCCCTTCACCCTCCGGGACGTCGACATCGAGTAGCCCCGGCCGGACGAGATCCTGGTCAGGATCGCCGCGGCGGGCATCTGCCACACCGACCTCGGCACCCGGCAGGTCTGGCCGCGCCTGCCCATGGTCTTCGGCCACGAGGGCGCCGGTGTCGTCGAAGCCGTCGGCGACGCGGTGACGACCGTCGACCCCCGGCGACCACGTCTGCCTCAGCTACCGCAGCTGCGGCGCGTGCGGGCAGTGCGCCGCGGGGTACCGCTCCTACTGCGAGGCGGGCATCGGCGCGCTCAACGCCGCGGGCGCACGTCCCGACGGCAGCACCGGGCTCTCCCGGGACGGCGCCCCCGTATTCGGCAACTTCTTCGGGCAGTCCAGCTTCGCCACGTACGCGCTCGCTTACGAGAGCAACACCGTCAAGCTCCCCGCCGGTTTCCCCGCGGTCCTCGCCGCGCCGCTCGGCTGCGGCGTCCAGACGGGGGCGGGCACTGTCCTCAACGTCCTGCGGCCCCGGCCGGGCGAGACGCTGGCGGTCTTCGGCGCCGGGGGCGTGGGGCTGAGCGCGGTCATGGCGGCCGTCGCCGAGGGCTGCTCGGTGGTGGCGGTGGAGCCGGTCGCGTCCCGGCGCGCGGTCGCCCGCGAACTCGGCGGGGCGCGCGGTCGTCGCGGCGGCCGTGGACGACGTCACGGCGGCCGTCCGCGACGCCACCGACGGCGGGGCACACTGCGCCGTCGACACCACCGGGGGGTCGGCCGTGGTCTCCCAGGCGGTCGGGGCGCTGCGGCAGCGGGGGACGCTCGCGCTGGTCGGGATCGGTGAGCGGGCCGAGTTCGACGTGATGACCGTGCTGACGAAGGGCGTGAGCATCCGTGGCGTGATCGAGGGGGACGCCGTGCCGTCCGAGTTCATTCCGCGCCTCATCGAGCTGCACGGCCAAGGGCGCCTCCCGGTCGAGCGGCTCATCACGGAGTTCCCCTTCGCCGACATCGAGGCGGCGGCACGGGCCGCCTCCTCGGGCGAGGTGATCAAGCCGGTCCTCACCTTCGGCTGACGCCAGGGGGAGCAGCGGCGGCAGCGGAGGCGGGCGGCAGGTCAGACCATGAGCGGCACCGGGTGGACCTCGTCCGCCGCGTGGCCCGCCCGCTCGTGGACGCGCTGGACGGCGTCCGCGGACGGCGCCTCGGACAGGCAGAAGACGTCCCCGGACACCGGGTCGCCCACGCGTGCTCGAAGGTGACACCTTCCTGGTCCTGATGGGCCAGGTCAGCGGCGTGGGCCTCCTTGAGCTGCTCGGCGGTGATGTCCTTCATGCCGTGATGGACGTCCATGAACTTGGCCATCGCACTCACTCCTCGGCGGGCGGACGTGCCCCCCTTCCATGGTGCTCCCGGGGGCGCGCCGCCTCCACTCGGCTCACACCTGGGCCGAGACCGGCCCGCCGAACTCCGCCACCGCCCCCGCCACGATCGCCTCCAGCCGGTCGTGGTGGCGCCGCGCCAGTACACGCGGGAGCAGTCGGCGCACTGGGCGAAGACGTCGTACGAGCCGCGGGTGCCGCCCTCCAGGAGGTCCGCGACCTCGTCCTTGGTGGCCGTGCGGAGGCTGCCGTTGCAGGCGGTGCAGCGCGTCCACGGGCGAGGCGCGGGGTGAAGCGGCCGAGGACGTCGCGGAGTTGCTCATCGGGGCGGTCGCTGTAGACGTACGCCCCCGCCCACAGTTCGCGGCGGCGCAGCAGCCCCCGGTCGCGGCTCAGCAGGACGCGCCGCTCGGCCGCCGAGTGGGCGGCGAGGGCGGGGTCGCCGATGTCCGTGGCTCGTACGCCGCGTCGACGCCGAGGAGGCGCAGCCGCCGGGCCAGCGTGCCGAGGTGGACGTCCAGGAGGAAGCGCAGCGGAGCGCCCGGCACGGGCTGCGGGCGGCTGACCGCGCGTACGGAGATGGTCTCGCCCTGGGCCGGGACGTGCCCGGCGGCGACCTCGCGGCCGTCCACCACCAGCGCGCCGACCTCCGTCAGGGGCACCCCGAGGGACTCGACCACGTGCCCGAGCGTGGACGCGCCGTCCGTAACGGCCTTGGTGGGGCCGCCCCTTCGCTCCTGCGGGACGAAGGTGCCGAGCGCGGGGTCGAAACTGACGAGGATCTCCGGACCGTTCATGCGGTCAGGATGGCATGCCGGCGGCGCCCCGGTCCCGGCCCGTCGGGTCGCGCCCGGTGCGCTCGGCGGGCCGGCCGGTAGGTCGCCTCCCGGGATCGCGACACTGGTCCCGCCGCGCGGCTCACGGCCGAAAGAAAGGGTGGCCGCGGCTCAAGAGCCGCGGCCACCCGGACGCCGGAAGGGGGAGGTGGCGGATCACCCGTGCCGGTAGGCCACCAGCGAGATGCCGATGTAGTGCACGGCGAAGGCCGCCAGGGTCAGGGAGTGGAAGACCTCGTGGAAGCCGAAGAAGCGGGGGGAGGGGTTCGGGCGCTTGATGCCGTAGATGATGCCGCCCGCGCTGTAGAGCAGCCCGCCGACGACGACCAGGACGAGGACGGCGACGCCGCCCGTCCGCATGAAGTCCGGCAGGAAGAAGACGGCGGCCCAGCCCATCGCGATGTAACACGGCGTGTAGAGCCAGCGCGGGGCGCCGACCCAGAAGACGCGGAAGGCGATGCCCGCGACGGCCGCGCCCCAGATGCCCCAGAGCAGCCACTGTCCCTTCGAGCCGGGGAGCAGCAGCATCGTCAGCGGTGTGTACGTGCCCGCGATGATCAGAAAGATGTTCGAGTGGTCGAGTCTGCGCAGGACGCGGTCGGCCCGCGGGCTCCAGTCGCCCCGGTGGTAGAGCGCGCTCACCCCGAAGAGGAGGCAGGCGGTCAGGGCGAAGATGCCGCAGGCGATCCGGCCGCGGGTGGTGTCGGCGAGCGCGGTCAGCACCAGGCCGGCCACGACCACCGCGGGGAACATTCCGGCGTGCAGCCAGCCGCGCATCTTGGGCTTGACGGGGAGCGGCATGTCCTGCGGGGACGGGACGAGGGAGGGGGCGCCCTCGGGTTCCTGGATCGCTTCGGAGACGGAGGCGGTCATGGTCAACATCGTACCTACGGGCCCGTAAGTCGGGCATCAGTCGGCTGTGGGGTGCGGGCCACCGGGTACCCGGACCGCCGTCGCCAAAACGGGCGGAAACCCGCCCTCGTCACCCGAAGGCGTACAAGTGGCGATCCTCACGCCGCTCAGGTGTGAGGTCCTCTGGACAGATGCGCGGCGGCGTCGGATGATCAAATGAGTGCGGTCGGCACCGGATGAGCGCCAAGGGAAAAAAACACGTGAAGCGTCCGGGTCGCAGCCCCCACGGGGCATACATCCCAAAAACCCCTCGATTAGGAGCAATCGTGGCGCGCGATATCGCGGCTCCCAGCACCGTCCCGACCAACGCCGTCCCCACCCGTCACAAGGAGCTGGCCTCCTGGGTCGACGAGATCGCCGAACTGACGCAGCCGGACAGGGTGGTCTGGTGCGACGGCTCCGAGGCGGAGTACGAGCGCCTGTGCGAGGAGCTCGTCGCCAAGGGCACCTTCAAGAAGCTCGACCCGGTCAAGCGCCCGAACTCGTACTACGCGGCCTCCGACCCGACCGACGTCGCGCGCGTGGAGGACCGCACCTTCATCTGCTCCGAGAAGGAGGAGGACGCGGGCCCGACCAACCACTGGAAGGCCCCCGCCGAGATGCGGGAGATCTTCCGGGGCACCGACGGCAAGGGCGGCGTCTTCCGTGGCTCGATGAAGGGCCGCACGATGTACGTCGTGCCCTTCTGCATGGGCCCGGTCGGCTCGCCGCTCTCCGCGATCGGCGTCGAGATCACCGACTCGGCGTACGTCGCCGTCTCCATGCGCACCATGACCCGCATGGGCCAGGCGGTCCTTGACGAGCTGGGCGAGGGCGGCTTCTTCGTCAAGGCCGTCCACACGCTCGGCGCCCCCCTCGCCGACGGCGAGCAGGACGTCCCGTGGCCGTGCAACTCCACGAAGTACATCTCGCACTTCCCCGAGGACCGCGAGATCTGGTCCTACGGCTCGGGCTACGGCGGCAACGCCCTGCTCGGCAAGAAGTGCTACGCCCTGCGCATCGCCTCCGTCATGGCCCGCGACGAGGGCTGGCTCGCCGAGCACATGCTGATCCTCAAGCTGACGCCGCCGCACGGCGAGTCCAAGTACGTCGCCGCGGCCTTCCCGTCCGCCTGCGGCAAGACCAACCTCGCCATGCTGGAGCCCACGATCTCCGGCTGGACCGTGGAGACCATCGGCGACGACATCGCCTGGATGCGCTTCGGTGAGGACGGCCGCCTCTACGCGATCAACCCCGAGGCCGGCTTCTTCGGCGTCGCGCCCGGCACCGGCGAGCACACCAACGCCAACGCCATGAAGACGCTGTGGGGCAACTCCGTCTTCACCAACGTCGCGCTCACCGACGACGGCGATGTCTGGTGGGAGGGCATGACGGAGGAGACCCCGGCCCATCTGACGGACTGGAAGGGCAACGACTGGACGCCGCGGTCCGGCACCCCCGCCGCGCACCCCAACGCCCGCTTCACCACCCCGGCCGCCCAGTGCCCGATCATCGCGCCCGAGTGGGAGGACCCCAAGGGCGTGCCGATCTCGGCGATCCTCTTCGGCGGCCGCCGCGCGAGCGCCGTCCCGCTGGTGACCGAGTCCTTCGACTGGCAGCACGGCGTCTTCCTCGGCGCGAACGTCGCCTCCGAGAAGACCGCCGCGGCCGAGGGCAAGGTCGGCGAGCTGCGCCGCGACCCGTTCGCCATGCTGCCCTTCTGCGGCTACAACATGGGCGACTACATGGCGCACTGGATCGACGTGGCCAAGGACAAGGACCAGTCCAAGCTGCCGAAGATCTACTACGTGAACTGGTTCCGCAAGGACGAGAAGGGCCGCTTTGTATGGCCCGGCTTCGGCGAGAACTCCCGCGTCCTGAAGTGGATCGTGGAGCGCCTCGACGGCAAGGCCGAGGGCGTCGAGACCCCCATCGGCATCCTGCCGACCGTCGACGCGCTCGACACCGAGGGCCTCGAGCTGTCCGACGCCGACCTGAAGTTCCTGCTCACGGTCGACAAGGAGGTCTGGCGCGACGAGGCCTCCCTGGTCCCCGACCACCTCAACACCTTCGGCGACCACACGCCCAAGGAGCTGTGGGACGAGTACCGCGCGCTGGTGGAGCGCCTGGGCTAGCACCGCGCCCGTCATCCCGGAGGGGCCCCGCACAACGGCGTGCGGGGCCCCTCCGCGTGTACGAAACGGCGGGCCGCTCCTCGTACGTACGCACATGCCGCACAGCCTCGTCACAGGGTTCTCACATGTTTCAATGACCCCACCGGCGGCCGTTGATCGAAGCGAGCCGCCAAGAGAGCCTGTGGGGGGCCACGTTGAAGCACTCTCAGCGGTTACGGCGCATGACGGGCATCGCCCTCGCGGCGGCGCTCGGCTCGGCGGGCCTGGTGGCCGCCGGGACGCCCGCCGCGTACGCCGCCACACCGTCGGACGAGGCGGTCAAGCTGCCGTTCTCGTCGTTCGGGGCCATGGTGGTCGACTCGGCGCACGAGCGCGTCTACGTCACCGACGGCCGCAAGAGCGGCAGCGGACCGAGCACGGTCCTGATCTACGACTTCCAGGGCCACAAGGCGGGTTCGCTCGCCACCGACCAGCCGGCGTCCGGCATGGCGCTCAGCGCGGACGGCGCGACGCTGCACGTGTCGCAGGCCGACGGCATCCTGAAGTTCGACACGTCGACGCAGGCCAGGAACGGCATCTCGTACACGCCGTACAACGTCATGTGCGGCCGCGACGTGGCCGTGGCGGGCGGCAGGACGTGGTTCACGGAGACGCCGTACAACGACCCGTCCTGCGACCGGCCGGACAACTGGGCGCTCCTGTACGGGGTCGACGGCACCACCGCCGCCCCCACCGGCTGGGAGAGCCGGGGACGGCTGAAGCTGGAGGCGGGCCCCGAGGCGCCGGACCGGCTCGTCATGGGCCAGGCGGGCGCGGGCGCGGAGGCCGACGCGTTCCTCACCACCTTCGACGCGAGCGGCGAGAACCTGGTGCGCGGCCCCTCGCGGCGGTTCGCGGACGCCGAGGGCAAGGGCGCGCTCGACCTGAAGGACATCGCCCAGAGCGCCGACGGCAAGCGGATCGCCGTCGCCGACGCGGCGTACGGCACGCGCCTGCTCGCGGCCGGACGATCTGACCGACGCCCCGGCCGGCTACCAGCCGCTGCCGGAGGGCGCGAAGGCCTCGGCGGTGGCCTTCAGCGGCGACGGCACCTACGTGGCGCGGGGCGCCGCGGCCGCCGGCAGCACACCGGACCTGCTGATCCAGCCCGCCGACCCGGCGAACGGCACCACGGCCATGGAGTTCGCCTTCGAAGGGGAGCTCGACGGCGCGCGGGTCGTGCCGCAGGGCCTCGCCTGGACCAAGGACGGCTCACGGCTCTTCGCGGTGACCGCGGACAGCAGGGGCGGCCACTGGCTGCACGTCGTCCAGCCGCCCGCCAAGCAGTACGACTCCCGCTTCACGGGCGGGCTCACCACCACGCCCACCAAGGCCGTCGTCGGTGAACCGCTCGGCATCCGCGGCAGGCTGGAGCTGGACGGGCCCGCGCCCGCCGAGCCCGTGAAGGTCACCGCGGTCCGCAAGGACGCCGACGGCACGCAGGAGACGGCGGCCGCCAAGGTCGCGGCCGACGGCAGCTTCACCGTCCTCGACGTACCGGACCGGACGGGCGAGGTCACGTACACCCTGCGTTTCCTCGGTGATGTCACGCACCGCCCGGCCGAGGACGTCACCGCCACCGTCGACGTGGCGAAGGCGCCGACGTCGATCGCGCTGACGGCGCCCGCGGAGGCCACCCGCGCGGGCGGCGTGGAGATAACCGGCAAGCTGACCGGACAGGGGCGTGCGCTGCCGTCCGGGATCAGCCTGAAGGTGACGCGGACCGACCGGTTCGGCACGACGGGCGAGCTGACGTCGGCGACGGTCGCGGCCGACGGCACGTTCCGGATCAAGGACCTGCCGAGCAAGCGGGGCAGGACGCTCTACGCGGTGAGCTACGAGGGCGACGCCCTGCACGAGGGCTCCTCCGCCCAGGCCACGGTGAGAATCACCGGTTAGGCACGGAGCGGGCGCCCCCGGTCCGCGGCCTCGCTGGCCGCGGACCGAGCCCGCTCAAGGCGGGCGCCGTCCGCGCGTCCTGCCGGGCAGGGTTCTTTCGGCGCGACCTGTGCGGGCGAGCGCGGCACGGCGGTTCGTCCGCCCGGGCCCGCGGTGAGGATCACTGGCCGATCGGCAGACGCCGACGGCGCGACGTCCGCGTCCTGCCGGGCAGCCGGGCAGGGCTTTTTACGGCGTGAGTTGTGAGTACGACGCCCGGCACGGCGGTTCGTCCGCCCAGGCCACGGTGAGGATCACCGCCTAGGCGGGGCGTTGGTGGCACCCGTCGCGGCCTCACCGGCCGCGGACCGGGGCCGATCAGGAGCGCCGACCAGGCGCGTGGCGTCCGCGTGGGCGTCCATGCGCTCGGCGGCCAGGATGGCCGCCGCGGTGTCGGCGCGGGAGGCCGCCACGACCAGGGCGCTCCCCGCGAGGGCGTGCGCGCGCTGGAGGCAGGGCGGTCAGGTGCGGTTCGTGGATCGCGGTGGCGACCGACGAGCGCGCCGGCTGGGCGCCGCCGCGCAGCCGCGCCACCTCGGACGCCAGCCGCTCGGCGGCGGTGTCCAGGCCGGCGGCGGGGGCGAGGGCGCGCAGCTCGTCGGTGACGGCGAGGAGCGCCGCGAGGTGCCCGGCGAGCTGGATGTCCAGCTCCTCCTCGCGGGAGCGGTGCGGAAAGTCCGCGTCGTCGGCCATCGAGTGGACCGACTTGGTGCGGATCGGTTCGTACATGGGTGGCCTCCAAGCGGTATGGGGACCATCCTATCTTAGATTCCGTCTAAAGTTGAGCGGTGTCCGGGAGGCCGCCGGGCGCCGGTGTCAGGGCTGGCTGTAGCCGTCCAGGAAGGTCCCGATCCGCCTGACCGCCTCCGCGAGATCGGTCGCCGTGGGCAGCGTCACGACCCGGAAGTGGTCCGGCTCCGGCCAGTTGAAGCCCGTACCGTGCACCACCATGATCTTCTCGGCGCGCAGCAGGTCGAGGACCATCTGCCGGTCGTCCTTGATCTTGAAGACCTTCGGATCGAGCCGCGGGAAGAGGTACAGCGACCCCTTCGGCTTCACACAGCTCACCCCGGGGATCTGCGTCAGCAGGTCGTACGCGGTGTCGCGCTGCTCCAGGAGCCGTCCGCCCGGCAGCACCAGGTCGTTGATCGTCTGCCGCCCGCTCAGCGCCGCGACGACGCCGTGCTGGCCCGGCATGTTCGCGCACAGCCGCATGTTCGCGAGGATCGTCAGCCCCTCGATGTACGAGGACGCGTGCGCCTTCGGGCCCGAGACCGCCATCCAGCCGACGCGGTAGCCCGCCACGCGGTACGCCTTCGACATGCCGTTGAAGGTGAGGGTGAGCAGGTCCGGGGCGATGGCGGCGGTCGGGGTGTGCGTCACGCCGTCATAGAGGATCTTGTCGTAGATCTCGTCCGAGCAGACCAGCAGGTTGTGGCGGCGCGCGATGTCGGTCAGGCCGCGCAGCATCTCGTCGCTGTAGACCGCGCCGGTCGGATTGTTCGGGTTGATGATGACGATCGCCTTGGTGCGGTCGGTCACCTTGCGCTCGATGTCGGCGAGGTCCGGCATCCAGTCGGCCTGCTCGTCGCAGCGGTAGTGCACGGCGGTGCCGCCGGACAGGGACACGGCCGCGGTCCACAGGGGGTAGTCGGGCGCCGGTACGAGGACCTCGTCGCCGTCGTCGAGCAGGGCCTGCATGGCCATCACGATCAGCTCGGAGACGCCGTTGCCGATGAAGACGTGCTCGACGTCGGTCTCGATGCCGAGGGTCTGGTTGTGCATGACCACGGCGCGGCGGGCGGCGAGCAGGCCCTTCGCGTCGCCGTAGCCGTGCGCGGAGCCGACGTTGCGGAGGATGTCCTCCAGGATCTCCGGGGGGCACTCGAAGCCGAAGGCGGCCGGGTTGCCGGTGTTGAGCTTGAGGATGCGGTGACCGGCCGCTTCCAGCCGCATCGCCTCCTCAAGGACGGGGCCCCGGATCTCGTAACAGACATTGGCGAGCTTCGTCGACTGGATGACCTGCATGGCGGCGAGCTTACGGGGTGTCGCGGCGGTGGCCGGGCGAATATCCCCGAGCGCCTGGCGCGGGGCGCGCTCTTGTCCCCGGCGCCGGGGGACCCAACAATGCGCATGACAAAACCGAAGGACCTTCGGTCATCCAGTCATCCAGAGGGGACCCCCACATGAACAAGCCTCTCGTCGGCACGGGCCTCACCGTCCTGCTCTGCGCGGCGACGGCCGCGCCCGCGACGGCCGCCGGTGCCGAACGGGCCGCGCCGCCCTCGGTCAAGGCGGTCGACCTCGCCGGGACCGTGGCGCTCGACAACTGTTCCGGCTCCGTCGTACGCGTCCCCGGCTCGCAGCCCGGCGACCCGGCCCTCGTCCTGTCCAACGGCCACTGCCTGGAGAGCGGCTTCCCCGCCCCCGGCGAGGTCGTCGTCGACAAGCCCTCGACGCGCCGCTTCACGCTCCTCAACGCCTCCGGCGGCAGCCTCGCCACGCTCCGGGCGAGCAAGATCGCGTACGCGACCATGACCGACACGGACATGTCGGTCTACGAACTCACCACCACCTACCGAGACATCGAGACCAAGTACGGGATCAAGGCGCTGGAACTGAACACGGCCCGGCCCGCGCAGGGCCGGGCGGTCACGGTCGCCTCCGGGTTCTGGAAGAAGCTGTACAAGTGCGGCATCGACGGCTTCGCGTACCGCCTCAAGGAGGGGAGCTGGACCTGGAAGGACTCGGTCCGCTACACCTCGGCCTGCAAGACGATCGGCGGCACCTCGGGCGCCCCGGTGATCGACGACGCGACCGGCAAGGTTGTCGCCGTCAACAACACCGGCAACGAGCGCGGCGGCCGCTGCACGGACAACAACCCCTGCGAGGTCGACGAGAGCGGCAGGGTCACCGTGCGCGAAGGCATCAACTACGGGCAGCAGACCTACACCCTCGTGCCGTGCGTGGGCACCGGCAACAAGATCGACCTCGGCCGGGCGGGCTGCACCCTGCCGAAGCCGGCCCGCGGCCGGTAGGCGGCCGACGCCGCCGCGGGTGCCGCCCCCGCACCTCGGCCCCGAGATCCGGGGACGGCACCCGCGCGGCCCGCCTCAGCCGCCTGCGCCAGCTCGGCCCTGCCGAACAACAGGGCGTACCCCGGCGGCAACAGGCCCAGCAGGCGGTCCACGAGCTGCCCGTCGACCGCCTGTGCCAGGGCTGTGAGGACGGAGCTGACGTCCCATCGAGCGGTGGCCGGCGTGGCACCGTCCAGGCGCAGCGCCACGCTCTCGACGAACTCGGCGGCCGTGAGCTGCCGCGCCACGGGCACCTGGTCCGCGATCAGCCTCGCCGCCTCGACCGGTAGCTTGGCCGCCAGTTCGACGCGTTCGTCCCCGACGACATGGCCGCCGAGGGCGGACAGGACGGTGCGCGTCACGCGCTCCGCCTCCGCGGCGGTGGCGTACTGGCCGAATTCCTTGACCGCCTCGATGAGTTCGCTCCATCTCATCGTGCGTTTTCCTCCGTCTTCTCTTGTCCGTCTTCTCTTGTCGACGGCGGCGCTCCCCGCGCCGCGGCCCGCGCGCCGGCCGGGTCAGCCGCTGATCTGCCGGCGCCCGCTGTCGCCGCCGCTGATCTGGATCTTGCGCGGCTTGGCCTGCTCGGCCACCGGAATCCGCAGCGTCAGGACACCCGCTTCGTACGAGGCCTCGATCCGCTCGGTGTCCAGGGTGTCGCCCAGGAACAGCTGGCGGGAGAAGGTGCCGGTGGGGCGCTCGCCCGCGATCAGTTCCACGCCCTCGGGGGCGGGGGAGCGGCGCTCGGCACGGACGTTCAGCACGTGGCGTTCCACGTCCAGGTCGATCGATTCGGGGTCGACGCCCGGCAGATCGAAGTGGACGACGAACTCGTCGCCCTGGCGGTAGGCGTCCATCTGCATGCCGGCCGGACGGGCGCTGTTGAAGACCTGCTGGGCGAGGCGGTCGACCTCACGGAACGGGTCGGTACGCATGAGCATCACGGGTCACTCCCTTCGTCAGGTGCTGGGTGCGATGCCCTACGGATTTCTATATAGCTCGAAGGAGGAAAATTGACAAGGCCGGACTCAGGTCTGGTTCCGGGCCGGGGCGCGGAACCAGACCTGAGCCCGGCGCGGGTCAGTTGTCGGAGTAGCTGAGGTCGCCGACGCTCCAGGCGCTCACGTCCTGGAGGGCGATGCGGTACATCCCGCCCGTCTCCGGCAGGCCCAGGGAGCCCTGGAGGATGCGGGCCAGGTGGAAGTGGAGGTGGGTGGGCGCGGTGGTCCGCGGCGGGTCGTCGGGCGCCTCGTCGGTCTCGAAGACGGCGGCGAACGGACTCAGCTGGGCGGAGTCCTTGAGGACTTCGGCGACACGCCGCCGCCACAGGGCTTCGGGGGCCAGTCGTCCGGTGATGACGGCACCGGCCACGACCACGGTGAGGGACATCTGATTGCTGCGCTCGGACTCCACCAGGGCGGCGATGTCGACGAGCAGTTCGTCAGGCTTCGACATGACTGGTCAGCCTACCGATGGGAGGGGGCGCGTGGGTCCTCGGATACCTCTTCCTCCGCTCCCGAAAATCTATCGCGACGGGAGTAGACATGCGTAACCGCCGTTGTTAGAGTTCCTGATGTAGTCACAGACATTGCAAGAAAGTGCAGGAAGGGAGTGGACGCCATCAGGATCGCCCGGACGAGGCATGGCATCGCCCGGGTACCGCAGGCCCCGGATTGGAAGGTGGTCCCCGGTCACGCATTCACGATCCCCGCACCCCCGCCCAGCGAGGCGGCCGTGCGGACACAGAGAGCCGGCGCACAGGGCCGGTAGATGGTGTTGAAACCCCTCGGGGCCTGGTGCCGTACGGCACCAGGCCCCTCGACGCGTTCCAGAAAAGGTGCAAATGCCTCCAGAGACCCTCACGCAGGGCCCCGACCGGTTCGATGACGACGACTATCCCGCGTACACGATGGGCCGCGCCGCCGAGATGATCGGCGCCACGCCCGGCTTCCTGCGGGCCGTCGGCGAGGCCCGGCTGATCACCCCGCTGCGCTCCGAGGGCGGCCACCGCCGCTACTCGCGTTATCAGCTGCGCATCGCCGCGCGCGCCCGCGAACTCGTCGACCAGGGCACGCCGATCGAGGCCGCCTGCCGCATCGTCATCCTGGAGGACCAGCTCGAGGAGGCCCAGCGCATCAACGAGCAGCTGCGCGCCGCCAAGGCCGAGGGGGCGCCGTCGTCCTGAGGGCGCCGTCACCGGATATCTGTGACGGCAAATGCAGAATTTCGAACGATGCGCCATGAGGGTTTATCCGCCGACCGGTGGAACGCTAAGGAAAGCCCTGCGCCGTCGGCGAGGGCGTGCTACTGTCGATATCAGTTGCAGTTGTGGTTCCCAGAGACTTCAAGTGCTCAGTCGGCGTTATGTGTCGGCGGGGCACTTTGTATTGCCGGGTCATTCCGGACGGGGTAATCATCGCGGCGACGCGGAGTTCGCACAGTGTGGATTCCACGGGCACTGCCCCGAAGGAGATATGACATGGCTACTGGCACCGTGAAGTGGTTCAACGCGGAAAAGGGCTTCGGCTTCATCGAGCAGGAGGGCGGCGGCGCCGACGTCTTCGCTCACTACTCGAACATCGCCACCCAGGGCTTCCGTGAGCTCCAGGAAGGCCAGAAGGTGACCTTCGACGTCACGCAGGGCCAGAAGGGCCCGCAGGCCGAGAACATCGTTCCCGCCTGACGCTGACGCGCACTTCGTAGCTGGGGCCCGCACCTTGGGTGCGGGCCCCAGCTCGTGCTGTTTCCGGGGAACGAACGCGATTCCCCCGAATGTCCGACACGTGACGACACGTGGCGACACATGACGACGACGGAAGTCCGGTGAATCCACCCGGAGCCCGTCCGTCTCTCTTGACCGGCCGGTCACGGAAATATTCCGGCGGCCGGAATTTTGTTTCATTTTTCCCCGGCCGTTCCTGCAATTCTGGGCACTGAGTTCAGTGCTGCCAAGAATTCCTCGATACGCGCCGCATCGAGGAAGGTTCTCCATGAACCGCGCAACACGTACGAACGGCCGACACGCGGGTGGCCCCCGCTCCTCCGGCGGCTTCCGCGGCTCGGAGGGCTCCCGCTCCGGCGGCGGCCCGCGCTCCGGTGGCGCCCGCTCCTACTCCAAGGGGCCCTCGCGCCGCCCCGCCGCGCTCCAGGGAGAGTTCGCCCTCCCGGTCACCGTCACCCCGGCCCTGCCGCCCGTCGAGGACTTCGCCGCGGTCGGCCTGCCGGACGGCGTGGTGCAGACCCTGACCCGCCTCGGCGTCACCGCGCCCTTCCCGATCCAGGCGGCCACGCTGCCCAACTCCCTCGCGGGCCGTGACGTCCTCGGCCGCGGGCGCACCGGCTCCGGCAAGACCCTCGCCTTCGGCCTCGCCGTGCTCGCCCGCACCGGCCGGGCAGCGCGCCGAGCCCCCGAAGCCCCCTCGCCCTGATCCTCGTCCCCACCCGCGAGCTGGCCCAGCAGGTGACCGACGCCCTCACCCCGTACGCCAAGGCGGTCCGGCTGCGGATGGCCACGGTTGTCGGCGGCATGTCGATCGGACGGCAGGCCGGTGCGCTGCGTTCCGGCGCCGAGGTCGTCGTCGCGACCCCCGGCCGGCTCAAGGACCTCATCGAGCGCCGCGACTGCCGGCTCGACCAGGTCGCCGTCACCGTCCTCGACGAGGCCGACCAGATGGCCGACATGGGCTTCCTGCCGCAGGTCACCGAACTTCTCGACCAGGTGCAGGCCGGCGGCCAGCGGATGCTGTTCTCCGCCACCCTGGACCGCAACGTCGACCTCCTCGTCCGGCGCTACCTCAGCGACCCGGTCGTCCACTCGGTCGACCCCTCGGCCGGCGCGGTCACCACGATGGAGCACCATGTGCTCCACATCCACGGCGGCGACAAGTACGCCACCACGACGGAGATCGCCGCCCGCGACGGACGCGTGATCCTCTTCCTGGACACCAAGCACGCGGTCGACAAGCTCACCACGCACCTGCTCCAGAGCGGGGTGCGGGCCGCCGCCCTGCACGGGGGCAAGTCACAGCCCCAACGCACGCGTACGCTCGCCCAGTTCAAGTCCGGGCAGGTCACGGCGCTCGTCGCCACGAACGTCGCGGCGCGCGGCATCCACGTCGACGACCTCGACCTCGTCGTCAACGTCGACCCGCCCGCCGACCACAAGGACTACCTCCACCGCGGCGGCCGCACCGCCCGCGCCGGTGGCTCCGGCAGCGTCGTCACCCTCGTCACCTCCGCGCAGCGCCGCGACATGAGCCGCCTGATGGCCGCCGCCGGCATCACGCCGCAGACCGCGCAGGTGCGGTCCGGCGAGGCGGAGCTGACCGCATCACCGGGGCCAAGGCCCCCTCCGGCGTGCCGGTGACCATCGCCGCCCCGCCGAAGGAAAGCTCCCGCCGCGGTGCGCCCGCCCGGGGGCGACGCCCTCGTGACGGCCGCGCCCCGCCGTGCGTACGCGGCCGTGCGCGGGGTGGGGAGGGGCAGGGTACGGCAGCGTGAGGGGGGTGGGCCTGGCCTGGCCCGCTTCCTTGCGCTGTGCCGGGCCTGGACCCGGTATCGGTTCCGGCCGCTGTGCAGGGCCCCTACCCGGACTCGGACTTGCTTCCGGTCGCCGTGCAGGGCCTGGGCTCGGACTCGCGTCCGGCTGCCGTGCCGTGCCGGGCCCGGACTCGCGTCCAGCCGCTGTGCAGGACCCCGACTTGGACTCGCGTCCGGCCGCCGTGGGGGGCCCGGGCCCTGGCTCGGGCTCGGACACGCTTACGGTCGGCGGTCTCTTGTCTTTCCCTCTCGTTCTTTCCCGCTCCCGCTCCCTCCCCGCTCCCTGTGAGGCACCATGCGCTGCGTCATCGCCCGCTTCCCCTTCGACCTGTTCAAGAACGAGGTCGAGCAGGCCATGAAGGGCATCAAGCCCGAACCCGTCACCGGTGAGTCCGTGATCATCGGCCGCCGCCACTACCCCGTCAAGCAGGTCGGGGAAGTCATCACGCGCCAGGACCGCCGCGACTTCTCGGCGCAGGAGGTGACCCGGGCGCTCTCCGGCCTCGGCTTCACCTGCCGCGCCGCGCCCGCGCCCGAACCCGCGCCCGCCGCCGAGCAGGCCGTACCGCAGGCCTGGCCGACGACCCTCGTCTGACCCGGGCAGGACCGTCACGGCGTCCGGCGTATGGCGCGTCCCGCGAGGACGTCCGTGCGCCGGCCGTCCCGCATCACGAACCGCCCGTCGATCAGGACGTGCGGAATACCGACGGGAAGCGTGCGCGGCGCCTCGAACGTGGACCCCGCCGCGACGGTCTCCGGGTCGAACAGGACCAGATCGGCGCGGTAGCCCTCGCGTACGAGTCCCCGGTCGGGGAGTCGGAGGCGGGCGGCGGGGCGCGACGTCAGGTGGGCCACGGTCTCCTCCAGGGACAGCACACCCAACTCCCGCGCGTAGCGCCCGAGATACTGCGGGAACGTGCCGTACGCGCGCGGATGCGGCTTGAAGCCCTGCAGGATGCCGTCGCTGCCGCCCGTGTGCACGCGGTGGCGCATGATCGCCCGGACGTTCTCCTCGTGGCCCACGTGCTGGAGGATCGTCGAGCCGAGCCTGTCGTCGACGAGCAGGCGCCGGGCGGTGACCCACGGCTCCTCGCCGCGCTGGGCCGCGGAACGGGCGATCGTCTTGCCCACGTACGAGACCAGCCCCGGGTCGCTCACCCCGGAGATCTCGATGGTGTCCCACTCGATGGGTACGCCGTGACAGCCGTCGGCGCCGATGACCTCCATGTGGTGGCGGATCTTCTCGGCGGCCGCGTCGTCCCTCAGGCGCGCGAGGATCGCGTCCGGCCCTCCTTCGCTCGCCCAACTCGGCAGCATCGCCACGAGCGTGGTGCAGCCCGGGGTGTACGGATACGTGTCCAGGGTGATGTCCGCGCCGCCCGCGAGAGCGTCGTCGAGGAGAGCCAGCAGGTCCGGGGCCTTGCCCTTGTTGACGCCGAAGTTCATCGTGGCGTGGGCGAGGTGGAGAGGGCACTCCGCGGAGCGCGTGAGGCGCACCATCTCCTCGTATGCCTGGAGCGCGCCGGCGCCGTAACTGCGGTGGTGCGGGCAGTAGTAGCCGCCGTGCGCGGCGACGACCCTGCACAGCTGGGTCAGTTCGGAGTCGTCGGCGTACATGCCGGGGGTGTAGGTGAGGCCCGACGACATGCCGACGGCGCCCTCCCGCATCCCGTCCGCCACGAGCTGCCGCATGCGGTCCAGTTCGGCGGGGGTCGCGGGGCGGTCGTCCCAGCCCATCGCGTACATGCGGACGGTGCCCTGGGGGATGAGGTACGCGGCGTTCACGGCGATGCCGTGGCCGCCGTGCGCATGGTCCAGGCGGTCCAGGTACTCGCCGACCGTGCGCCAGTCGAAGTCGTTGTCGCCGCCGTCACCGTTCCAGCCGGTGATGGCCTGGCGGACCTGGGCGAGGGTGCGGTCGTCCACCGGGGCGTAGCTCAGGCCGTCCTGGCCGATGACCTCCAGGGTGACGCCTTGGGCCGCCTTCGCGGTGTGCTCGGGGTCGCGGAGCAGGGCGAGGTCGCTGTGCGCGTGCATGTCGATGAAGCCGGGGGCGAGGGCGAGGCCCTCGGCGTCCAGGATTGTCTTGGCGGTGGGGCGGGGGGTGTGGGTGTGCCCGTGCCTGTGCCCGTGCCGGCGGTGGATCTCGGTGATCCGGCCGTCGTGTACGGCGATGTCGGCGCGGTAGGAGGCACCTCCGGTGCCGTCGATGACGCGGGCGTCTCCGGATCACCAGGTCCATGGAGGGCCTCTCTTGGGGGGGCGGGGTGTGGGCCGGGGGT